>JAFUYB010000025.1 GCA_017470735.1 Lachnospiraceae bacterium | reverse complement strand
TTATTTCTTTACCTTTTTTCAACAATATTTCGGGATCGGTTTTGTATTTTCGGTTATTCAAATATTTAGTACCTCCTAGTAATTGGAGTATACCACATATTGATTATAAAGTAAATTTATTTATGTCGTTTACTATAAATATGGATATTCAGAATATATCTTCTAATAAAGTTAGTAATTCGAAAACAGTATTCACTGATGAAAGTGAGGACAGACTGTTTCGGCTGGAAGATGAATCTTGGTGGTTTCAGTACAGAGCACAGGTCATTATTGGTATGATGAGCAGATATTTCACCAAAGAAGTATTGACCGTTGATATTGGTGGTGGAAATGGATATACGACTTCCGCTGCAGCAAAAAAGGGATTCAATATGCTTTTAATGGAGCCATCAGAAAAAGCATGTAAAAATGGGCGTCAACGAGGATTAAAGACTGATTGCGCTATGATGACAGAAAGCTATCCGGAGAATGGGAGTTTTACACAGGTGCTTTTGTTGGATGTGCTGGAGCATATTCAGGATGATGAGGGCTTTGTTCGTATGTTAGGCAAAAAAATGAGGGATGGGGGGTACTTTTGCTTACGGCACCTGCTTTTAAATGTCTGTGGAGCAGTGAGGATGATTACGCCGGACATTTTCGTAGATACAGGATAACTACGATGTGCAAGCTTTTGGAAAATTGTGGATTTGCTGTTTGCTACAAAAGCTATTTTATGAGTTTTCTTTTTTTCCCGATTTTATTATTACGGGTGTTTCTGGAAAAGATCGGATTCTTAAAAAAACAGAGTGAACGATCCGAAGAGGAACGTGAAAAAATTTTTCAATCGCAGTTCAAGTCAAGACTAGGTATTGTCAATATAATATTAGGAATATTTGAAAGGATAGAACAAAAACAGATGAAGAAATCAGCAAGAGTACTATTTGGGAGTAGTATTATTATGGTGGCAAAAAAGGCAGGAGTAAAAGCGGTATTTAATTTATGAATAAAAATAAGATATCTTTAGAGTGTATAATATATTTTGTTCTTTTGGCGGCTGTTATAGTCAGTTTATTTAAAGATGTTGTTAATTATACGATAACATATAAAATTTTGCCCATGGATTTAGTCACTGTCATTACAGAAGCTGATACGGAGCACATTGTTGGAGAAGATAATCGATCCAATTCGTGGTATGAAAAAATGGGATGGAATGTTCAAAAAGATTATCTTTTGGAAAAATCGCAAGATGGTGATAAATATGTCTGGATATATGCTGTGATTGTTTCACCCACGCAATGTATTACGATTCCTATTACATCTGAAATGAAAACTATAGCATATTCTTCAACGCGAGGTTTAAGCGAGGAACATAATATTACAGATACAGAAAGGGGATTAGGGGCTGTTAAGATATTTCCATTTGCGAATAATTGGTTGAAAATTGGTTTTCAATTGTTAATTTATATAATAACGATAGCGGTTGTTTTTTTGTTGATATATTCAATGCATATCCACTTATTATCTGAAAAGCGCATATTTGGGAAGATATGGGAATATAAATACAATTTTGATGTAAGGATCTTACTGGTTATTTGGTTGATATTGTATTTGGTTGCTTTGGGACAATATGTGTTTCATATTGGAACACCATATTATATGCCGGATAATGCTTTGGGTGATCAAGCCGGATATTGGAACACATACATTTTTAAACATGGCTTTTTTGATTTTGACTATATGGCAACGCTTGCAACATTTCGAGGCTATATGGTTATGATGCCTACTACGATAGCTAGATGCATAGCAGCACATATCGGTTTTGATCCAGTAAAAGTATATTTATTATTTCCGACATTTGTTTTTTCATGGTTTGGCACTTGGATTGTTCCACAATTATATTACATAGCGACGAAGCATAAACCAAAATTGTTTTCATTAGTAGTTTTTATTTTGTTAAATGCCTACTTTTGGAATTGGTTTTTAATCGGGGCTATGACAGATTACTATTCGGTTGCAATATATTTTGCATTTCTTTTATATCTAGCAAAAACAATTAAAACGAAACAAGTCAAACCAGCTATGCTGGCTGGATTGTTTTTTGGAATGGCAACTAATTGGAGAGTATCATACTGGCATGAATCGATAATATTTTTATTGCTGTATTTGACTGTGGATATAATTGAAAATAGAAATATGATTCGAGAGAGGATAAAGTCCTGGATGGGGAACATCAAAATAGATTATAAAAGGATTTTGGTATGCACAAGTGTTTTTATAATATGTTTTTTTATTGTTGCTCTTCCACAAGCAATAACGAATAACAAAAATCATCATATTGGAGTTCTTCCTTATGATTCTCGGGACGCATATGCAGGATATCCTGTTACATGGAGCGGTTGGAATACATTTTTTTTCTACGGAATGGTATTGTGGCCTAATTTTATTGGTGATGATCAATTGATGACGATGAAGGAACAGCTATATGGTGATCGCTCGCTCGAATTGTATCCTCAGCAAGCAATAGATGTTTATAGTAATAGTCCCCTTGAATTTGTGTCATGCATAGTAAAAAAGATGTTTACTATATTGGATTTAAAAACGAATATCAATTACGACGCCAAAATTTGGTATCGTAATTTGCATGGGTTGCTCTTTAGTTTTCTTAATTATTTGACTCTCATCATATCTATTTATTGTTTGATAAAATATAAAGAAATAAATATGTTTGAGCGACGATGGATATGGATGATATTTATTGCACTTGTTTTGCCGTATTTATATTCTCACTGTGAATGGCGTACAGCATTGCCAGCCTACGTTATATTGTATTTTATTTTTTCATATTATTTTCAAGAAATTATTATGGATAATAAGATATACAAATTTTTTTGTGATGAAAAATTTTATAGGACAATTACAATAGGTATCATCCTGTCTTTTATAGAAACTTTAACCTTATGGTCCACAGGGGAAATATGATGAACAAAATAAAAGGCCTTTAATACTTAAGAGCTATCAGCTGCATAGGAATTGTTTTCGCCCACTCTTTTGCGTATGCCGAAATGAATTACGGACTGGAGGTTGGAAAAACATTAGATTTCCCAGGGAGATATGGAATCCTTCAATTTGTAGTATTTTTTTTCTTGATAACAGGTTTTTTTATTGCAAAGCAGATAGATACTAAGCAGTATCCGTTTCGGCAATTTCTGGTCAGGAGATGTTATTCCATATATCCCGGCTATTGGATGGCGGCAGCATTTTGCTTGTTTTTGAACCTTAGCTTTTTTCATATTTTCGAAGCGTCTGAGCTATTTTACAGGTCGATATTTCTGATCGGGAGCAACAGCAATACTGCTTGCTTGGATGAGTGGACATTATATCTTACAGTTATTTTTATAGTACTGTCATCGTTTTTTACATTGTCCAATGGAGAAAAAATATATCCTATTGTGGTGAGCGTTATATTTATCGGGGTTTTTATCTATAATGTAACGCAGCAACCCATATTGATTGGGGCGACCTATGATCTTCTTATGCGTTCTATACCTCTGGGAAGTATTATCTTGGGCGGGATCATATATTATATGCTATCGCATCAGACAATAGCCATATGTAAAGTGGGCGCTTGTGTGTCTATTTTCAGCATGATGGTGTTTGTTTTTTTGTTTGAATGTGTCCGGGGGCTATCGCCATACATTATGGTTCCATCTTATTATATATCGGCAGGGGTTACATTTCTGCTGTTTTTGGGAACAAAAAGCAATCAAATTTTTGACAAGGTATTGCTAAACATAGCACAGAAATCATATGGGATATATTTATTGCATCCAACACTATTGAAAATTTTATATAAAGAAGCATTGGATTATGGGATTGTGTACAGCAAGATGCTGCACACAATGGTATTTATTGGAGCTTTTGTGGGGGGGTATTTAATGAGTAGTGTGATAATAAAAATACTAAATCCAAACAATCGCAAATGAAAAAAGCTTTATTAGCAGCATCTGTAGGCTGGCAAAAAGAAAATTTAAAATGCATTTAACGGAAACTCAAGGTATTCATATATGCAGATAGAAGGACGAGGCAGACGGTCATAGATACTTACTTGTGAGAGTTGATCCAGTCAAGGAGTTCAGATTCTTCTGTATTTCCGGAGGCGACTGACATGAAGATGTCGCTCAGTTCATCAGTAGTATAGGACAGTTTTATGTCATTCATACAGAGGAATGCAAGCATTGCGTGAGCACCGATTCTCTTGTTCCCATCGTGGAAAGGATGGTTAGCGGCAAGACCGTATCCCAAGCGTGCAGCTTTTTCTTCGGTAGAAGGGTAAAAGTCTATGCCTCCGAATGACTGAAATGGAACGGCAAGGGCGGAATCAAACAGTTTTTCGTCCCTGATTCCGTGGGAACCGCCATAACGGTTGATAAGTTCCTTGTGATAGTCGAGGATCTGCTCTTTCGTGAGTACTTTCATTTGGCAAGTTCTTTATATGCTGTATCATTCTGTTCCATAAGCTGCGCGGAAATGGCTTTTGCCTCTTCATCCGAAGCAGGAATATAAGATGTATTGCTTTCGGACAGGGCATTGCCAAATGATGCCTCAGCCCTCTCGGCAACCGAAAACTCAAGCACCATGTATTTGGGCGAGTTATTCTTGAAAATGACTGCCTTGCCGAGATTATCGACCATGCGGCAGACCTTCGAGAAGTTCTGGTTAGCTTCAGAGATGGAAACAACCGTATTTGTATCGATAGTCATTCTATATACCTCCTGATCCTGTAGTGTGATGATATTTTTAAACATCATAGCACGGGGGTAGGATAAAAGCAACCTAAAATGTGTGATGATAAAAATACTAAATCCAAACATCCGCAAATGAAAAAGGCTTTATTAACAGCATCCGTAGCATCAATGCTGGATAATTTCAACAGGAGCAATATGGATATTCTCTTATCCTTTGGATATGAGGTGACGCTGGCTGCGAATTTTTGTACAGAGGAAGACAATACACCTCAAAAAAATATAAAAATTTTTGCAGAGGAAATGAAGGCCAAAGGTGTCAAAATCAAACAGATCGATTTTTCCAGAAATCCTAAAAATATCAGAGAGCAGTTCCGCTCAGTCAAGCAAATGAAAGAATTAGTAGCAAAAGAACGATTTGACATAATACATTGCCATTCTCCGATTGGGGCAGCGATTACGAGAATTGTGGCTGGAAAATTTCGAAAAAAACATCATTTAAAAATCATCTATACGGCACATGGGTTTCATTTTTATAAGGGAGCGCCGTTTAAGAATTGGCTGATTTATTATCCGATGGAATATATTCTGAGCAGATACACGGATATTTTAATTACGCTAAATGCAGAAGACTATAGGCTGGCAAAAAGAAAATTTAAGATAAAAGATATTTTATATGTACCCGGAGTAGGTATAGACATAGAAAAATTCGGAAAAGCTGTATTCAATATGTCTGAAAAGAAAAAGGAACTTGGATTAGGTGAAAAAGACATAATGCTTCTTTCTGTGGGGGAATTGAGCGCAAACAAAAATCATGAAGCCGTGATATTGGCAATGGGAAAATTGAATAATAAAAGCCTACATTATTATATTGCTGGAAAAGGCAAATTGGAAAATATGTTGAAAAAGACGGCAGAAGCAAATGGCTGTCGCTCAAATGTGCATATTTTGGGTTATCGGACGGATATAGCGGAATTATGCCAAGTGGCGGATATTTTTGTTTTTCCATCGCTGCGAGAAGGGCTGCCTGTTGCGCTAATGGAAGCAATGGCGGCAGGGGTTCCATGTATTGCAACCAAGATACGCGGGAATGTGGATCTGATTGAAAGCGGAAAAAACGGTATCTTGACAAGCCCTGATTCTAAGGATATCGCAAAAGCCATTGTATGGATGTGTAGGAATGCTCAAAAGAGGCATGTGATGGGGCGGCGGGCAAAAAGAAGAATTCAAAAATTCTCATCTGAAAAGGTTCGGATGAAGATGGAGGAAGTATACAAGAAGTGTGTCTGACAAATGATAAAAATGGAATTTGTATGATCCGGGCTAGAGAGCGGGGGAACGAATATTGGCAGGAGGGTATTCGCCGATGCGGATTTAAAACTGTGATTCCCTATAGAGATTATTGTTTATTGTTGAGATTGGTAAGAGAAGTATGGTTTTTTTTAAACCTTCCAAAAGTAATTTGGTTTAATCCCAAACTAAGAGACACAGATGACAAAATATATATCGTATCAGATCCGTTGATATGCGCGGAATTTTTAATGTGGTTACGGGAAATCAGACCGAAAGCAAGGATTTTGCTGGTTTATGAAAACAGAGTAAACAGAACATTGAATCCGAATCTTGTTACAGACCGGTCAATAGAGAAGTGGACTTATGATTCGGATGATGCAAAGCAGTATGATATGAATTTACAAAATCCATATTACTTTTCTTGTTTTAGACTTCCGAAAGGAAAAAGAAACCGGAAGACGAGGTTTGACATTGTTTATGTTGGTCGGGACAAGGGGAGGGCAAAAGATGTGCTGCGGATACAAAAGGAATTTGAGAGAATGGGATTAAGGACAGATTTCCACATCAGTCCCGACAGAAGTTTTTTGATTTTTTGGAAAAGATATTATAAGAAGATAATGCCATACAGCAGGTATTTAGATATGGTTAGTAAAAGTAAGGCTATTCTAAGTATATTACCCAAAGGACAAAAAAGTATTACGATGCGGGAGATGGAATGTATATTTCAAGAGAAAAAATGCATTACAAATAATAAAAATATAAAATTTTTTGAACATTATGATCCAAGTCGTTATTTTATTTTGGGAGAGGATAGCATAACGAAAGTGAAAGATTTTCTTGAGCTGCCGTTTCGTCCTGTTAAAGAAAAGGATTTGCGGAAAATGAGTTATGAGAGTATGATTTTTGATATGGTCAATAGGCATGTATGAGAAAATAGTGAAACCGTTTCTTGACAGGGTATTGTCTTTTATCGGACTGGTATTGCTGTCACCCTTGTTTGGGGTGATATCGCTTATCATTTATATTGATGATCCCGGACCAGTGTTTTTCGTCCAAAAAAGAGTGGGGAAAGATGGACGAATATTTCATCTCCACAAATTCAGATCGATGTATATGAGTGCACCGCATGATGTGCCCACGCATTTGCTGGAAGATCCGGAAAAGTATCTGACCAGGCCAGGAAGAGTATTGAGGAGGACATCACTTGATGAGATTCCACAGATATGGGACATTCTCCGGGGAAGGATGAGCATCATCGGACCGCGTCCTGCTCTTTGGAACCAGAATGATTTAGTGGCGGAGCGTGAGAAATATGGTGTGAATGCAATATTACCCGGGCTTACCGGATTAGCGCAGATCAGAGGAAGGGATGAATTGGAAATACCGGAGAAAGCGAGAATTGACGGAGAATATGTTCAGATACTCCGAAAAGGCGGAATGGCGGCGTTCATGATGGATGCCGCTATTTTTTTGCGGACGATTGCCAGCGTTCTGATGCATGATGGTGTTGCGGAGGGAGGGATTGGCAGAAGCCATAGGGATCAGATCTGGAAAGAAAGTTTAAATAACATTGAATCTGAAGAATATGGATATAAAAAGAAATTTCATATTCGCAGAGATCATCTGCAGAAAAAGAGGATATTGATCACAGGAGCTGGAAGCTATGTGGGTGAAAGCTTTGAAAAATATGCAGGGAAGCATTATATGGATTGTTTTGCTATAGACACTATAAACATGATGGATGACGCATGGAGAGATTATGATTTCTCTTATTATGATACGGTGTTTCATGTCGCGGGTATTGCCCATGTAGACACGGAACGGTTGTCAGAAACAGAAAGAAAACGCTACTACGAGGTGAATACAGATCTTGCGGTCAGGACGGCGCAGAGGGCGAAGGAAAATGGTGTGAGTCAGTTTATATTTATGAGTTCATTAACAATCTACGGAGAGTCTGATCTGTATGGAAGAAAAGTGATTGATGAGTATACGATGCCAGCGCCATCCGGAATATATGCTGACAGCAAATGGAGGGCAGATCAAAAGACCAGGGAGCTTGCGGATGAGTCGTTTCATGTCGCAGTCATTCGCGCACCCATGATATATGGAAAGGGAGCTAAAGGAAATTTCTTTGTGTTGGTAAAAATGGCAAAGTGGATACCGGTATTTCCACAACATGGTAACTGCAGGTCGGTACTTTACATTGAAAACTTGTGTGAGTTCATATGTCTTTTAACGCTGTCTGGAGAAGGAGGAATCTATTTCCCGCAGAACAGGCAATATGTTTTGGTATCGAAACTTATGCAGGAGGCAGGAAAAGTATCTGGAAATCACATGCATATGGTTAAACTGTTGGAGCCAGCCGTATTTATGGCGGGAATAATGCCTGGGGAAGTAGGGAAAATGGTCAGAAAGGCGTTTGGGAACATATGTTATGATGGAAAACTGAGTCGATACGAAGGCTTGGAATATCAGATTGTGGATTTTGAGACATCGATGAAAAGAACCGTTGGACAGGATGACAGGGAGAAGGAACATGTTTGAAAAGATCATCAATCTGTTTCACAAGCGGGAGAAAAGCGAGAAGAAGACGGAACACTGTGTCATCTGCCACAGGGCAGTAGATATTTCAAGGGATATGCCTGTGGAACAAAGGAAAAATTATTATGAAGGGGTGGGTCAGATTTGTGATAACTGTTGGGATATGATATACGGCAGTGGCGCAGGTTTCCAAGTTTGGATGACGGGAAGGAAGTAATGGCTGAATGAATTCTAATCCCCCAGTTATGCTGGGGAGAATTGAGTAAGTTGGAGACGGTGGCGTTGCGAATATAAGCGAGCATAAATTCAGCTCGTACGAAGTGGATGGTAAGCAGGACCTTCCATCGACAAGACGATAGATTGAACTTTCGATTACCATGACCTCATTTTCACTAAGGTTGATTCCGGAACGGCGTTCATGCAGAGTGGTTTCTTTGTAGTAGAAGTAAATGTGGATTTTCCTCATACTTTCGTGGTATAATGAGATAGTTATTTAGGCTGTAAATAGATTTTGGGATTAGGGCGGTATTGTAGATGAGAATACAGAAAATAAGTCTTAAAAACTTCAGAGGAATACCGAACATTGACATTGACCTTAGTGGGAAGAGTGTTATTTTTTTCGGAATCAATGGTGTTGGAAAATCATCTATACTACGCGCGGTGGATCTGCTTTTTGCGAATATTATCGGGAAACTGCAGGGCACAAAGAGAAGGCTGGCGGAACTTGAGCTGGATGATATTTATGACCATACCGAAAAAGCAAGAATAGAAGCCGTTTTTCCATAAATGATCATACGGAATGCTATTTCAGGTGTATAGATAATAATGGCAAGAAAACGCATAATAACGGTATGCTCACGGATATTGTCAACACGTTTAAAGAACAATATGTCAGCACAGCGGTTTACGATGATGAAGGCAATATGGCTGAAACGATGAAACGGTCGATGCCGATATTTGTTAACTATGGGGTAAATAGGGCTGTGATTGATGCTGATTTTGGTACAGACAATGAGATAATAAACCAATTGGATGCTTTTAACAATGCTATAGAAAATCGCATAGATTTTAAAAGTTTTTTTAAGTGGTTTCGCCGGGAAGAGGACTTGGAGAACGAGACAATAGCAGCACTTCACCGCGCGGGTATAAAAAATGAAAATGCGGAAATGCCTACACTTACAGCGGTTCGCAAGGCCATGCTGGCCATGTTTCCGGAGTTCACGGGCGTGCGTATAGATCGTGTCAATGATACATTGCTTATTGAAAAGGATGGAGAAAGTCTTAATATCAGCCAGCTTTCTGATGGCGAAAAATGTACGATAGCACTGTTTGGAGATATAGCCCGGCGGATGTCAATCGCAAATGACGGAGTACTGTTAAATCCCAATATGGGAGAGGGCATTGTATTGATTGATGAGGTGGATCTGCATCTTCATCCTGGCTGGCAGAGAAAAGTTGTCGGGATGCTGCATGATACATTTCCCAATGTACAATTTATTTTGACTACGCATTCTCCCCAAGTATTAGGTGAGGCTGGGGATGATTTTGAAGTGTATTCCCTGCGGAGAGGTGATCAGGGCCAAATTGAAGCAATATGTGGATCATACTTTGGCTGGGATTCGAATATAATTTTAGAAGAGGGAATGGACACCGGCCGAATGTCACACATAGTGATGGAGCATATTGAAAACATGTATGAAGCGTATGAAAAAGGAGATTTGCAATCAGCCGAAAGAGAAGCTGATGAAATAGACGAATTGACCATGGGACATAATGATTGTGTTGCCGGTATGAGGGTTATGATAGGTCGGAAACGCAGGAGAAAAATGAATGCGGCGAATTAATAAACATCCAGAACCGAAGTGGCTGGCAGATTAGAAAAAGTCTTTTAAGGCTGAGAATGGCAGAGAAGCCACATATGACGATTTAGAGTATGGAAATCGACAGAAATTAAGGGAAGAACTCGTATCAGAACAGGGATTTATTGGTTCGATGAAGCCATGCCTGAACTTACTAGTGCGAGAATTGAAAAATCATTCCGCTACAGAATAGATGGTAAAGTATATCCATATCATAGCTCTAGTGATAATAGAAATGAGATAGAATGTTCAATGATCTGCCATTTGGGTTTGAACGCGCCTTATTTGGTGAGAAATAGAAGGCTTGCGTTTGAGAACACGGAAATAATGGATGAAGACGAATATACGGAAGAGGAATGGTGGGATATCGTTGAATATTATGATACTATGGATGAAAATGGAAAATATGTTGAATATTGCAATGCCATTATAGATATGATTGTAGGAACGCTGAAATTTTAATATAACGGCAGTATGTATACCGTCGAAACACTATATACTCGGTCTTGCTGACAAGGCTGAGGGGACAGGTAATGGAGATATATCACGCGAACACAACAGTTTATGACAGAAAGGCGTATCAGCAGATGTATGATGCGCTTTCTTTGCGTGGAAAAGAAAAGGTGGACGCGTCTGGGAATGAGCTTCATCGGAAACAGAGAATCTTGGCATATTATCTTTTGGAGGCGAATGGGAAGGGCAGGTCATTTTCGTATGAGGCATGGGACGCAAAGCCTGGAGGACGGACTTACTCCATTTCCCACAGCGGCGCGCTGGTTTATGTGGCAATTGCGGATGCGCCGGTCGGGATTGATGTCGAGGAGATTTCACGATTGCGGCCGGAGCGGGTCAGAAGGCTGGCGGGCAGTCATTTTTTCACGGACGGGGAGAGAAAAAAACTGACTGGAGCATCGGCAGAGGCTTTTTTATATGTATGGACATTTAAAGAAGCAATGACAAAACTGACAGGAATACCCCTGCCGAAGATGCTTGGAGACCTGGATTATTTTGACATAAAGGCAAATGCAGAGCGGGAGAATGAAAGCTGTTTCTTCTTATATAATGGAAGGAACATACAGATGCGGCAAATGGAGGAAAACGGAGGAATCATAACCGTATGTTTTGAGAATGAGAATACCGTGGCAAAGCATCAGTGATGTGGACGAACTCTTGGACAGCCGCTTACAAAATACTTTTTGACATATCCGTGATTTCATATTATAATGCTCTCTAACTAAACAATTTTTCGGGGAATTGCGTAATTGTATTGATATTGGCGGTCGATATAATATATAGGGAAAGCGGAATAGGTTTGAGAGTGGATGTGGGGTGATTTCTTTGAAGTTTACGAAGATCAATGACAATTCGATCCGGTGCCTGATCAGCCGTGAGGAGATGAACGCGCAGGGCATAGATTTAGATGAATTGATGGACAACCGCGGCAAGGCGGAGGAATTTTTACGGTATATTTTGCAGCAGGCCCGCTATGAAGTGGATTTCCAGACGACCGGCGAGGCGTTGAATGTCCAGCTTACGGTGATGAAGGACGGTGATGTGTCGCTGATGATTTCGGATGACCAGAATGCCGCGATCCACGCGATGCTGACCCAGTTCAAGGAGCGTCTGAAGGAATTCCAGGAAGCCATCGAGCAGAGCCGTCTGCGCGCGCAGAATGCTGCAGTGGATCCTGCGCAGGGCGTGCTGACGGCAGGCTCCGACGACGATATGATCGAGATGGAGATCTGGGCGGAGCTTGAAAGCCTCGACCACTGCATCCGTCTGGCAAAATCGCTTTCGCAGCCCGAGGTTCCGTCCCGTCTGCTGAAATACCGTGACACCTATTACCTGATCATGAGCCTGAACCAGACAAAAAAGCAGCTCGCCCACACCGTATTCGCGATCGCAGAGTACTCCACCAATATGTACGCCACCGGTCCCGCGACCTACGGCGTCGAAGAACACGCGACCAAAATGATCAAAAAGCATGCCCTCCGGGAGCTGGAGAGCTTGTAGGATATAAATGTCAATGAAATCCAAAGACCTCTTGCTGCACGGGCGGTGAGAGGTTTTTTGATGGATACAGCGAAAAAATAAAAAACACATCACTCGGCATTTAGCGTTAGCAGCCGTCGTGATGTGTTTTTATTTTGAAGCGTCCGCCTACAGCAAACCTAACCAACAAACCGCCTGATTTTTGTGCAACTTCCACAAAGTTGCATTTTTTTATTGACAAACATTATCATATATGATAATATTAAACGCGTGTTGAAGCTCCGGCCGATGCAGTGGTGGCTACAAAATAGTCGGCAGAGCAAAAGGTGTGTGTGATGAAAAAACGATATGCAGACGGCATTGTGCCCAAGGAGACCCTTTCGGCGCGTGCTGAGATTGCGTCGCAGCTGAAGGCGGCGCGGATGAGTGTCAATCTGACCCAGCAGAGCCTCGCAGAGCTCTGCGGCACGAAAAAATCCAACATCTCCCGCATGGAGAGCGGCAGATACAATCCGAGCCTGGATTTTCTGGTAAAGGTTGCAGGATCGATGGGAAAGGAAGTATCGATCAAAGTCGAGTGACAGTTGCCGGAGGATTTCAATGACAGCCGGACTGGGGCAGGATCAATGATTGTTATCAGACGGCACAGAGCAGATTGACCATATTACTATTGCCAACCAACTTTTGTTTTGGTGTGGGCTTATGCCTGCGAAACTCCTTCTTCGCAGGCATAAGCCAAAAAAGTTTTCTCCTTTGGAAAAAGAGGCGGATCCCCCATATCTGCCTCTTTTTTCGCGTCCATTGTCGTATTTGTTCAATATTCTTGCATTTCTTTTGTGAATATTAGAAAAAATCACAAATTATTATTGCATGCTAATCATTTATTGTTTAAAATAGCTAAAGATGCAAAATAATTCTTCACTAGAAAGGGGATGTTTCATTATGAAGATCAATTTGTTCTGTGCCGCAGGCATGTCCACAAGCGTCCTGGTCAAAAAGATGCAGGAAGCTGCTAAGGAAAAGGGAAAGGATGCCGAGATCGCTGCGTATCCGTTCTCGGAGATGGATCAGCATCTGGATGAGACCGATGTTGCCCTTCTTGGACCCCAGGTAGGATTCAATCTTGGCAAGGCAAAAGAGATGTGCGATCCGAAGGGTATTCCGGTAGATGTGATCCCGTCTGCGGATTATGGAATGTGCAACGGCATGAATGTTCTGAAGTTTGCTTACAAGCTGAAGAAGTAAGGCCATTGCAGGCACTATCAATTTAGGAGAGTATAAAGGAGAGTAGGGTATGGAAGAATTTGTACAGAAAAATATTATGCCTCCTGTCATGAAGCTCGTCAATACCAAGGCTATTCAGGCTATGAAGGACGGTATGATCTACACGATTCCGTTGATCATCGCAGGTTCCATTTTCCTGATCCTGGGTCAGCTGCCCGTGCAGTCATGGGCGGATGCGGTTTCGAGCGTTCAGATCGGAGATATGACATTGACAGATCTGTTCTTAAAAGCGAACGGATCCAGCTTTTCAATCAACGCAATCATCGCTGTTGTCGCGATTGCGTACATGTACATCAAGAACGAAGGCTATGAGCCTCTCGGCGGCGCATTTGTCGCTTTGGCAAGCTTCCTGATGATCTCGCCGGCGAGCGTTACCGGTGCGACAGAGTCCGGTGAAGAACTGGTTATCGGCAATGTGATCGACAAGGGCTGGACAGGCGGCAAGGCTATGATCGGTTCGATCATCGTCGGTCTTTTGGTTGGTCTGGCATACAGCGCGATTCTGAAGAAAGACATCCGGATCAAGATGCCTGCCGGTGTTCCGGAAGGCGTGGCAAACGCATTTACGGCTTTGATTCCGGCAATTTTGATTCTGACATGCACGATGATCATCGAGGGTATCATCCACATCGCGTCCAAGCAGACCGGTATGGAGCTGATCTACACGGTGATCGGTGCTCCGCTTCAGGGTTTGGCGGATTCGTATCCGGCAATTCTGATCTGCTCGTTCCTGGTTCACTTCCTGTGGTTCTTCGGTGTCCACGGCGCGACCCTGATTTCGGGTATCATGACGCCGATGTGGACGGCAAACTACATGGAGAATCAGGCGATCTTCGAGGCCAACGGCGAAGTGACAAGGGCACTGGGCGGACATATCGTTACCCAGCAGTTCTATGAGAATATGATCACGATCACCGGTTCCGGTATCACGATCGGTATCGCAATCTACTGCCTGGCATTTGCGAAGTCAGCACAGTACAAGGCACTCGGCGGTATCGCGATCGGACCGGCTTGCTTCAACATCAACGAGCCGATCATCTTCGGTATCCCGATCGTTATGAACCCGATCGCGGCAGTTCCGTTCATGCTCGTACCGATGATTTCTTGTACGATGGAGTATTTCGCGATCTGGTCCGGTCTGTGTCCGATGTACAGAGGTATTTATGTACCTTGGACGACGCCGCCGATCATTTCAGGATTCCTGATCGGTGGTGTGAGGACGGCGATCCTACAGGCACTGGTGCTTGTAATGTCGGTTGTGGTTTACACCCCGTTCATGCGTATGCTTGACAAGCAGGCTCTTGAGAACGAGCAGAAGGCAAGCGCTGCAGATGACGATGATGATGACTGGTGATTAAGCTCTTGGAGGATGATGATACAGATGTCATGCTTGCATGAACAGATGTATCATCATTCGACAAGGCAACAGACCTGAGCAAGTAGGTCGATAGGCCGGATTGCGAAGGTCTGTCAAAATTGTGGGAGTGCGGAGCACGGAACAATTTTGGGGCTTAATGCAAAAAATAAAAAGGGAGGAAAAAAATGAGTGAAGAATTAGAACTTGCGTGTTTTAATATCATTACGCATGTAGGTACAGCGCGGTCAAATTACATCGGAGCGATCCAGCTTGCGAAAGAAGGCAAGTTTGACGAAGCGGAAGAGTTGATCGCGGCAGGTGAGAAGGAATTCGTGGAAGGCCATCACGCTCACGCGGATATGCTGACCAAGGAAGCCAACGGCGAGCTGGGGAATGCCGGAGTACTTCTCATTCATGCGGAGGACCAGTTGATGAGCGCCGAAGCGTTCAAGATCATCGCTGAGGAGTTCATCGATCTTTATAAGAAGATCGGCTGATCCCATACAAAATGATAAACAAAGATGCTGCGGAACCGCTGTCTACGGACAGTTGGATCCGCAGTTTTTTTTTGACCTCATAGGAAAGTGTTTTGCATTTCCTATGAGGTCAAAAACGCTCCGCGGGATGCGACGCGCGCAGATAGGAAGATATTTGTTTCGCAAATAAGAATGAAAAATGTTGCTAAAATCATTATTTTCGATTATTCTGTCAATGTTGCTATTTTTGTATGGAAAACAGATTAGTGCATCCAATTCCAAATAAATGGATGCACTGGATGAAGGGCAAGGTGCAATGAAGGTAATCTTTTTTGACATAGACGGAACGCTGAGTAATTTTGAGGGAGTGGTGCCGGAATCGGCGATACAGGGCATCAAAAGGACGCAGAAAGCGGGGAACATTACGGCGCTGTGCTCGGGGAGGAGTGAGAGCCAGATCGACGCGGATATCCTTGCGATCGGATTTGACGCGATCGTATCGGCGGCAGGCGCGCATGTGAGCGTCAACGGACAGACGATATATGAATCGGTGATCCCGCCGGATAAGTATGAGAGCTGTCTTTCTCTGATACAAAAGGATATGCCGGATCTGTGCGTGCAGACCAACGAGGCGGTCTATGTCCGTGAGGACGGCTACGACAAGCTTGTCGAGTTTACGGCGGGCTTTGCGCAGGACGACAGGGATCCGGATGAGGTGGTCGGCAATTTGAAACGCCTGCCGACTCTGTCCGGTGTTGCCAATGTCCAGAAGATGTTTTACCATAGGGCGCCGATTACCGTGGAAGAGGTGAATCGGCGGATCGGGGATTACTTCATGGTGACGGAGCTGTCCTTTGGAAAGCCGGATCCCTACTGCGGCGAAATCACGGTACGGGGAGTCGAGAAATCGACCGGCATGGATGAACTGATGCGCTATTACGGTCTTTCCCGCGAGGATTCCGTAGCGTTCGGCGACGGACCGAACGATGTGGACATGATGGAATACGCCCGCATAGCGGTCGCGATGGGCAACGGCAGGGACGAGATCAAGGCGCTTGCCGATTTCGTGACGGCGGATGTCGATGACGACGGAATCTACAAAGGGCTGGAGCATTTCGGGCTGCTGTAAGGGGTATTTAACGCCATGATGTTTCGGCTTGCGGAAAACCGCGGCAGAGTGTACAATCATTCTGTAGCGGTTTTTCTTTTGCGGGAGGACACACGATGCAGAAAATCGGGATCGGATATGAATTTTTCAAAGAGTTTTTGGATAAAGACCTTTACTATGTGGACAAGACGCCGCTGATCGCGGATATCCTTGAAAAAGGAAGCAAGGTCACGCTGATCACCCGCCCGCGGCGATTCGGGAAGACGCTGGCTCTGACTATGCTGCGGACTTTTTTTGAAGCGGAGTACGATGAAAGTGGAAATGTCGTGGACAACCGGCGGTATTTTGAAGGGAAAAAGATCATGGAGGCCGGGGAGGAAATCCTTTCCCAAATGGGGGCATATCCGGTGATCAATCTCTCATTGAAGTCGGCAAAGCAGCCGGATTTTGTGACGGCGTTCATTGCTCTGCGCGAGGAAATCATTGATGAATACCACAAGCACAACTATTTACTGAAATCCGATAGGCTGGACGAAGAAGACAGAGAAAAAATCCGCGATGTTCTGCAGATGGAAAAAGAGTGGCGCGCATGGGACCGTGTGGGTAGAAGCAGCGAGGAACGGGAAGCGCAGGCGCGAAACGAGAGCGGAAGATTCGCCACGGCGTTAAAGCCTCTGTCGCAAGCTTTAAAAAAGCATCACGGCAAGGGCGTTATTATCCTTTTGGACGAATACGATGTGCCATTGGAGAATGCCTACTACAACGGATTTTATGACGAGATGGTCGGTTTCATCCGTTCGCTGTTCGAGTCGGCGCTGAAGACGAACGACGCATTGGAGAGGGCGGTCATTACGGGCTGTCTGCGGATCAGCAAGGAAAGCATTTTTACGGGGCTGAACAATCTGAAGGTCAATTCCATGGTTGACGCGGATTTTGCGGAAGGTTTTGGCTTTACTCCGGAGGAGACAGAGGCAATGCTGGCCGCGTATGGTCTGTCGGATAAAGTGGAAGAAGTCCGGAGGTGGTATGACGGCTATCTGTTTGGCGAAAGTGAGGTGTACAATCCGTGGAGCGTGACGAGCTATGTGGACGGCAAGGTCAACGGCAAGCGCCGTTTTCCGCGGCCGTACTGGTCCAACACCTCATCCAATTCAATCATCCGCGACTTGGTGGAAAAGGCGGATGCGACCATGAAGGAAGAGCTCGGACGGCTGATCGAGGGAGGGACGATCGAGAAACAGATTCATGAGGACATTACCTATGATGACATATATGCGTCAGAGGACAACCTGTGGAATTTCCTTTTCTTTACGGGCTATATGCGCAAGGTTTCGGAGCGGGAAGAGGGCAACAGCACTTTTCTGACCATGCGGATCCCGAACAATGAGATCAGCTATATTTATGAAAACCAGATCCAGAGGTGGTTTGAAAAAACCATAAAAAAGGAAGACCGGAGCGTGCTGTACAAGGCGATCCGGGAAAAAGATTGTGAGGAGATCGGCAGATATGTGACTGCTCTGCTGAAAAAAAGTATCAGCACCTTTGACAGCAGGGAGAGCTTCTACCACGGTTTTTTCATTTCCCTGCTCTATGAAATGCCGGACTATGTTCCGCGTTCTAATCGGGAGGTGGGAGACGGCCGGCCGGATATTGTTCTTTACCCTGAGAACCCAACTGATCCGGCATACATTTTTGAGCTAAAAGCCCGGAAAAAATTTAATGAGATACATGATGGACTGGACGAGGCACTTGCCCAGATCGAAGACCGGAAATACGAGGACGGCATTCTCGAAGACGGCTACGCGGGGGTGATTTCCTTTGCGCTTTGCTTTTGCAAAAAATCATGCGTTGCAGGGATAAAATGACTGTTTTGAAGCAAAGCAATTTAGATGACGGAGGAGAGAATTTATTATGCTCAACATCTTTTTTGGTGATATGCCTGAAGCGATATATAATACAGAGGTCTTTTTTCAGAATGTGTATGATGATTGGATCAGGGATGGTTGTTATAGTACTCAACTTTTTTCTGGATGATTGCATCGTTAAATAATATCATCACGGAATTAAAATCTTTACGCGATAAAACGCCCCTCTTTTGAAGCATTTCAGTATTTGGTATTGAAAAAACACAATTACATCTGACTACTGATGGTTCTTTATATAAACCAGTGCCTTCATAATCGGATATTTCATAATCAAACTCGGTTCTGGGAGTATGGCTTGTAACTTACAATAGTGCTACATTTGTAACAGAATCGTCATAAGATATGACAACGGCAGGACGCACTTTGGATTTTTCGTTTCCGTCATGATATGGAAAATCAACATCAACTATCGTTCCAGAAATATAAGTACTTACAGGTAATTTCATAAATTAATATTCACCTCCTGGCTTTTCTCCTATCAAATGACCATCTTTATCATATATTCCAACATCCATTAATTTTAGAATCTCTTTTGGAGGCAACTCAAATTTTGGCATATTTTTTAGTATTAATTCAGTCTCCTCTACTGTCATATTTCTTAATTCTTCAGCAGTATATCTGGTTTTATTCATAGGCAATCTCCCGATCATAGCTTCTTTCTGTTGTTATGAAATTTACTCTAAACCTCTGTTCATGCTTTGTCAACATGAATTTCAGCCTGGTAATTATGTTCTGCTGAATTTTATTGTGCCATTTTCGCGATTTTGGCACAGAAAGTTTCAAGACTGATTGCCTGAAATCTATTGCATTGGACAGCGAATTGGTATAGAATATACAAAATATGGTATGAAACAGACTGTCAATGGTCAAGATGATGTGGGAGACAATCCAATGCAAAAGAGAAGAACGGTAAGCTTCCTTATGGCGGTCATGCTGCTGGCAGCGACGTTGTGCAATACGGTTCCGCTGGATGTCTTTGCGACGCCTCTGGCGGAAACTGCGGAAGTGTCCGGTGAAGCGGATAAGGCGGATGCGATCAAGAAGCTTCCCGGCGTGGACAATGCGGACGGAAATGCCCGGGGGACATCCGATGACGCGGATACGGACAGTATGGATGAAGAAAATGCCGCTGTGGAAATGGATACCGCCGCGAATGGCGATGGCGACGGGGAAAGCGGCAGTGATGAAGCCGCTGCAGATGACAGTGCTGACGCAGACGGAGATGAGACCGCTGCAGAGGATGGCGCTGACGCAGACAGCGATGAAACCGCTGCGGAAGATGATGCCGGAGCAGACGGCAGCGATAGTGAAGCAGAGGATGCCGCGGATACGGAGGAAGCCTTAGGCACAGAAACCGAAACTGCGCCGCAGGCTTTTTCCGAACGGATGGCGCTGGACGGCGTGCGCATCGATGTGGAGGCGGACAAGGGCGTGTTCCCTGCCGGCTGCGCGCTTGTGGTGCGGAGAATTGACGCTTCCGACGGGAACGCGGTGGACGAAGCCGTCGGCGAAGTGAGGGACGCGGGGAGGAATGTCGCGGCAGCCTATGCGTTTGACATTTCCGTCGTCGATCCGGCAGGCAATGAGGCCGAGCCGGACAATGGGGCGGGCAATGTCCGCGTCTCGTTTAAGATGGAGGAGGCAGGGGATGCCAATTTAGAGGCGGACATCTACCATGTGTCGGAAAGCGCGGACGGCACGCTTTCGGCGGAACGGTTGGAGACGGCGGAGACTGCCGGTGGCGTGTCTGCCCGGACCGACGGCTTTTCGTATTATACGGTAGAATTCACCTACAACAAGCTGCAGTATGTGATGGACGGCGATACGGCAGTCCGCCTTTCCGATATCATAAATGATATTGGACTCTCGGGCGAGGTGACCGATGCCAAAGGCAGCGACGACAGTTTGTTTACGGTGGAAAAGGACAAGGACGGCGTCTGGACGGTCACGGCGAAAAAGGCGTTCACCAGCCTGGAATGGCTGAAGGTCACGATCGGCGGCGTGGTGTATGAGATTGTCGTGACGGATGCGGTGACGGCTTCGGGAAGCTGCGGGGCGAATGGGGATAATGTGAAATGGACATATGACAGTGCGACGACGACATTGACGATTTCCGGTACGGGGGCGATGGCAACATATAACTATAGCAATACTGTTCTTCCGACATGGTGGAATTATCATGAGCAGATTACGAAAGTCGTGATTGGTGGGGGTGTGACAACTATTGGGGCGAGATCTTTTTATGAGCATACGGCGTTGAAGGAGGTTTCCATTTCCGCAACAGTGGGAAGTATTAAAGAGTATGCATTTTATGGATGCAAATCATTGCCCAAAATCACTATGCCAGAAGGCGTGATTCATATAGGAGAAGGAGCGTTTTGTAGTTGCACTTCATTGAGCAGCGTAGTCATTCCGAATACCGTGACTCAGATTGAAGGTTGGGCTTTCGGAACCTGTACTTCTTTGATGAATGTGAATATCCCATACAATGTAGGTTCCATTGGGAAGAACGCTTTTGAGGCGTGTAACAGTTTGGGAAACATCATTGTGGAAAGACCCGCAACCCAAGTTAATATACGAGAATCCAGTGGGGGAAATTTCGTTGCAAAGATGATGTCTGACAGTACTACGGTGAGTACTATAGACGGGAAAAAATACTATACATGGGTCTATGAATGGAATAAAAACAGCAACAATCTTTATGCATGCAGAAGAGATGCGACAGTGACCTTAAATGGCAACGGCGGAACATTTTCGGATAATTCCTCTGCTGCAACAGTGGAATGTTTGAGGACAGGAAACTACAGCTTTCCATCCGATCCTACAAGGGTGGGATACGCTTTCGCAGGTTGGTATACGGCCGCAAGCGGAGGCACGGAAGTTACCGCATCGACAAAAGTCGGAAATATACTTGACGCTACCCTCTATGCCCATTGGACGGCGAATACTTATAACGTATCCTACAACGCCAACGGTGGAAGCGGTGCGCCGTCTGCTCAAACGAAGACATACGGACAGGCTTTGACATTGAGTTCAACAAAACCGACCAAGACGAGTGCGACTGCTACCTGGACGGTAAATTTCGATGCGAATAATGGAACATCGACGGGAGCAACAAGCAATAAGCTCACGGCAACAGCGGCCACGCCGTATACATTCTCGAAATGGACTACGGCATCGAATGGCAGTGGAACATCCTATAATCCGGGCGGATCCTATACTGCCAATGCGGCGGTAACACTGTACGCCCAATACACGACGGGTACGACGACCTGCGCATCCATTACCCTTCCGACTCCGGTGAGGGCGGGATATACCTTCAATGGCTGGTATACGGCGGCAAGTAATGGAACAAGAGTGGGAACGGCAGGCGCAAGTTATACTCCGGCAGCCAGCAGCACGACGCTTTATGCGCAATGGACGCAGAATACTATTACCAGTGTTTCATTGGGAACATCGAATTATACTTATAATGGAAAAGACCAAAAACCATCGGTGACAGTCATGGGAAAGCTGGGAAATGGCAGCGAAAAAAAGCTGACGGAGAACACGAATTATACAGTATCCTACAAGCATTCCAATGGCAGTACAAGTGATACCAAAAATGTTGGAACGGTTACGGTGACAGTTACTGGAATGGGGAATTATTCTGCGGCCGGTACAAAAAAAGCGACCTATACGATATCCCCAAAGACAGTTGGATTGACTTGGTCAAATACCACCTTTACCTATGACAAGACAGCTCATGTGCCGACTGCCAAGGTGAACAACCTGTGCAGTGGTGACGCTTGTACCGTGACAGTCACAGGCGGACAGACGAATGCAGGGAGCTATACCGCTACGGCAAGTGCATTGTCCAATGCGAATTACGCGTTGCCAAGTGCAAATACGAAACCGTTTACAATTACGCCAAAAGAAGTCGGTTTGACCTGGAAAAATACATCCTTTACCTACGATGGGAATTCACATGTCCCGACTGCCACAGCGACAGGAGTTGTTTCGGGTGATTCATGCACGGTAACGGTAACGGGCGAACAGACAAACGCAGGGAGCTATACGGCTACGGCGAGTAAGCTGAACAACAGCAATTACAAACTGCCGGGCACGGTGACGCAGAATTTCACGATCAGCAAAGCATCCCAGACTGCCCCGGCAGCGCCGACAGTAAATTCCAAAAGCGCGGTCAGTATCTCGCTGAACGCGACAAGCGGTTATGAATACAGAATGAACAGCGGAAGCTGGCAGGACAGCGCGACCTTCACCGGACTGGATGAGAATACGGCATACACCTTTTACCAGAGGGTGAAGGGGGACAGCAACCACAGCGAATCGGCATCCAGCGTGGGAGCGTCCATAACGACCAACGCCCATGTGCATGAGTGGACATACGCGGCGATTGCCGGCAAGCCGGACACGATCACGGCAAACTGCACTTCTGACGGGCACAGAGGGTCGAGGACAGCAACACTTTCCATCACCGCATCTGACAAAACCTACGACGGCACAGCGGCAGCGGCGACGGTGACGGACGGGATCGGGGAAGGGTACGCTGTCGTCTATAAAAAAGACGATGCGGTTCTCGGGGGCGCGCCGAAAGACGCAGGCAGCTATACCGCAAGCGTCACGCTCGGCGGCGTGACCGTCACGGCATCCTTTACCATTGAAAAGGCATCAGTGACCGTCACTGCGGCAGACGCCGCCAAGACCTTCGGCGAGAATGACCCCGCATTTTCCGCTGCGGTCACAGGGCTGGCCGGCGGGGAAAGCGAAGATAGGATCCAATATTCGCTCAGCCGCGCCGCGGGCGAGACAGCGGGAAGCTATGCAATCACGCCGTCCGGAGACGCGGCGCAGGGCAACTACAGCGTCACATTCGCGGGAGGCACGCTGACCATCGGCGCGAAAAGCATTTCGGCGGGATCCGTCACGGTAGCTGCGATTGAGGACAAAACCTACATCGGAAGCGCCATTGAACCGGGCGTGACGGTCAGGGACGGAACGCAGACGCTGGCAGAGGGTGAGGACTACACCCTTTCCTACAAGGGCAACAGAGACGCGGGCACGGCAAAGATCACGGTCACCGGAAAAGGGAACTATGCGGCAGGCCGGACGGAAACCTTTACGATCAGTCCGGCAACAGCTGCCGTGACGGCAGAGGACAAGGAAAAGACCTTCGGCGAGGACGACCCCGCGCTTTCCGCGACGGTCAGCGGGCTAAAGGGCAGCGACACGGAGAGCGCGATCAGCTACACGCTTGCACGGGAAAAGGGCGAGGACGCGGGAAACTATGTGATCACGCCGTCAGGGCCGGCGGCGCAGGGCAACTACAGCGTTACATTTGCAAACGGCACGCTTGCCATCGGCGCAAAAAGCATTTCGGCGGAATCCGTCACGGTGGAAGCAATTGAGGACAAAACCTATACCGGAAACGCCATCGAACCGGGCGTGACGGTCAGGGACGGGACGGCGGTGCTGACAAAAGATAAGGATTACATCCTTTCCTACAAGGACAACAAAGACGCGGGCACGGCGGCAGCCGTCATCAGCGGCACCGGCAACTACAAAGGCAAGAAAGAGGCGTCATTTGCGATCGGGCAGGCGGAAGCGGCCGTGACGGTGGATGACGCGGCAAAGACCTACGGCGAGAGCGATCCCGCATTTTCCGCGACGGTCAGCGGGCTGAAAGGAACGGACGAAAGCAGTGTCATTTCATATTCTTTCAGCCGTGATGATGGCGAGGACGCGGGAAGCTACGCGGTCACGCCGTCGGGCAGCGCTTCGCAGGGCAATTACAAGGTAACATTCGTGCCGGGAACGCTGATCATTAATGCAAAAGACATCTCCTCGGTGGGGGTGAAGGTGGAGGCGATCCCCGACCAGACCTACACGGGAAGCGCCATCGAGCCCGAAGTGACGGTCAGTGACGGCACGGCGGTCCTGAAACGGGACACGGATTACACGGCCGCCTACGCATCCAACACGGCAGTCGGCACGGCGGGCGTAACGGTCACGGGAACAGGGAACTACTCCGGAACGGCCACGATTTCCTTCAATATCGTGCCCAAGCCCGTAAAACCGGCGGATAGCGCCCCGTCTGCGGGGAGAAACGCATTATCGCCGTCAGGCCGTTCTTCTTCCGGTGGAGGGAGTGCGGAAGAAGCAGAAGAGGCAAAAGAGAAGCCTTCTCCCAAAAAGAAAGGGAAGGCGTCACGGACGGATGCAGGCGTAAATGATCCTGCGGAAAACGGAGCCGCGGCAGGAAACGGAAACAGCACTGCGGATGTGGCCGGAAATGCCGCCCAAAGTAGAAACAATTATGCGTCAGGCAGGCCGGCGGGGAATGCCGTGCGGCTGGCCACGGCGAGGATCACGGCACGGAACGCGGGCGGACCGCCGCAGGTCGACCTGACCCTGCTGAAAACGGAGGACAGCGAACCGATCGCATTCGGGGAGACGAGGGACGCCGTCTACGGCAAGGGCAGGATCCGCATTGAGGCAAGGAGCAGGAATGATGCCTCGTCGGGGAGGATCGTCAGCAGCGTCGCGGACATCCTGGCCGCCTGTCTGACGGAAGAAGAGCTGAAGGCAGCCGCGGCAGGGGAAAAAATTTCCATCCGGCTGGTGGCAAAGCCGCTTTCCGATGTCCCTCAGGAGGACAAGGACAGGATCGAGACGGCGCTCGGCGTCATTGCGGAACGGCCGCTGTCGCTGGGCGACTACATGGACCTGACCGTGAAAAAACAGATTGGCAGGGAAGGCTGGCAGAAGCTGACGGAGCTTTCCAAAGACCTGCTGATTTCCGTGGACATCCCTAAAAGGCTCGTGGCGGCAAAGCGGATGTTCTATGTGCTGCGCAGCCACGAAGACGAAGTGACGCTCCTGCCGGACCGGAGCGGCGACAGGGCGTCCGTCACTTTTTCCACGGGGCAGTTCTCCACCTACGCACTTGCCTATCTGGACATCGTGCCGGATGCCGCGGCGGATCCGGGGGAGCATGCACTGCTCCTGCCGGTGCTCTGGTTCCTTGTCCTTATCGGCGTCGTAAGCGAGCTGGCAGTGCTGATTCTGCTGATCCTGCGGCACAGAAGGGGCAGGAAGCGGAATTTCCGCCCCGTGATCCACTAGTGCAGCCGATTCCAAATAAATGGACTTTATTACTTGTCTGAATTGCCCCTGACTGCGTTGACGTCAATCGACGTACCGCCCGGTACGCCTCATTCCGTCGCCTTGTCAGATGACAATTCATTCGGCGCAAAAAGTCCAAGTATTTGAAAACGGATGCACTAGGAAACACAGCCAAAAAGAACACGCTTTTTCAATGAATCGGCTGAATCAGCGTGTTTTTTTGTATTATTTTATAGTGGCGAAAAGCATACAGTTGTGTTAGAATTGTTCTGTTTTGATGGCTAATGGAAAAAATGGCGTATCGGTTCATTTGCAATGGACGGATGCAAAAAAGCTTTTGGGCTCGGGAGGGATATTATGGAATGTAAAATCGGTGTGATCCGCGGTGACGGCATTGGGCCGGAAATCGTGGCAGAGGCGGTCAAGGTACTTGATGCCGTGGCAGAAAAGTTTGGACACACATTTGACTACACGGAGATCCTGATGGGCGGTGCGTCCATTGATGTGAACGGGATTCCGCTGACAGACGAGGCGATCGCGCAGTCCAAGGCAAGCGACGCGGTACTGATGGGATCGATTGGCGGCGATGCCAAGACTTCGCCGTGGTACAAGCTTCCGCCCGAGAAGCGTCCGGAGGCGGGACTGCTTGGCATCCGAAAAGCGCTGGGACTGTTCGCGAATCTGCGTCCGGCATATTTATATGAAGAGTTAAAAGAAGCCTGCCCGCTGCGGGATGACATTATCGGTGACGGTTTTGACATGATGATCATGCGCGAGCTGACCGGGGGACTGTATTTCGGCGACCGCAAGACGGAGGAAGTGGACGGTCTGATGACGGCTGTGGATACGCTGATCTACAATGAAAATGAGATCCGTCGCATCGCAAAGCGCGCGTTTGATATTGCATTAAAGAGGAATAAAAAGGTCTGCTCGGTTGACAAGGCAAATGTCCTTGATTCTTCCCGTCTATGGCGGAAGATCGTGGACGAAGTCGCGGCGGATTATCCTGAGGTGGAATGCTCGCATATGCTTGTGGACAACGCGGCAATGCAGCTGGTCAAGGATCCGGCGCAGTTCGATGTGATCCTGACGGAGAATATGTTCGGCGATATTCTTTCCGATGAAGCAAGCATGCTGACCGGTTCACTGGGGATGCTTTCTTCGGCAAGCCTCAACGAGACCAAGTTCGGTCTGTACGAGCCGAGCGGCGGCAGTGCTCCCGACATCGCAGGCAAAGGCATTGCCAACCCGATCGCCACGATCCTGTCTGCGGCTATGATGCTGCGTTACAGCTTCGATCTCGACAAAGAAGCCCTCGCGGTCGAAAATGCAGTCAAACAAGTCCTGACCGATGGCTACCGCACGATCGACATTATGCCCCGGGACGGCAGCACCGTCACCCAAGTCGGAACGAAGGAAATGGGTGATTTGATCGTAGAGCGTATTGCCTAAAGTTCAGATAGATTATACGGAATATAATTTGTATATGAAGAATAAGATACTTATCGTTAAAAATTTTAGACATATGGAAAGTAAGCGACAAATGAATTTATGAGCGTAGTTGTTTTATGGGAGGAAAATACATGCAAAGCGACAACATGAAAACAGGAATGCAGCAAGCCCCGGCGCGAAGCCTCTTGAACGCATTGGGCTACACCCCCGAAGAAATTAAAAAACCAATGGTCGGCATCGTCAGCTCCTACAACGAAATCGTTCCCGGCCATATGAACATCGATAAAATCGTTGACGCCGTGCGGATGGGCGTGGCAGAAGCAGGAGGCACGCCGGTCGTTTTTCCTGCGATTGCAGTCTGCGACGGTATCGCAATGGGACATATCGGGATGAAATATTCCCTGGTGACCCGTGACCTGATCGCGGATTCCACCGAATGCATGGCGATCGCGCATCAATTTGACGCGCTGGTCATGGTGCCGAACTGCGACAAAAATGTGCCCGGTCTTCTGATGGCGGCGGCACGGATCAATGTACCGACCGTATTTGTTTCCGGCGGACCGATGCTTGCAGGACATATCGATGGCAAAAAGCGTTCTCTTTCTTCGATTTTCGAGGCAGTCGGCGCTCACGCGGCAGGCAAAATGACCGAAGAAGAAGTAGCGGTTTATGAAGAAAAAATCTGCCCGACCTGCGGTTCCTGCTCGGGTATGTATACGGCAAATTCGATGAACTGCCTGACAGAAGTGCTTGGTATGGGACTCCGCGGCAACGGCACGATCCCTGCGGTTTATTCTGAGCGTCTGCGTCTGGCAAAGCGCGCGGGCTATGCTGTGATGGATATGCTGGAAAAGAATATTCGCCCCCGCGACATTATGACCAAAGAAGCAATCGAAAACGCGCTGACCGTGGATATGGCGCTCGGCTGTTCGACCAATTCGATGCTGCATCTTCCGGCAATCGCGCATGAGGTGGGCTTCGATTTTGATATTTCCTATGCGAATCCGATCAGCGAGCGGACGCCGAATCTCTGCCACCTGGCACCGGCGGGACCGACCTACATGGAAGATCTGAATGAGGCGGGCGGCGTGTATGCGGTGATGAAAGAGCTGGCGGATATCGGTCTGCTGCATACGGACTGCATGACCGTAACCGGAAAGACCGTAGGAGAGAACATCGCCAATGCGATGAACCTCAATCCCGAAGTCATCCGTCCGGTGGACAATCCATATTCCAAGACCGGCGGACTTGCTGTATTAAAGGGCAATCTGGCTCCCGACGGTTCTGTCGTCAAGCGTTCTGCAGTCGTGGAAGAGATGATGGTTCACAAAGGACCGGCACGGGTATTTGAAAGTGAAGAAGATGCGATCGAAGCGATCAAGGGCGGCAAGATCCATGAGGGCGATGTCGTCGTGATCCGCTATGAAGGACCGAAAGGCGGACCGGGCATGCGCGAAATGCTCAACCCGACTTCCGCGATCGCAGGCATGGGACTTGGTTCCACGGTAGCTTTGATCACGGACGGACGCTTTTCAGGCGCATCCCGCGGCGCGTCCATCGGACATGTTTCTCCGGAAGCGGCAGTCGGCGGACCGATCGCGCTTGTGGAAGAGGGCGACATGATTTCCATTGATATACCGGGACTTTCTTTGAACCTCGAAGTATCCGATGAAGAACTCGAAAAGCGCCGCGCCAACTGGCAGCCCCGCGAGCCGAAGGTCAAGACAGGTTATCTTGCGCGTTACGCCAGCATGGTGACTTCCGGAAACAGAGGAGCAATTTTGGAGATGTCGAAGCTGTAAAATAGTGATGGATTTGTCATAAAAGAGGTTGCGAATGAGCATAGCAAAAGAAAAAATAATGAAAGAATTGAATGCTATATCGGATGATATGGATGATGAATTGGAAGTGATCAACAATCTTTATCATAGAGTACGATTGAAATATAGTAAAGAGTCTGTTGAGAAATATGGTACATTTTCGACTGATGAAGTACGGGAATATTTTATGGCAAAGAGAAAACAAGCGGTTGTATCATGACTGTAGGAAAGGAATTATAAAAAATGCAGCTAAACGGTTCCCAAATCGTCATAGAGTGTCTGAAAGAGCAGCAGGTCGATACCATCTTCGGTTATCCGGGCGGTGCGATCCTGAATGTCTATGACGAACTCTACAAACACAGAGACGAAATCCATCATGTCCTCGTCAGCCATGAGCAGGGCGCGTCCCATGCGGCGGATGGCTACGCGCGGGCGACCGGAAAAGTCGGTGTCTGTTTTGCGACAAGCGGTCCCGGCGCGACCAACCTCGTGACGGGGATTGCCACGGCGTATATGGATTCCGTGTCGCTGGTGGCGATCACCTGCAATGTGACGCTGCCCCTTTTGGGCAAGGACAGCTTTCAGGAGGTGGACATTGCCGGTATCACAATGCCGATTACAAAGCACAACTTCATCGTCAAGGATGTGACGACATTGGCAGATACGATCCGCCGCGCGTTTACGATTGCGAAAAAAGGGCGTCCGGGTCCTGTATTGGTGGACATTCCAAAGGATGTGACGGCGGCGACGACTGAATTTAATCCGCAGAGACCGGAGAAAATCCTGCCGGTGACCGATACGATCACCGAAGAGGATTTGGAAAATGCGGTGCAAATGATCGCCGCATCGAAAAAGCCGTTTATTTTTGTCGGCGGCGGAGCTGTGATTTCAGGCGCGCAGGAAGAGCTGGCGGAATTTGTCAAACTGGTTGACGCGCCGGTCTGTGACACCCTGATGGGAAAGGGAGCGTTTGACGGTACGGATGGCAATTACACCGGAATGCTCGGTATGCACGGTACGAAGACATCGAATTTCGGCGTCAGTGAATGCGACCTGCTGATCGCGGTCGGGACGCGTTTTTCCGACCGTATTTTGGGAAATCCGCAGAAGTTTGCGAGCCAGGCAAAGATATTACAGTTCGATATCGATCCTGCGGAAATCAACAAAAATGTCGTCGTAGACGCGGAAGTGATCGGTGATATCCGCGGTATCCTGCGCAGGCTGAATCCTCTGCTTCATCAGCAGGATCACGGCAAATGGAAAAAGAGGATACAGGAATTTTCAAAACAGTATCCAATGCATTATCCCGACGAAGGCCTGAGCGGTCCGTATATGATCGAGACCTTGTATGAGAAGACCAAGGGCGACGCGGTGATCACGACAGAGGTAGGGCAGCATCAGATGTGGGCGGCACAGTATTACAAATACAATCGTCCCAGACAGCTGATCACCTCGGGCGGCAGCGGCACGATGGGCTACGGACTGGGCGCGTCGATCGGCGCGTCGATCGGACTGGGGCATGCTAAGGTGTTCAATATCGCGGGAGACGGCTGTTTCCGGATGAACATGAATGAGCTTGCCACGGCAAAACGGGAAAAAGTGCCGGTCGTGGAAATCATTATGAATAATCATGTGCTCGGCATGGTGCGGCAGTGGCAGACCCTGTTTTACGAGGAACATTATTCTGCGACTGTCCTTGATGAGTCGCTCGACTATGTGAAGCTGGCCGAGGCGTTCGGCATCCGCGGCATCCGCGTGACAAACCGCAAAGAATACGAGGCGGCGCTGGATGAGGCGATTGCGGCAGACGAGCCGGTACTGATCGATGCGATGATCGACCGGGATGACAAGGTGTGGCCCATGGTGGCACCGGGCGCGCCGATCAGTGAGTGTTTCGATGAGACGGGAAGCAAATAATGATTAGACATGAAATCCACAAAATAGTGGATTTTGATACAAGATTAGGCGACTGTACAGATGCAAATGCAGGAGGAAGACAAAATGACAAGAGTGTACAACTTTTCTGCGGGACCGGCGGTGCTGCCGGAGGAAGTGCTGCAGGAAGCGGCAGATGAAATGCTCGATTACCGGGGCTGCGGCATGTCCGTGATGGAGATGAGTCACCGTTCCAAGATGTATGACGACATCATTACGACGGCAGAGGCGGATCTGCGCGAGCTTTTAGGTGTTCCCGACAATTACAAGGTGCTGTTTCTGCAGGGCGGCGCGTCACTGCAGTTTGCGGCAGTGCCGATGAACCTGATGAAGAATAAAAAAGCGGGCTACATCGTGACCGGCCAGTGGGCGAAGAAAGCCTTTGCCGAAGCCAAGCTGTACGGGGAAGCGGTTGAGCTGGCAAGCTCCGCGGACAAGACATTTTCGTACATTCCGGACTGCTCAGATCTGCCGATCACCGATGATATGGATTATGTCTATATCTGTGAAAACAATACGATCTACGGCACGAAGTTCTGGGAGCTGCCGAATACCAAGGGAAAAGAGCTTGTGGCGGATGTGTCTTCCTGCTTTTTGTCGGAGCCGATCGATGTGACGAAGTACGGTGTCGTCTACGGCGGTGTACAGAAGAACATCGGTCCGGCAGGCGTGGTGATCGATATCATCCGGGAGGATCTGATCCCTGACGAATGTCTGCCCGGCACGCCGACGATGATGCAGTGGAAGGTGCAGGCGGACAACGGTTCGATGTACAACACGCCGCCGTGCTACGGGATTTATATCTGCGGCAAGGTCTTTCAGTGGCTAAAGAAAATGGGCGGGCTTTCAGTGATGAAGGAACGCAATGAGGAAAAGGCAAAGATCCTCTATGACTTTTTGGACAGCAGCGATTTGTTCAGGGGAACGGTCGTCGCAAAGGACCGTTCGCTGATGAATGTGCCGTTTGTGACCGGCAGTGACGAGCTGGACGCGAAGTTTGTCGCGGAGGCAAAGGCGGCAGGGCTTGAGAACCTGAAGGGACACCGGACGGTCGGCGGAATGCGGGCTTCGATTTACAACGCGATGCCGAAGGCCGGCGTGGAGAAGCTGGTGGAATTTATGGCGGACTTTGAGAAGAAAAACAGGTAAGGAGAAAAATAATGTATTTGTATAACTGTCAAAATCCTATTTCGGAGAAGGGGACTTCGTTATTCACAAAGGACTATCAGGAAACGAAGGATGTAAAGGACGCGGACGCGATTTTGGTGCGGAGCGCGAGGCTGCATGAGATGCAGTTTCATGAGAGGCTGCTGGCTGTGGCGCGCGCGGGCGCAGGCGTGAACAATATTCCGATCCAGGACTGTGCGGAGCACGGAATCGTCGTGTTCAATACGCCCGGCGCGAATGCGAATGCGGTCAAGGAGATGGTCTTTGCCGGAATGCTTTTGGCGGGACGCGACATCATCGGCGGCAACGAGTGGGTTGCGGAGAATGCGGATGACAAGGAAATCGCAAGCGCGATGGAAAAGGCGAAAAAGAATTACGCGGGGACAGAGCTGTACGGCAAGAAGCTCGGCGTGATCGGGCTTGGCGCGATCGGCGTGCGCGTGGCAAATGCGGCGACGCATTTCGGCATGGAGGTCTATGGCTATGATCCGTTCATTTCGGTGCGGGCGGCCTGGAATTTGTCGCGGAGTGTCCGTCATATCGACAGTGTGCAGGACATTTACAAGCAGTGTGATTACATTACGATCCATGTGCCGCTGATGGATGACACGCGGCGGATGATCAACAAGGAAGCGCTGGAGATGATGAAGGACGGCGTGGTTATCCTGAATTTCGCCCGTGACCTGTTGGTGGACGAGCCGGAGGTGCTTGCCGCGATCGAGCGTGGCAAGGTGCGCAAATATGTATCGGATTTCCCGAACACGACGACGGCAGGCAAAAAGGGCGTGATCCTGACGCCGCATCTCGGCGCTTCGACGGCGGAAGCCGAAGACAATTGCGCGGTTATGGCGGTCGAGCAGATCATGGATTATCTGGAAAACGGCAACATCATCAATTCGGTCAATTTCCCGGACTGCGATATGGGACGCCCGCCCAGGGCAGGCCGCGTGGCGATCATGCACCAGAATGTGCGTGGCGTGATCGCGCAGTACACGAAGATCATGGGCGATGATGATATCAATGTGTCGGATATGTTCAATAAGACGCGCGGGACATTGGCTTACGCGATGCTGGATCTGGATACGCCGGTGACGAAGAAGGCGATTGAGAAGCTGAATAAGATTCCTGAGGTGATTCGGGTCAGGGTAATTAAATAACATAAGGACTACGCATTGATGCTGGAAATACGATATATTTTCCGCAGTCAAAACATTCCGACGAACTAACTGCCAACTGCGACAGCAATTCTTTGGAAATGCTCCCATGAGGTCGCATTTAAAGAATTTTGTCTCCGTAAGCAGTGGATTTCGTCTCCATTTCCTTTAAGGAAAAATATCGTATTATCAACATCCATGCTTAGAACCTTGATAGTAATAGAAATAATTCTAGAAGGGACACGAATATTATGGCAACAGTGAAACCGTTTTGTGCAATACGGCCTGTACCTGAGAAGGCAAAGGAGATTGCGGCGCTTCCGTATGATGTGTACACGCGGAAGGAAGCGAAGATGGAGATTGCGAATCATCCGCTGTCGTTTCTGCGCATTGACCGTGCGGAGACCAATTTTGACGACAGTGTGGGGACTTATGAGCCGCAGGTGTACCAAAAGGCGGATGAGCTGCTGCAGCAGATGATCGCGGACGGCGATTTCATTCGTGAAGAGGAGCCCCGCTATTATCTCTACGAACTGACGATGGATGGTCGTGTGCAGAGCGGGATCGTAGGCTGCGTGTCGGTGGATGATTATGAAAATGGCGTGGTCAAGCGGCATGAGAATACGCGGGCGGACAAGGAGCAGGACCGGATCAGCCATGTGGATACGACATCGGCGCAGACCGGACCGATTTTTCTGGCGCACCGCCACAACAACACGATCGAGGGCATCATCAAAAAAACAAAGGAAAACGAGCAGCCGGTTTACGATTTCACATCGGACGACGGCATCCGGCACCGGGTATTTGTGATCCGTGACGGAAAGGACATCGACAATATCACCTTTGCGTTCGGCAATATTCCGGAGGTCTATATTGCGGACGGGCACCATCGGGCGGCTTCGGCGATCCGCGTGTCACAGATGCGCCGCGCGTCCCATCCGCGTCAGACGGGACGGGAGGAATACAATTATTTTCTGTCGGTGCTTTTCTCGCAGGAGGAGCTTCGGATCCTGGATTATAATAGGGTGGTCAAGGATCTGAACTGGCTGACCCCGGCAAAGGTTCTGGCAGCGATGGAGAAGCACGCGACATTGCTCCGTGAGGACTTTTTCGGCATTCATCCTGAGAAAAAAGGACAGTTTTCGATGTTCATGGCGGACAAGTGGTATCTGTACGAATTCCACGAGGACATCAAAAATGACGATCCGGTCGAGGGGATGGATGTGTCGTTGCTTCAGAAGTACATTTTGGAGCCGGTCTTTGCGATCGGGGATCCGTCAAAGGACAAGCGGATCGGTTTTGTCGGCGGGATCCGCGGGCTGGAGGGCTTGGAGTCGCGCTGCGAAAAGGACAATATGAAGGTCGCTTTTGCGATGTATCCGACTTCGATGGATGAGCTGTTTGCCGTAGCGGATGCAGGGCTTCTGATGCCGCCGAAATCGACCTGGTTTGAGCCAAAATTACGCAGCGGGCTGTTCATTCACGAAATTGAGCGTGAATGAATACCCGGAGGATGTGACTCGGTGCAAAAGGAAAGGCACCTCGCACCGAATTTCGCAGAGCGAAATCCGATTTATATTCACGAGATAGAGAGGTAAATATGATTCAAATACCGGACACTTATGAACTGATTTCAAAAGAGACGCTGCCCGATCTGCGGTCGGACGGCTATCTGCTGCGCCATAAAAAGAGCGGGGCGCGTCTTGTGCTGCTGGAAAATGACGATGAGAACAAGGTATTCTACATCGGATTCCGTACGCCGCCGATCGACTCCTGCGGGACGGCGCACATTACCGAGCACTCGGTGCTCTGCGGTTCAGATAAGTATCCGATCAAGGATCCGTTTGTTGAGCTGGCGAAAGGGTCGATGAACACCTTTTTGAACGCGATGACCTATCCGGACAAGACGGTCTATCCGATCGCGAGCACCAACGACAAGGATTTCGCGAATCTGATGGATGTCTACATGGATGCGGTGCTGCATCCGAACATTGCCAAGCACCCCGAGATTTTCAAGCAGGAGGGGTGGCATTACGAATTGGAGTCCCCGGACGGGGAGCTGACCTTAAACGGCGTGGTCTACAATGAGATGAAGGGCGCGTTTTCCTCACCGGATGATGTGCTTTCGCGCGCGATATTGAATTCCCTGTTTCCGGATACGGCCTACCAGTACGAGTCGGGCGGCGATCCGGATGACATTCCGCAGCTTTCCTATGAAAAGTTTTTGGAATTCCACGCGATGTATTACCATCCGGCAAATTCCTATATTTATCTGTACGGCGATATGGACATGGCAGAACGGCTGCATTGGCTGGACGAAGCGTATCTGTCGCATTATGACCGGATCGAAGTGGACTCGGAAATCGCCATGCAAAAGCCCTTTGACAAACCCATCCGCATCACGCAGGATTATCCGATCGCGAGCACGGACGATGAAAAAGAGGCGACCTACCTTTCCTACAATATGGTGATCGGCGATGTGCTCGACCAGAAGCTTTACGCGGCGTTTGAACTGTTGGATTACGCGCTGCTGTCTTCGCCGGGCGCGCCGATCCGCAAAGCGCTGGTGGATGCGGGAATCGGAAAGGATATTTTAGGCGGATACGACAACGGAACCTTGCAGCCGGTTTTTTCGGTGATCGCAAAGGGAACGGACATCGACCGGGAAGCGGAATTTTTAAAGATCATTGAGGATGTGTGCAGGGAGCAGGCGGATGGCGGTCTTGACCGCAAGACGCTTTTGGCTGCGATCAACAGCACCGAGTTTAAGATCCGTGAGGCGGATTTCGGTTCGTATCCCAAGGGACTTCTGTACGGTCTGAATGCGCTGGACAGCTGGCTTTACGACGGCGACGCGCCGTTTTTGCATCTGGACGGGCTTCGGGTGCTGCAGGAATTAAAAGCGGATCTGGACAGCGGATATTTTGAACAGCTGATTCGGGATTACTTGCTGGACAATCACCATGCGTCGGTCGTGATCGTCGAGCCGAAAAAGGGTCTGACGCAGGAGCGGGATGAGAGCTTGCGCAAGAAGCTGTCAGACTACAAAGAGACGCTTTCAGAAAAGGAAAAGGAAGAGCTGATCGCGGAGACGGCGCACTTAAAGGAATACCAGGCGACGCCATCGACGCAGGAGGAGCTTTTGACATTGCCGCTTTTGGAGCGGAAGGATCTGCGGCAGCAGGTGCGTCCGTTCTGTAACCGTGTTGACGAGCTGGACGAGACGCCGGTCGTTTATGCAAAGCTGGACACGCATGGGATACAGTATTTGTCGTTTTTGTTTGAGATCAAGGACGGTGAAGCGGTTTTGGTGCCGGAGCTGTCGCTTTTTACACGGCTGCTGGGCTTCGTGGATACGGCAAATTATTCCTACACGGCATTTTCCAACGAAGTCAATCTTCACACGGGCGGCGTGAGCGTGATTCCGAAGCTGTACGCGAAGGATGACGGAACCTTCCGTTTCTTTGCCGAGGTGCATATCAAATATCTCTACGAGGAAGAGGAGAAGGCATTTGAGCTTTTGGATGAGATGCTGTTTGCGTCGGATTTTGCGGATGAGAAGCGTCTAAAAGAGCTGCTCCTGCAGGAAGTATCGTCGATGCAGATGAAGCTGATGAGCGCGGGGCATACGCTGTCCGCTTACCGCGCAGGCAGTTATTTCGCAGAGAATTTGAAGCGCCTGGACGAGATTTCAGGGATTGCGTATTACGAATATGTCAAGGACTTTTCAGAGCATTTTGAGGAAAGGATCCAGCCATTCCAGGAGGAATGCAAAAAGCTTTGCCAGTGGCTGTTTACCAGGGAGCGGCTGACGGTGTCGGCAATCTGTGAGCAGAACGGTTATGAGCCGTTGCGGAAACGGCTGCCTGCATTTTTTGAGAAGCTGTTTGCGGGCGACATGCTGACCGGAAAGACGGCACAGCCGGAGCACCGGAATGAGGGCATCGGCACGGCGGCTCAGGTGCAATATGTATCGGCAGCGGGCAATTTCCGTCGGCACGGCTTTGGGTACAGCGGCGCGATGAAGGTGCTTCGGGTGCTGTTGAATTACGAATATTTCTGGATCAATATCCGCGTCAAGGGAGGCGCGTATGGCTGTATGAGCACATTTTCACGAAACGGCAATGTGATGTTCTCATCGTACCGCGACCCGAATCTGGCGGAGACCTACGATATCTTTAAAGGGACGGCGGATTATCTGGCTTCCTTTGAGGCGTCGGACCGTGATATGAGAAAATACGTGATCGGGACGGTCAGCGGAATGGATACGCCGCTGACGCCGTCGCAGGAAGGCATGCGCTCTCTGACGGCGTACCTGACCGGCATGACCGAGGAACGGCTGCAAAAGGAGAGGGATGAAGTGCTTTCGTGCACGGTTGAGGATATCCGCGCGCTTTCGGAGGTGATCCGGTCGGTGACGGACGAAGGGTATGTCTGCACGATCGGCAATGAAGAAGCCATTCAGGAAAATGAGAAGCTGTTTGACGAGGTGCGAAGCCTATGAGTCCGTCTTCTGATTCCTTTGACGCGCAGTCACTGTTGCAAGAGCTGAACAGTCCTGATTACGGCGATTTCCGGAGCGGTTTTGTGACGATCATCGGCCGTCCGAATGTCGGCAAATCGACGCTGATGAATTTTCTGGTCGGACAGAAGGTCGCGATCACCTCAAACAAACCGCAGACGACGCGCAACCGGATCACGAGCGTCTATACGGAGAGCGGCAGAGGCCAGATCGTCTTTGTGGACACGCCCGGCATTCATCAGGCAAAGAACAAGCTTGGTGAGTACATGGTCCGCGTCACGCAGTCCGCGATCCGTGATGTGGATGTGATCCTGTGGCTGGTGGAGCCGGATGATGAACCGGGGCCGGGCGACCGGCGGATTGCGGAGCAGCTGAAAAATGTTGACATACCGGTCATTCTGATCATCAATAAAATCGATACAAAGGCAAAAGAGGCATTGCTGCCAGTGATCGACCACTACCAAAGGCTGATGGATTTTGCGGAGATCGTGCCGATTTCGGCCAGGCGGGGTGACGGATGCGAGATGCTGCCGGATGTGATCTTTGATTACCTGCCCTATGGACCGATGTATTTCGATGAGGATATGGTGACCGACCAGCCCCAGCGGCAGCTGGTGGCGGAGTTTATCCGGGAAAAGGCGCTCCACGCATTGCAGCAGGAGGTGCCGCACGGCATTGCGGTATCGATCGATCGGATGAAAAAACGCAAAGGCAAACGGCTTTATGATATTGAGGCGACGATCATCTGCGAAAAGGATTCGCACAAGGGCATTATCATCGGAAAGGGCGGTTCGATGCTCAAAAAGATCGGAATGAATGCCCGCTATGAGATTGAGCAGATGCTGGACGCCAAAGCAAATCTGTCACTGTTCGTGAAGGTGAAAAAGGACTGGCGGGACAGCGATTACCTGGTTGCCAACTTCGGGTACCGCGCTGAGGATGAGATGTGAACGGACAGGTTTTTTTGAGCGGAATGGTGCTCTCATGCATGCCGGTCGGCGAATTTGACCGGCGCATCGTGCTTCTGACCAAAGAACGCGGGAAGATTTCCGCTTTCGCGCGCGGCGCGCGCCGTCCGAAGAGCCAGCTTGTCGCGGCGACCAATCCCTTCGTCAGCGGTGATTTCGATGTATATGAGGGCAGGGATTCCTACACAGTACACGGAGCCGATATCAAAAATTATTTTGAAGAGCTGACCTCAGACATCGAGCTGGTGTGGTACGGTTATTATTTTTTGGAGATTGCCGAATATTTTTCGCTGGAAAATAATGACGAGACGGAGCGGCTGATCTTACTCTATCAGGCTTTCCGCGCATTGCTGTCGGGGAAGTTTCCGGTGGAGCTGGTGCGGTGCGTCTATGAGTTTAAAACGCTTGTGATCAACGGCGACTACCCGAATGTGTTTTCCTGCGGAGGCTGTGACGGCAAGAAACAGTTATTTTATCTGTCACCGGACAAGCGGAGCGTGATCTGTGAGGACTGCCACGGCAGGCTTGGCGGGACGGCGATTTCATCATCGGTGCTGTACGCGATGCAGTTTATCACAGCGACGCCGTCGGCGAAATTGTTTTCGTTTACCCTGAAAGAGGATACGCAAGCGGAGCTGGAGCGGATTACCCGGGAATATTACAATCGGTATGTTGAACACAAGTTCAAAAGCGAGGCGTTTTTGGGATTGTAAGGGGAGCAGGCACATGCTCATTCGCGGATGCTGTAAAAATACGGTGAAACCATCGGGAATGTGTTTCGCGGGATAATGGGATATGTGTGGCAGGATAGTTTGGAAATGGATGTGATAAAATGGGCAACCGGAAAAAGGTGAAAAAGAAAACGAGGTTCCGCCGCGCGGCGGATCAGAATATGACGCGCGACCAGGCGATGCTCAAGCATAAAAAAGAACGGCTCGCCATTTTAAAGCGGCGCCGGAGATGGCTGGTCACGGCGATCGCGGGGGCCGTTGCGGCGGTTGTGCTGCTTGTGGTTTTTCTGACAGGCGGATTTGAGAAGAAAGCGTCTGAGACGACATTGACCGTCAAGGCGGATGGAAGCATTACCTTTGAGGAGGTCGATGTGGTCAATTCCAGTGTGTCGGAGAGTGAGATCGTCTCTTATTCAAAAGAAGCGATTGCCGCCTACAACGAGGAAAACAAGACGGGCGGCGCGGTCAAGTTCAAGAAATGCGATGTGTCGGACGGCGTGGTCTATCTCAAGACTGTCTACAAGGACGCCCAGACCTATGCTGATTTTACGGGACTGAATTTCTTTGCGGGAACGGTGGAGCAGGCGCAGAAGGAAGGCTTTTCGTTCAACGCGTCGTTCGTGACCGTCAGTGACGGAAAAAAGGGCAAGGTGGCAAAAGCCGCTGATGTCAAAGCGGACGGCACAAAAAAGGTAGTTGTCCTCGACCAGCCTGTAGCGGTCGTCGTGCCGTCGAGTGTGACCTGCGTCAGCGACGAAGGCACGAGCGTGGAGGCCGGCGACCGGATCCGCATCGGGAATGAAGTGGAGAGTTATATTATCTATTGATTGCGGGAGTAAAAAAGTGCGGAGCAATCCGTTGAAATCATAAATCAATGAAAGGGAGAGAGTATGGAAAAGAGCATGGAAAAAATTGTGGCACTCTGTAAGAACCGCGGGTTTATTTATCCGGGATCGGAGATTTACGGCGGACTTGCCAATACCTGGGACTATGGCAATCTCGGCGTGGAGCTGAAGAACAATGTCAAGCAGGCGTGGTGGAAAAAGTTCATTCAGGAGAATCCGTACAATGTTGGCGTGGACTGCGCGATCCTGATGAATCCGCAGACATGGGTGGCGTCCGGTCATGTCGGAGGCTTTTCCGATCCGCTGATGGACTGCAAGGAATGCCATGAGCGGTTCCGTGCGGACAAGCTGATCGAAGATTTCGCCCACGACAACGGCAAGACATTAGAGACTTCGGTGGACGGCTGGACCAAGGAAGAGATGGAGTCCTACATTTCGGAGAATCAGATTGCCTGCCCGTCCTGCGGCAAGCACAATTTTACCGAAATCCGTCAGTTCAACCTGATGTTCAAGACCTTCCAGGGCGTGACCGAGGATGCGAAGAACACAGTGTATCTGCGTCCCGAAACGGCGCAGGGCATATTTGTCAACTTCAAGAATGTCCAGCGGACGAGCCGTAAAAAGCTGCCGTTCGGCATCGGACAGATCGGAAAGTCATTCCGCAATGAGATCACGCCGGGGAACTTTACCTTCCGTACCAGAGAGTTTGAGCAGATGGAGCTGGAATTTTTCTGTGAGCCGGGGACAGATCTGGAGTGGTTTGAGTACTGGCGCGGTTTCTGCCGTGACTGGCTGCTGTCATTGGGTATCAAAGAAGACGAGATGCGTCTGCGTGACCACGATCCTGCGGAGCTGGCTTTCTATTCGAAGGGCACGACCGATATTGAATTTTTGTTCCCGTTCGGCTGGGGCGAGCTTTGGGGCGTTGCGGACCGGACGGATTACGACTTAAAGCAGCATCAGGACACTTCAGGTGAGGATATGTCCTATTTCGACGATGCCAAGGGTGAGAAATATATCCCGTACTGCATCGAGCCGTCGCTCGGCGCGGACCGCGTGGTGCTGGCGTTCCTGTGTGCTGCTTATGACGAGGAGAATATCGGGACAGAGGAGAAGCCGGATATGCGTACCGTGATGCATTTCCATCCGGCCATCGCTCCGGTCAAGGTCGGCGTGCTGCCGCTGTCGAAAAAGCTGGGCGAGCCTGCAGAGAAGGTCTTTGCGGAATTGTCCAAGTGGTACAATTGTGAATATGACGACCGCGGCAATATCGGCAAGCGTTACCGCAGACAGGATGAAATCGGCACGCCGTACTGCGTGACCTACGATTTTGATTCGGAGGAAGACCATTGCGTGACCGTCCGCGAGCGCGACTCAATGGAGCAGGAGCGCGTGGCGATCGCAGACCTGAAGGCGTATTTTGAAGAAAAGCTGGCGTTTTAAGCGGAAAGGACAGCGTCAGGACTGATTATCGGGATTTAATAATTCTGCCGTATTCAAAAGCGCCTTTAAGGGCGCTTCGCCCAGATGAGTGGCGGACTGGCGCAGTTCTTCAACCAATGCGGGATAGGCGATATCCTCGTCAAAGAAATCCTTCGGCGTGGTGCCGAGGTAGTCACAGATCAACAGAAATTCCGACATCGACGGCAGCGCGCGGCCGGAAGAAATGCTTTGGATATAACTTTTACTGTGTCCGAGTTCGAGGCTCATCTTGTACTCGGACACGCCTTTCTTTGTACGCAATTCAGAAATCCGGTTTTGGATAAATGCTTCATCGACCATTTTCACTACCCCTCACAGTCATACATATTTCAGTCAATGGAATTAGTATATACCGCTTGGATTCGCGAATAAGATGAGTGAAGTATTGATATTTTGCGAATATACTAATTGTAGTAGTATAATTGTCATTTTTAGGAAACGGGTGCTGCGCTGGTCATTGTGCAGAAAATACATTATTTTAAGGCGGAATACTGGAGTTGTCCTGTATCTGATATAGGCAACCATTGGCAAACTAACAATACAACTACTACAAAAAGGCGAAATAATATAAAATATACCGATTAAAATTGACAATTACACATCAAAATAGTATAATCTGCAAAGTATTCCTGTTAATATAAATACAATGAAGATGTGAAAGATGGAGTCTCGACAATGACAGAATATGCGGCAAAGCTTCTTCGGGAAGAGCCGAGATTTTATGGAAATAAGGCATTTGAGAAGAGAGTGCCATTTTCATCAAAGGTGATGTACGACGAAGAGACAGAATTTGTCAGAGCCGCATTGGAAGACGGAGAGACAGGGACGACGGGAAAGAACATTGACATCATAGAAGAGGGACTTGCGGCATTCGCTGGGGTGAAATACGCTGTGGCATTGAATTCCCGCACGGCGGCAATCCACATGGCAGTCAAGCTTGCGGCAGAACGGCTTTACGGAGCAAGTTCCGGCATTACGACGCCGGACGGTTCCGGAAAAGGAGGAGCACTTTCCGGCAAAAGGGTATTCTGTCCGGATTTCGCGCCAGCATCCGTTGTAAATCCGGTGATTTTCGAAGGCGGGGAGCCGGTTTTTGTAGACATGTCCCGCAGTGATTTCGGAATGGATCCGGAGGTATTGCGGCTTGCTTTTGCCCGGTATCCCGATGTGAAGCTCGTGATCATGTACCACGCATATGGATTTTTAGGTCAGATTGCGGCAGTCAGAAATATCTGCAACGAACATGAGGCATTGTTGATCGAAGATGCATCTGAATGTCCCGGCGCATCCGTAAACGGGAAAAGAGCAGGCAGTTTCGGGGATTACGGTATGATCGGTTTCGGAGAGGAAAGCATCATTCCGGTCGGTGTGGGAAGCATGCTTTTGGTCGACGATGACTATAGCGCGCGGAAAGTCCGTTACTGGTCCGCAGGCGCTCATGCAGACGCAAAATGGAATCAGCATGAAGAGCTGGGATATGAGTACGGTTTGAACAATGTGGCTGCCGGTATGATCCGTGGGCAGATTGTACACCTTGAGGAGCACCGAGACCGTAAAAAAGAAATTTATGAGCATTACAGGAACAGCCTCAATGAGGAGATGTTTGCGATGAACCCGGCAGGAGAGGATGCAGCTGCGGATTATTCTGTATCATGTGTTGTTTTAGAGAGCGGTATCCAGTTTCAGGAAATGCGTTCAGAGAGGAAATATCAGTATTTATCCCAGCATGGCACGGCAGCTCCGATGGAGATTTGGGATGTGCTGGATGCGTTCAATGCAGAGTGCCGTCTGCCGTGGAAACCGCTTTCCGCGCAGCCAATCTTTGGGCAGTACGATCAGTTTACATTGGATGGCGGAAAGCACACTTATGAGCTGTTTTACCGAGATACATTCTTTCAGCGGTGCAATGAAAGCAGCTATGTATTTGCGCACGGTCTCTGCCTGCCGTCCGGACTGGGAATGACCATAGAAGAGCAGGACAGAGTGATTGACATCATCCGTGATTGCTTCCGCGCTCCGGATTTTGAGAGGAAGCAGCAGGAGTGAATGCTTTAAGGGAAAACGCAAAGTACCGTTACTGCGTATTGTATGTCACGGTGACGGAACAACATAAATTGCAGGAGCTTTTGGCAAGAAGCCTTCCTGAGGGGCGGGGCGAAGCGTTCTGTCCGTGCATGGAATATTACAGGCGGGGAGAAAAACAGATCAAAGTACGGGCGATCTTTCCGGGATATGTGTTTGTTTATACAGATCTGAATATCCGGGAAATTCATGAGCTTTTGCGGGCTCGCCGTATGGAGATGAAGTCAAAAGCAAGGGAACTGGCACTGCGTGAAAAGCAGTTCATTGATCCGGATTTTTTGCAGGAAGCAGAGGATCATACAGAAATCTACGAGATGTCCGATTTGGACAGCAAGGAAGAGGAATTTTTGGACTTCCTGCGTAAAGGAGACGGGCTGCTGCGGATGTCCAAAGGCTATGAAGAGGACAGGCAGTATTTCGTGATGGAAGGTCCGCTCAAGGTGTATGAACAGGCTATTTTGAAGGTTGATAAGCACAACAAAAAGGCCTTTTTAAAATTTGAGTACAATGGCCACATGGCGCAGGCGGGATTTGAATGCAAGCCCAAAGCGCACTGGTATCCGGACGCAGAAGCGCGGCTTGCCACGCTGTCCGATACGAGCGAGGTTGACCTGACCGAGCTGAAAAAGAAGATGATGAGCAGAAAATGAGAGGCGGAATTTTCAGAATAAGATGAGCAGGATTATTTTCAAATAAGATGATGCGGGCAATGTCGGTTTTAGTCGCTTTGTCTGTCGGATTCGGTTTATAGAGGTATGCTTTTGCGGTGCGTGGGGCTTTTGGCCGGGCGGATGGCGAAGCGTGCCTTTTTTGGTGGGGGAATGTGAAACAAAAAATATAAGGGATAAAATCGATATATGAAAATATCCGTTCAAAAGAATATTACAAAAGCAGGTTTATTGACAGTGTTATACATGGGGATGAAAGCGGTTGCGAAACAATATGAGGAGGACGCATCCATTGACGATGGAAATCCGTATCATCCGATAGATACTGAGCCGGAAACCTTTTATGAACGAACGGTAAAACCGGCGATGGATCAGATGCTCAGTTTTGCCGGATTGCTCATATTAGGTCCAATATTCATAATGATAGCGGCCGCGGTTAAAATAGACGATCCCGGACCAATCTTTTTCACTCAGAAGCGGGTGGGAAAAGATGGTCATTTTTTTATGCTGCATAAATTCCGCAGCATGAAGATGAGCACACCGGGGGAGATACCAACACATGAGCTAAACAATCCAGACCAGTACATCACAAGAGTGGGGAAATTTTTAAGAAAGACATCGCTTGATGAAATCCCCCAGTTTTGGGATGTGTTCAGGAATAAGCTGTCCTTAGTCTCACCGAGACCTGCACTCTGGAACCAGAAAGATCTGGTGGAGGAACGCAGGAAAAACGGTTCCATCCGCGTCAAACCCGGAATCACGGGGTGGGCTCAGATCAACGGCCGTGATGAGCTGGAGATTGCTGACAAGGCAAAACTGGACGGCGAATATGCCGGGCATTTACGACGAGGAGGGCTGCATGCCTTCCTTTTTGATTGCAGGTGTTTCTTCGGAACATTTGCAAGTGTCATGAAGCATGACGGCGTAGTAGAGGGCGGAACGGGAAGCATAAACAGCAAGCACCAGGTCAAGCCGGAAGAGGCCGGATTTGAGGATTACGGACACAAAAAATCATTCGATATCGATAAGACGGCAAAAAGAAGCGTGCTGGTCACTGGCGCAGGTTCCTATATCGGGGAGTCTTTTGAAACATACTGTAAGGAGCATTATGCAAATATAGATGTCACTGCGATTGACATGGAGGATGGGAGCTGGCGGTCATATCCGTTTAAGGATGAGAGCGGGAAGCCGTTTGATACCGTATTCCATGTGGCAGGGATTGCCCATGCGGATGTAGGAAAAGTAAGTATTTCTGAGCAAAGGAAATACTATGAGGTCAATACGGATCTCGCGGTCGAATGCTGTAAAAGGGCAAAGAGCAAAGGCGTAAGGCAATTTATCTTTATGAGCAGCATGATTATCTATGGAGAGAAAGAAAGGATAGATGAAAAGACGGTTCCGCTGCCTGCTGATTATTACGGGAACAGCAAATGGCTAGCGGATAAGGGCATAAGGGCGTTGGCAGATGCCGGCTTTCAGACGGCGGTGATACGGGCGCCGATGATTTACGGGAAGGGAAGTAAGGGGAATTATCCGAGGCTGGCGAAGATCGCGAAAATGACACCCGTATTCCCAAAAGTGAAAAATCGCCGTTCCATGCTGTACATTGAAAACCTGTGTGAATTCATAGCGCAGCTGTCATTATCCGGAGAAGGAGGGGTGTATTTCCCGCAGAATGGGGAATATGGAAACACAGCGGAACTGGTAAAGAGCATCGGCAAGCATTCCGGCAATCCTACCTATATCAGCGGATTTTTTACACCTGCAGTATATGCGGCTGCTCATTTTTCAGTGAAGAAGGTCAGGCTTTTAACAAAAAAAGCATTTGGGAACAGCATTTATGACAAGAAGCTTTCCGTGTACAGAGGTTTGGATTATCAGCGGGTAAGTACTGAAGAAAGTATCAGAAGGGTTGAGACCGATTATGCGTGCTGCCCGGACTGACGGATTCGATGCAGATAAGAGAAAGAGATGATTCGGAAATATTGGGCAAGGCAAAGATGAAGGCTTCTTCAATGGCAGAATTGGGTGAATCCATGTGGGAGGGAATTGTTGATATGTTCCGGATACCGGAGCGGAGGAAACATGAAGCGGAGTACTGCGTCATCTGCCACAGACAGATGGATATCCCCAAAAACATGCCGGTCGGACAGAGAAGGAATTATTATGAAGGGGCGGGGCAGATCTGCGACAGCTGCTGGGAAATGATTTATGGCAGCAACGGAGCATAGATCAGATTTCTGGATTTTGGGAAGAGAACGGGGATGTGTTCTGATGCTGGCATCAGTCGCATCAATGATAGGGCAGTTCAACCTGGAGAATATCCGCAGCCTGCACGAGCTGGGGTATGAAGTCGATGTTGCCTGTAATTTTGTCCGGGGCAATACCTGTGTGGACGGAGATATAGAATGCTTGAAATCGAATCTGCGGAAAATGGGAGTTTCCCGATACCAGATCGATTTCGACCGGAATCCGTTCCATCTTGGAAAGAATCTGCTGGCTTACAGGCAAGTCAGGAATTTGTTCCGGGAAAAGAATTATTGTTTTGTCCACTGCCACAGCCCCATCGGAGGGATGATAGCGAGGATCGCGGGGCATAAGGAGAGAATTCCCGTGATTTATACGGCGCATGGTTTTCATTTTTACAAGGGAGCGCCGCTGAGAAACTGGCTGATGTTCTATCCTGTTGAAAAATGCCTGGCCCATTGGACGGATGTGCTGATCACGGTCACGGAAGAGGACTACCGGTTTGCCAGACGCCATCTCCGCGCCGGGCGGGTAGTTCATACATACGGCATAGGGATAGACACACATCCGACGGATTCACGGAAGAGTGCCGAGGCGAAAAAGAAGATCCGCGCTGAATTGGGAATCCGCCCATGTGAAACAATGATTCTGTCTGTCGGAGAGCTTAATGACAACAAGAATTTTGGTATGGTCATAGATGTGCTGCATGAAATGAAGATCGGGACTGCTGCGGCAGACGGGGGATTAAAGAGCGGAGGCAGATGGATCTATGTTGTTTGCGGGATAGGAAAAAACGAAGCGAAGTACCGGAGGATGGCGGACAGGTACGGACTGAAGGACTGCGTGAAGTTTTTGGGATTCCGGAATGACCTGAAAGATATTTATGCCGCTGCTGATCTGTTCATTCTGCCTTCGAAAAGGGAAGGCCTGTCGGTGGCGCTGATGGAGGCAATCGCGGCAGGCACGCCGGTAATCTGTTCGGATATTCGCGGCAGCCGCGAGCTCGTGCGGGATGAGCGGTGTCGCTTTCCGGCAGGAGACAGGAAAGCGCTGAGGATGCTGCTGCAGGAGTGGATGGAGGGGAGACTGATACCGGATGCAGATGCAAACCGGAAAAATTTGGAGAAATATGATATGTGCCGTGTGCAGAAGATAATGAAGACAATTTATGAACAGATGGGAAAATCCGAAATCTTGTGAGAACTATTTTTTATCTCTTTTGGCTTATTAAACCATTCTATATTTTACCGAGCGGATTTTTTCAGGTAGGAGACTTCTTTTTGGTGTTATCCGCGGTATGTTTGTTTCTATCAAAAAATGGAAAAGTAGGCTTTGTGGGCTGCGATAAATATCTGGCTTTATTTTTGATATTTGTTTTTTTCATAGATACAACATATGCTGTATATTTTGGGAGGTTGGATTTTGTAAAAAGTATATTGTTCTATTTGTATAATATGCTGTGCGTGTATGTCATGCGGGGAATAGGAGAGTATGGGAGATTAGGGCTGCGTCGTGTGTTTGAGTGCAACATTATGATTCAAATGATCATTTATCTCCTTGGCATAGGAAGATGGCATCCAGAGATGCGATATATGGGGACATACAATGATCCGAACCAGTTCGGATATGCGATATTCACTTCGTACTGTATGGTTTATTGCCTTTGCATAAAGGAAAAAAAGAGGATAAACTGGTTTTATTTTCTTATAACAGCATTTCTGGTTTATAAATCTTACTCAGTCGGTGTGATGGTTGCAATGGTTCTGATGATTGTCTTGGGGCAGTATTTCCGTTTTGCGACAGTAAAGGCAGAGAACATTAAAATATATACAGTATACTTGACTGTTCTCACGACTGCAGGAGCAGCTTTGAGTGGGGTATTGGCCGCTTGGATGTGGATGCCTGGAACGATTATACAATATAAGGTGATTGAGAGAATTCATGATAAATTTGCGGGCGGAGGTTCTCTTTTGAGAAATTATTTATGGGACCGAAATATGCTGGCAGTGCTGGATTATCCATTGTATTTTCTTTATGGAAGCGGAGAAGGATATACAGAGCGATTTCAGAATGCCAGTAATTCCCCGATGAATGGCGGAGAACTTCACTCGGTATGGGTAGGAGTAGCGTATTACTATGGGATAATGGCTTTGATTGTTTTATGCATTTGGATTTATCAAAACATAAAACATTCTGAACGACAGCTGGTACCTATGTACATTGCATTGTTTGCAGAGGCGTTTATGCTTCTGAATCAACGGCAGCCCGTATTTTGGGCATTGATTGTAATGGGATGTTATATCAGAAAAGGACAGCATAAACGAAAAAAACATACCGGTTCTACCAAAAAACTTGTGTCTAAAAATGCCATAAAGCCTTGAAGTTGCTGGGCTGAGGGTCGATTTTCAATGGAACAGCCAGTTTTTGGCAAGAAAGTGTGACCCAATAGCACATCGAAAAAAGGGACAAAAAAGT
>JAFUYB010000091.1 GCA_017470735.1 Lachnospiraceae bacterium | reverse complement strand
CATCTGCCAGATCGAGGATCATGGCGGCATCCGGTGTCGGCAAGGATGATGAGGATGAGATGGAGGCATTACTTGGGGGTGAGGCTTGATGGCGGAGAGAAGACCTGCGGGTTATCCGAAGCTGAAAAATTATAAGCCGTCAAGATTTATGCTTCCGACATCTCATTATGACAAAACGAAGGCTGACAGGGCTGTGAAGTTCATCGAGAACCTGTGTCATACCAAAGGTAAATGGGCTGGCAAGAGGTTCTGGTTATTGCCCTGGCAGGAACAATTGATCCGTGACATCTTCGGGATCGTAAAACCTGACGGGAACCGGCAGTTCCGGACAGCTTTTGTGGAAATATGCAAAAAGGTAGGTAAGAGCGAATTGGCAGCAGCCGTCGCTCTTTATCTTTTATATGCAGATAATGAACCATCTGCTGAAGTCTATGGTGCTGCAGCTGACAGACAGCAGGCCAGCATCGTTTTCGATGTGGCGAGACAGATGGTGGAGATGTCGCCGGCACTTTTGAAGCGGTCGAAGCTGATGACGGCAACAAAGAGAATCGTAAACTACGGAAATTCAGGATATTACCAGGTGCTCAGTGCAGAGGTCGGGGGTAAGCATGGATTTTCAGTCAGTGGATTGGTGTTTGATGAGATTCATACGCAGCCGAACAGGCAGCTGTATGACGTTCTGACGAAGGGATCATCGGATGCCAGACAGAATCCGCTGCATTTCATTATTACCACGGCAGGTACGGACAGACATTCCATCGCCTATGAGCTTCATACCAAAGCGGTGGATATTCTGGAAGGCCGGCGTGTGGATCCGACTTTCTATCCGGTTGTCTACGGACTGAAGGATGATGAGGACTGGGAGGATGAAGCAAACTGGTACAAGGTCAATCCTTCGCTGGGATATACGGTTGATATTGAAAGGCTCAGGGATGCCTACCGGGAAGCAAAACAGAATCCGGCAGACGAAGTGACCTTCAAATGGCTGAGGCTGAACATGTGGGTTTCAAGTACTGTTGCATGGATACCAGATGCGATATTCATGAAGGGTAATGAAGAAATCGACCTGGCTTCGCTGGAAGGCAGGGACTGTTACGGCGGTCTGGACTTATCCAGCACAGGAGACATCACGGCTCTCGTTTTGATGTTCCCACCGAGGGATGAGGATGAGAAGTATGTCCTGCTCCCGTTCTTTTGGGTACCGGAAGAAACGATACCGCAGAGAGTGAAGGCAGCATCCGTTCCTTATGACATCTGGGAGAGGCAGGGATACCTGTTATCGACCGAGGGTAACGTGATCCACTATGACTTCATTGAGAAGTTCATCAACGATCTGGCGGAGAAATACCACATTGTTGAGATTGCAGTGGACAGGTGGAATGCCACACAGATGATCCAGAACCTGGAAGGTGACGGCTTCACGATGGTTCCGTTCGGTCAGGGCTTTGCTTCAATGTCTGGACCGACGAAAGATTTTTATCGTCTGCTCATGGAAGGGCAGATCATTCACGGAGGACATCCGGTATTAAGATGGATGGCCGGCAATGTGGTAGTCGATACGGATCCAGCCGGGAATATCAAGGTAACGAAGGCAAAATCAAAAGAGAAGATTGATGGCATTGTGGCTGCAATCATGGCACTTGACCGGTGCATACGCAATCAGACGGAGCCGCAGGGTAGTGTTTATGATGAGCGCGGCCTGTTGGTTTTTTGAGGATAAAGCAATGTTGATTTTATCAATGATCGGCTTCCTTGTGATCAGGGAAGCCTTGAATCAGGCATATGAAGGAGGGACTGGGTATGGGAATACTGAGCGGTTTATTTCGGAGCAGGGATAAGCCCACGGACAGAACGGCAGGAAGCAGCTACAGCTTCTTTCTTGGCGGAACTGCAAGCGGCAAGTACGTGACGGAGAGATCTGCGATGCAGATGACGGCGGTGTATTGCTGCGTGAGGATCCTGTCAGAGGCGGTGGCAAGCCTGCCATTACAATTTTACAGATATACCGATGATGGCGGTAAGGAGAAAGCGGTGGAACATCCGCTTTATTTTTTGCTCCATGATGAGCCGAATCCGGAGATGACTTCCTTCATTTTTAGGGAGACATTGATGACTCACCTGCTTCTGTGGGGAAATGCGTATTCGCAGATCATCCGCAACGGCAAGGGTGAAGTCGTAGCTTTGTATCCGCTGATGCCGGATCGGATGAAGGTGGACCGTGATGAGCATGGAAGGCTCTATTACGAATACACCGTTTACGATTCGGATGATGTGGACGGCAGGAAGGGAACCAACAAGGTCGGAAGGACTGTACGGCTTCAGCCTCATGATGTGCTTCACATTCCGGGGCTTGGCTTTGATGGCCTGGTTGGATATTCGCCTATTGCGATGGCGAAGAACGCGATCGGACTTGCAATCGCTACGGAAGAGTATGGAAGCAAGTTTTTTGCGAACGGCGCGGCTCCTTCCGGTGTGTTGGAGCATCCGGGAACCATCAAGGATCCGAGCAAGGTGAGGGAAAGCTGGCAGGCTACCTTCGGAGGAAGTGGCAATGCAAATAAGATTGCCGTTTTGGAAGAAGGCATGAAGTACACGCCGATCAGCATCAGTCCGGAGCAGGCTCAGTTCCTGGAAACAAGGAAGTTCCAGATCGATGAGATCGCGAGGATTTTTCGTGTGCCGCCTCATATGATCGGAGACTTGGAGAAGTCCAGCTTCAACAATATTGAGCAGCAGAGCTTGGAGTTTGTGAAGTACACGCTGGATCCCTGGGTGAGCCGCTGGGAACAGGCAATGGTGAGAGCCTTGCTGACTCCGGATGAGAAGAAGAAATATTTCTTCAAGTTCAACGTGGATGGATTGCTCAGAGGTGATTACCAGAGCCGCATGAATGGCTATGCTACGGCAAGGCAGAACGGATGGATGTCTGCAAACGATATCCGTGAGCTGGAGAACTTGGACAGGATCCCGGCGGAGCAGGGCGGTGATCTGTACCTGATCAATGGAAATATGACGAAGCTGGAGGATGCCGGAATATTTGCGGCGGACGGTGGTTCCGGTGAATCAGAGAGCGCAGGCGGTGAACCTGGACAGGAAGAGGGTTCGGAGCAGCCGGTAAGAAGGCGAAGATGGGAAGGAGGATAAACGTCTTATGAAGAAGTTTTGGAACTGGAAAAGCAGGAAGATCAGAGACCAGGCTTCAGGCGAAGAGGTCTGTGAGCGAGTGCTTTTCCTGAATGGAACCATAGCAGAAGAGAGCTGGTTTGACGATGATGTCACACCGGCTCTTTTTAGAGATGAGCTGAATGCCGGAACAGGAAACATCACAGTCTGGATCAACAGTCCCGGTGGTGACTGTGTGGCGGCGGCTCAGATCTACAACATGCTGATGGATTATAAGGGCGATGTCACGGTGAAGATCGATGGCATTGCGGCTTCGGCGGCAAGCGTGATCGCGATGGCGGGGACAAAGGTTCTTATGAGTCCCGTGTCCATGATGATGATCCATAATCCGGCCACTATCGCTTTTGGCGATACGGCGGAGATGCAGAAGGCAATCGAGATGCTTGCTTCCGTGAAGGATTCCATCATGAATGCTTATGAGATCAAGACCGGCATGAGCCGGACAAAGATTTCGCATTTGATGGATGCGGAGACCTGGATGGATGCGCACAAGGCGGTGGAGCTTGGTTTTGCGGATGACATTCTGGCAAGACAGGACGCGGAGGAAGACCTGGATGCCCCAGATGTGTCAATGCTCTATTCCAGGGCGGCGGTGACTAATTCGCTGATGGATAAGATCGCAGCGAAGTGTCACATCAAGGCACCGGAGAGCGGTGCAGAAACTGAACAGACAACGGATAACGGGCGTTCCTGTGATGAGATCAGGGAACGCCTGAACTTTATCAAGAGATTCATTTAAGGAGGAATCGAGTTATGACTATCAAAGATATGATCGAGAAGAGAGCGAAGGTGTGGGAAACTGCGAAGAACTTTGTGGATACCCACGAGAATGAGAACGGCGTTCTGTCTGCGGAGGATAACGCGACTTACAGCCGTATGGAGCAGGAGATTGAGGATCTGACTGCGGCGATCGACCGTCAGCAGAGAGCCGAGGCAAGGGAGGCTGAATTCAACAAGCCTGTGAATATGCCGCTTACCGGAAGACCTGCAAGACAGGAAGTTGAGGAAAAGACCGGCCGTGCTTCCAATGCTTACAAGGAGGACTTCGGTGCGCATCTCCGTGGGAAGAGACCTGTGCATAATGTCCTTTCCGAGGGCGTGCAGGCGGACGGCGGATACCTTGTTCCGGAAGAGTTTGAGCGTCAGATCGTATCCGGTCTTGATGAGGCGAACGTGGTGAGAGGGCTTGCGAAGGTCATTACCACAAGCGCTGAGAGAAAGATCCCGGTTGCGGCTACCCATTCTACCGCTGCATGGACGGCTGAGAACGGGGCTTACACTCCGAGCGATCCTTCCTTTGACCAGAAGACCATCGATGCGTTTAAGCTTACGGATCTTGTGAAGGTTTCCATTGAGCTTCTTCAGGATTCCATGTTCGATCTGGAAAGCTACATTGCGGCTGAGTTCGCGAGGGCGTTCGGTATCGCGGAAGAAGAGGCGTTCTGCGTGGGTACCGGAACCGGTCAGCCTACGGGTATCTTTACAGCGAACGGCGGCGAGGTCGGCGTGACTGCTGCAGGTTCTACCGCTGTGACTGCGGACGAGCTGATCAGCCTTGTCTATTCGCTTAAGAGTCCTTACCGCAGAAACGCGAAGTTCCTTGCGAACGACGCGACTATCGCTGCGATCAGGAAGCTTAAGGACGGCAACGGTGTTTACCTCTGGCAGCCTTCCCTTCAGGCAGGTGAGCCGGACAAGCTCCTGGGCTATGACCTTTATACCAGTCCTTATGTTCCGCAGATGGAAGCAGGCGCTTTCTCTTTGGCGTTCGGTGATTTCAAGAATTACTGGATCGCTGACCGTGCGGGAAGGACTGTACAGAGACTCAATGAGCTTTACAGCACCAACGGCCAGGTCGGCTTTGTTGCCACTGAGCGTGTTGATGGCAAGGTCATTCTTCCTGAGGGCATCAAGCTCCTGAAGATGAAGGCGTAAGGATAACGGATAACAGGGCTGCTGTATTTCACGATACGGCAGCCCGGATTTTGGAGGTGGAAAATGAGCGATTATAACGCAAAGAATTATACCGAGCAGGGCGGTGAGGTCACTCATATCGGCGGAAAGATCGTCTATGACAACGGCCTGATGCCGAATATGAGCACGGCTGACGTGACAAGCGATACTGTGGCAAAAGTCAGGACCAGTCTGAATGCACTGATCACGAATCTTAAGAATGCAGGCCTCATGATAGGTGACGCCTTTACGATGCAGTATGCAGCGGTGACGGACAGCGTTGCCGGTCATGCAGACCGTTCCTATAACACCGGAAAGATTTCTGATGTCACGGTGGATAATGACGCGCATACCATTACGATCACTTTGTCTGAGAAGGTGAAAAACCTGAAGGATTTTGACGGTAAGAACGGCTGGGGCGTTCACAAGTGGCTTGGAGTAGGTCTTGGTGTCGGAATTTCTCCGATCACCGGTCTTTATTACAACGGAGCTGCTTTGAGTGCTGAAGATGTTACGGAAGCGACTCAGTGCGGCCTGGATGCCGGGTATTTTGTCCGCTGGGTTGCGGCTGATCTGGTGCTTGCCGGTAATAACTCCGAGAAGTCGGTTGATAACTTCACATTGTGGGCTGACGGGTATGCTGAGACAACCTATAAGCTTGTGATCGTGGAGCCCGAGGATGATTCCGAAGAGTAAGAAGTAAGGGGCGGCGGAGAAATCTGCCGCCTTTATTGTGAGGTGAATGCAGATGACTGTAACTGTGGATGAAATGAAGAATTATCTGCGTATTGATTACGAGGATGATGATTCCCTGATCGAAAACTTCATAACGGCGGCAAAGAAGCAGTGTATGGATATCCTGCGGACGGATGATGAAGCAGATCTGGATTCCTGTGCCAACGGGAAGATCGCTGTGATGTTTACGGTGGCTTATCTGTATGAGCACAGGGAAGAGGCTGACCATCATGCAATGGATCTGACTCTGAGGGCTCTGTTATTCGGAAGCCGGAAGGAGGGATTCTGATGGATGTGGCAGCTTTAAGATCCAAAGTGACGTTCCAGAAGAATGAGACTGTGACTGACAAGTACGGCAACCATAAGAACGACTGGACGGATTATTATACCTGCTTTGCTACGATTGGCGGTGAAGGGCTGGCCAGTTCAAAAGAAGAAGAGGTAGCCGGGACTACGGTTGAGGATTTTTCCATGACCGTATCTATCCGTTATTGCCAGAAGGCTGCTGCGATTGATTCTACGCACTATCGGGTGATATTCATGGGTGAGATTTACAACATTGTGAACATCGACCACATGAACTTCCGGAAGAAGTCACTGAAGTTCACCTGCAGGAAGGAGCGGCGCTGATGGCACAGACGATAAAGATTGACCAGCTGGCGGATACCGTGATGAAGGGCATGGAGGAATACGCGAAGCTTGCTGCGGAGGACCTGAAGAAGGATGTCCAGAAGGCGGGCAAGACCGTAAAGCAGCAGATCGAAAGCACGGCTCCGAAGAAGACGGGTAAGTATTCCAAGAGCTGGGCGGTGAAGAAGACCAGGGAAACGTCGGATTCCATCCAGATCGTGGTGCATTCCAAACGATACCAGCTGACGCATCTTTTAGAGTTTGGCCATGCGAAGCGCGGCGGTGGAAGGACAAGGGCGTTTCCTCATATCGCACCGGCGGAGCAGGCGGGCATCGAGCAGCTGACAAAGGATATCGAGCGAGACCTGCAGAAAGGCGGTTAAAGATGGAGATATTGCTTTTGTTATTCATGATCGCCATTGGGATATCAGTGATCGGAGTTCTTATCTATCACGGTACCCGAAGGGGCGAGGATTGTCGTGGTTATCCCTATAACTGCCCGGTTTGCCGTCATGCTGCAGAATGCATCATTGATATCGGGAGGAAGAAGGATGACGCATGAAGATGTAATGCAGATGCTGGCTGAAATGGAGATTCCATTTGCGTATGACCATTTCGCAGAAGGGGAAAGTCCTGATCCGCCGTTCATCTGCTTTTTATTTCCGGGTTCGGAGAACTTTGCTGCGGACAATGTGGTCTATATGGAGTTTTCCAACCTGAGGATTGAACTTTATACCGACGAGAAGGATCCGGAACTAGAAGACAGGGTCGAGGCTGTGCTGAATGCCCACGAACTGTTCTGGAACAAATCTGAGGTATGGATCGAATCAGAGAAACTATACGAAGTGCTGTACCAGATGACGGTATAGCGGAAAGAGAGGTTTATTATGCCGAGTACAACGAACAAGGTGAAATTCGGACTTAAGAACTGCCACTATGCGAAGGCAACTCTTGATCCGGATACGAATGAAGTAACTTTCGCTACTCCGGTAGCCATTACTGGTGCAGTGAATTTATCGCTGGATCCTGAAGGAGATACAAAGCCGTTCTATGCGGACGATATGGTGTATTACACCACGGTAGCCAATAACGGTTATTCCGGAGATCTGGAGATTGCGCTGATTCCGGAGAGTTTCCGTAAGGATATTCTGAAGGAAAGTGAGGATACGAACGGTGTTCTGATCGAGGATTCCACGGTGGAGCCTGAGCATTTCGCATTGCTCTTTGAGTTCTCCGGGGATAAGAAAAAGATCAGGCACTGCATGTATTACTGTACGGCTGCAAGACCGAAGATTGAAGGCAAAACGAATGAGGATAGCAAGGAAGTACAGACGGAAAAACTTGATATCAAAGCAACGCCTCTTCCGAATGGCCTTGTGAAAGTGAAGACCGGGGCGAATACAGATGATACGGTTTATAACGGCTGGTATTCCGCTGTTTATCAGTCGCCGACATCGGAACCGACTGAGCAGGGACAGGGTTAATGTGTGGGGCAGGGCTTCGGCTCTGCCCTTTACCTTAGATTGGAGGAAAGTTAAATGGCACTTACAAAGACAGTGAATATTGATGGCAAGGATGTGACCTTCAGGGCTTCCGCTGCCATTCCAAGAATATACAGAAACAAGTTCCATAGGGATATTTATAAGGATCTTCATGACCTGCAGAAGAGCATTGATGAAAATGATCCTGAAAACTCTGCATTGGATTCTTTTTCCCTGGAGCTGTTCGAGGATATCAGCTACATCATGGCAAAGCATGCGGATCCGCAGGGT
>JAFUYB010000090.1 GCA_017470735.1 Lachnospiraceae bacterium | reverse complement strand
TGTCCTCCTCGTATAATATCAAGCCTCTGCTTTAATGTATATCAGCTCTTTATGTCGTTTTTTAGAATACAAAATCTTCCTTGCACCGATACTGATATGGTTATTATAACCTCACATTTCCCATTTCACCCACGGCGCATCACCACTGTTAATCATCTGTTCCAGCAGCAGTTTCTCCTGCAGGGTATCCATGCACTGCCAGAATCCCTCATGCTGGTAGCTCATCAGCTGCCCTTCCTCTGCCAGTTTCGACAATGCGTCCGTTTCAAATACAGTATTTTCAGTCAGGTAACCGAATACTTCCGGTTCCAATACCATGTATCCTGCATTGATCAGGTCGTCATCCTTATGGCTTTTCTCTCGGAAGGAGCGCACCGTGTTGTCATTCGCCACATCCAGCATCCCTTTCGTCTGGTTCCGTACAACGGAAGTCAGCGTCGCCAGCTTCCCATGCTCTTGATGAAATTCCACCAGTCTACCTATGTCTACATCACAGACGCCGTCTCCATAGGTCATCATGAAAGTCTCATTCCCAACGTATGGCTGTATTTTCTTGATCCTTCCGCCGGTGTTTGTCCCCAGCCCGGTATCCACGACGGTCACTTTCCATGGTTCCGTGTAGTGGTCAAGGACGGTGATGCGTCGGTCTCCCCTGGTGGCTGCAGGCTCTCCCTGATACTCCGCTTCCATGCTCCAGTCAGGGCGGCAGTCCGTAAAATCAAACATCATGTCCGATGTATAAAAGAAATAATCCGCAAACCATTTCTTGATCATATAATGTTTATACCCAGCACAGACGATGAAATCATGAAACCCATAGTAAGAGTACTCTTTCATGATATGCCATAGGATCGGCATGTCCCCGATTTCCACCATCGGCTTCGGCCTTGATTCCGATTCTTCCATGATGCGGGTGCCGTAGCCCCCCGCCAATAGCACGACTTTCATCTGATTACTACCTATCTTTTTATCCGATAAAAACACACTACAACTGACTCCCATGTCATGTGTACATCTGATACATTTCCCGAAGACGCGATTCAATCTCCTTCTCATGTCCCATTAAAAGATCCTCCGGGTGGTAAGTATTGTTTACTATGCTGCACCGTCTGCACATAGGGAAATTGTCCTTTCCCTGAAGCATTTTTAAGCGCACCTCATTTTCACCTCTGCTGTTCCACTGTTCACGAATGGATGCTTCCCGGATGTTTTTTTCAAACCCGAACAGCAAATGGCAGAATGTTGTGTACTGTCCATCCGGCAGGATGTCCACAAACATGAACGGATACCGGCATATCTTATTATCTATCAAGGGAAGTCCGTATAAAGTGGTCTCCGTTGTCTTTTCGTGATAATCAAGATTTGCATTCTGTACCGTCCATACATCATAAATATGCTCTATGGAAACAGCATCGCAGATATCCCCAAACAGTTCATAGAACCGATCCTCCTCGCCGTCTTCAAGAGCAATGTCCGCTACCTTGACCTTCAGCTCGCACTGGCCGCCCCGAATGGAAGAGAAGTAGCATATATTTTTGTAAAACTGCTCCCAGTCGATATCGACACCGGAAACCTCACGGTACTTCCTTGCTGAAAGGCCCTGAAGAGAGATTTTTAATTCGCCCAGTCCTGCGTCTATCAGGTTTCTGCTAAGTTCTGCTGTCAAAAGGGAACCGTTGGTAATCAGCTGGATCTTATGCGTCACATCCGCATCGTGTAATGCACGCACCATATCCACAAGACGGGTATGCGTTGTCGCCTCACCAATCCCGCTCATCGTAATCATTTTAAGCTTATTGGGAAATTCCTTTATCTGGTTAACGACCAATGAAAAAGTTTCCCAGCTCATTACTTCTCTTTTTAATCCGGATTTTGCAAAATCCTCCTCAGACTGCGTCAGGACACAGTAATTGCAGTGGAAATTACACATATGCGTGATGTGGATGTCCATTGCCAGCGGCGTGTCCAGAGGCAGAATCTTATACAAAATCTGCCGGTCTTTTGGAAATGTCCCCAATTCAGCTTTCATAAAATCTGTTCCTTTCCTAATGAAGCCATCTCCCCGGGGCAGAGCCCTCGGATACCGCAAGGGCATCCGACCCGCAAGCGGGCGGGGTATCTGGCCCTACTCGCTGCGCTCGTTCAGTTGGTACGAGGCAGAGCCTCGGGGAATTAGACCCTCATTTT
>JAFUYB010000024.1 GCA_017470735.1 Lachnospiraceae bacterium | reverse complement strand
AGGTTATGTCATAAAAGACGAGCCTGTGGCCGCTACCTGATTGAGTGTTGTGTCTATATTCAGTTTTTCGCCACCGAAAGATGGCTTATTTGTGTTGGCTATAAGTTTTCTGTTATCCGCTGCCCCTATGTTTCAAACTTATCACCTTCCCATGAGGTATTTGAATCAAGTATAGCATAAAATAAGGGTTTTTGACAGATAGGAAAATAAAGAGTCTCAAATTTGCGACTCTTAAAATGGAACAGAATGGGCAATGTACCGTGACGGAGTCATTGGGATTCGACCGGAAATGCTCAAGAGTCATGAATATGTGAATCTTGGACTGAAGTGTCAGAATCTGTATTGACTGTTATGGGTGGAAGGAATATACTCATCTTGTAACTGAAATAAATGTTACAGATAGGAGGAGCATATGCGTTCGAAGAATCCGGAGTATTTTAAGCTGATTGAGGATTTCATAAATGAATATCGCGATACGAACGGGACGGTTCCTTCCAATGCTGAGATGTCCGCCGGCACGGGGTTGTCATCGGCAACGGTGTCGAGGTATCTGGCAAAGATGAAGGAGGACGGGCTGATCAGCTATGACGGACACCGGACGGTGCAGACGAAGATGATGCAGCAGTCCCGGGATATCAGCGTGATGGTGCCGATCTTGGGAGAGGTCGCCTGCGGACTCCCACGGTACGCGGAGGAGAATATCGAGGAATACATTCCCCTTCCCAAGGCGTATATCGGGCAGGGGAATTATTATCTGCTCCGGGCAAAGGGCGATTCCATGGTGGAGATCGGGATTGATGACGGAGATCTGGTGCTGGTGAGGCAGGAGAGTACTGCGGAACCGGGTCAGGTGGTGGTGGCTCTGATCGAGGAAGAGGCAACATTGAAACGCTTCTTTCCGGAACCTGAGAGGAACCGCATCCGGCTTCATCCGGAGAACCAGGAGATGAACGATATTTTCGTGGATGCTTGTGAGATCCAGGGAATAGCGGTCAAGGTTATCAAAGATATCATTTAAGCGGTGTTGTTTGGTTTATGCCGGGGAAACTGTTGCCGGAGACTTTCCCTGACTGGTGGTGGCGTAGACGGTATAAATCAAATTTCGCAGCAGCACTGCTTTGGAGCCGGTCTTTCTGATCGGCGGTGATATGATGCATGTAGTTTTGGCAAGGGAAGGAGCTTTCAAGATGGAGAATTCTTATGTATGGAAGCCTTCTTCCTGGTACTGTCCGAATTGCGGTACGATGACAACAGCCTTCAGAAATTCAGAGGGGATGATGAAGGTCGAGTGTTCCAATAAGGAGTGCAATATTGTCATGGTGCGGACAGATAAGGGGAGAAGGCACAGTGTGATCGATGTTTATGCAGCTAAGCTTTCGGAACATTGTAAAAAGAATACGTAACACAGTATCACGACGGTAAGGGTGAGATGAAACAGGCTTTGTAACGCCTTATCAGGTCAGATACTTTTTATACCGGTTGATTATGCCAGTTTGTTGAGAGGTCACCGGCGGGAGGCTTTTTAAGAGCACATTCTTAAAAGCGCGTTCTGCTGGAACCTCTCTTTTTTGCGCTCAAAAATACCTCCAAAAAATTTCTGATTATTTTTTCAACGGTGTCATTAGGTGAAACCGTTGGAGATTAATCTACATCCATCACAGGCGGAAAGGAGGTGATTTCAGTGAGAGCAACCACAGAGCGAAGACTTGCGATCAGGGATTTTATATCCATGAAACGGCATACATCGATCCCTGAGCTTATGCAGGAATTTGATGTGTCAAAGAGCACGATCCTTCGTGATCTGGAGGCTTTAACTGAAACCATTTCCTATTACACGACGACAGGTAACGGTGGCGGAATCCATGCCACGGAAGGCTGGTATGCCAGCAATAGCTACTTGAAGAGTGATGATGAAGCGTTCCTGCAGATGATCCTTGAAACCAGGCTGCAGACTGACGAAGAAAGGGCGCGAATGGAACGCATCATTGCCGCCTATGTAAGACCAAAACAACAAGGAGGAATGTAAGGATGGCAAGTTTGTATGAACTGACAGGGCAGATGTATTACCTGATGCAGCTGCTGGAGGATCCGGACTCGGAAGAGCAGGTGATCCTGGACACGATGGAGGGGATCGACTTTGAGATCGAGGAGAAGGCGGACGGTTATGCGAAGATCATCCGGATGCTGACCGGGGAAGCGGAGACGATCGCTGCAGAGGTGGACAGGCTTACGGCAAGGAAGAAGGCACTTTTGAATAATGTGGATCGTCTGAAGAGTGCACTGGAGCAGAGCATGATCTTTCTGGATAAGAGGAAGTTTAAGACGGTGCTTTTCAGTTTCAATATCCAGAAGAATCCGGCGACGGTGAACATTGTGGGTGAGGTGCCGGAGAAGTTTCTGATCCAGCAGGAGCCGAAGGTGGACAAGAGGGCGATCATCGACTATGTGAAGGAACACGGTAACACAGAGTATGCAGAGCTGACGCAGTCAGAATCTCTGCGGATCAGGTAGAAGGAGGACATTATGGCAAATCTTATCGGAATCGCCGGTGAACCCGGCAGCGGGAAGTCTATATCGCTGAAGAATCTTCCTGCAGAGCACACGGTCTATTTTGACTGTGACGGAAAGGGGCTCAACTGGAAGGGCTGGAAGAATCAGTACAATTCCACGAAGAACAATTATTTTCGGATCAATGAGCCTGAGAAGGTGATCAAGGGGCTGCAGTCGGTAGCGACAAGTGAGAAGTTCAAGCATGTCAATTACCTTGTGGTGGATACGGTGAACAATCTGATGGTGTCGGAAGAGATGCGGCGCTGCAAGGAAAAGGGCTATGACAAGTGGATGGATCTTGCGCAGTATATCTGGAATCTGGTGGAGCTGCCGGGGCAGTACAGGGACAATCTGACGGTGATCCTGATCTTTCACACCCAGACGGAGCACACGGATGACGGTTATGAGCGGATCCGGATCAAGACCAACGGACGCAAGACGGAGAAGAACGATATCGATTCGAAGTTCAACTGGCTTCTGCGGAGTGTGAAGCAGGGAGAGAAGTACATGTTTGAGGTGACGAGCCATAACAGTACCAGCAGGACTCCGCTGGGGGCGTTTGATGAGGATTATATCCCCAACGATATCATGCAGGTTCTGAATGTGATGAAAGAGTATTGAGAAGGAGGATTTTTATCATGGGTATCAAGAGATTTGGAGATTATGACAAGACAAAGGGTTACGGTACGTTTCAGGCTTTGCCGAAGGGCGGCTATGTGATGCGGATCCAGGGCGCAACGGTTCATGAGAACAGCAACGGGCAGTATGTGAAGATCGCGGCGGATATCGCGGAGGGTGAGTATCAGGGTTATTACACCAGGGATTATGAGGGTCAGCAGACGGAGGATAAGAAGTGGCACTGCAATTATCTTCTTTCTGTTCCGAATGATGACGGTTCGGAGCAGGACGGCTGGACGAAGAGGCGTTTTAAGACATTCACAGAGGCGTTGGAGGAGAGCAATCCCGGGTATCACTTTGACTGGGATGAGTCCAAGTTCAAGGGGCTGATCATCGGCGGGCTTTTCAATGAGCGTGAGTATGAGAAGCGTGATGGAAGCATCGGGCGTGCCACCAATTTTGCCCAGGTGTGCAGTGTGGATGCTGTGCGTGCCGGGAGGTTCAAACTGCCGGAGGATAAGCTTCTTGGCAGATCCGGTGGTGGGAATTCAGGTGGGGATTCAGATGACGGTTTTATGAACATTCCGGACGGGGTGGCGGATGAGCTGCCTTTCGACTGATGAATGTGCATGAACAGCAGGAAGTATTGCGAACGATGGAGATCCTTGTGGATACAAGGGAACAGCCGACGGAGCGGGCGAAGAAGCGGTATCAGCGTTTCGGCTGCCCGCACCTGAGGTGCACTTTGTCCTACGGGGACTACAGTTATAATGCAACGCTTCCTGACGGGACGAAGATTTATGACATTTCAGAGACGGTTTCTCCGGTATGCGTTGTGGAGAGGAAGATGAGCCTGGATGAGCTGGCGGCATGTTTTTGCAGCGGAAGGCGGCGGTTCATTCGGGAATTTGAGAGGGCTGCAGATGCCGGGGCGAGGATCTTTATGATCGTGGAAAATGCGAACTGGGAGAATCTATTGAACGGAAAATACCGGACAAAGATGGCTTCAAAAGCCTTCGTGGCATCGGTGGTGGCGTTTATGGTTCGCTTTAATATGAATCTCGTGTTTTGCAAGGAGGAGAGCTCCGGGGAGATCATTCGCGAGATCCTTTACCGGGACTTAAAGGAGCGGCTGGAGAGAGGTGAGTTCGGATGAGTGATCACGGAAGAGGTTTTGTGTGTATCCATCGCGAGATCATGGATCACTGGGTATGGCAGGATAAGCCGGTATCGAAAGGACAGGCCTGGGTGGATCTGATCCTGTTGGCGAATTACCGGTCGGAGAAGTTTTCCTACAAGGATGGTGTGGTGGAAGGAAGGCGGGGATGTGTATATCGCAGCATCAGCTTTTTAGCAGAGCGATGGGGATGGAGCCGGGATAAGGCATCGAGGTTTCTTCATCAGCTGGAAAGTGACGGGATGATTAAGCTTTATGCAACAACGCATCATACAACCATAACCCTTGTGAATTATGAGATTTATCAGGGTATCGGCGCAACCGATACGGCAACAGACCGTCATCCGATCGCCACCAAGCCGACAGCAAACCGTCAGCAAGTCGGCATATACAACAAAGATAACAAAGGAAACCACGGTAACAAAGGGAACAATTCCGAAAGCGCAGGTGAGGTGCAGTCAGCGGAGGAGATCGAGGAGGCGAGCCGTTGGTTTGAAAGTCTCTAGGAGGTAGACCGCATATGGCAATGTATGAATTCAATCCGGATGATGCGGAACGCTTTGCGATGCAGGTCGGGATCCCGGCAAGAAGACACGGAAGGGAATTGATCTTCAAAAAATGTCCGTATTGCGGTGCTTACTCAAAGGACAGGGATAAGTTTTCCATCAATCTGGCGACGGGGCAGTTCCAATGCTTTCGAGCATCCTGCCAGGCGAAGGGAAACATGATCACGCTGGCGAAGGATTTTAACTTTTCGCTGGGAACCGAGGCGGATGAGTATTACCGGGGAGTGAGGCGGTTCAAAAATATTTCCGGGCACAAGAAGCCGGAGACGAAGCCTGCAGCGGTGGCTTACATGGAGAGTCGCGGGATCTCGGAGGAGGTAACAAACCGGTACAACCTGACAGTACAACGAGAGCATGAGAATGTGCTGGTTTTCCCATTTTACGATGAGCAGGATCAGCTGCAGTTCGTGAAGTATCGGAAGACGGACTTTGACAAGGAAAAGGATTCTGCGAAGGAGTGGTGCGAGAAGGACTGCAAGACGATCCTCTTCGGGATGAACCACTGCAATATGGAAAATGAGACCCTGATCATCACGGAAGGGCAGATTGATTCACTTTCTCTTGTGGAAGCAGGGATCGAGAATGCAGTGTCGGTGCCGACAGGTGCGAACGGGTTTACCTGGGTGCCGCATTGCTGGGATTTTCTGAAACGATTCAAGACGCTGATCGTGTTCGGGGATTATGAGCATGAGCACATGACACTTCTGGAGGAGCTGTCGCAACGCTTTGACGGGACAGTAAAGCATGTGAAGCCGGAGGATTATCAGGGCTGCAAAGATGCGAATGAGATCCTCCGGAAGTTCGGGAAGCAGGCTCTGGTGGATGCAGTAAACCGGGCGGTGCCGGTGGAGCATCCGAAGATCATGAGCCTTGCGGAAGTAGAACGGGTGGATATGTCGAAACTGGAGAAGTTCCCGTGCGGCCTTGCTTCGCTGGACCGGATCCTTGGAGGGTTTTATTTCGGGCAGCTGATCCTGATCACGGGCGAACGTGGGGAAGGAAAGAGTACGCTGGTGTCACAGTTCGGATCCTTTGCAGTGAGCTCCGGGTACAATGTGTTCTTTTACTCGGGAGAGCTGATGAACTGGTATTTCAAGGCGTGGTTTGATGGTCAGGTCGCCGGAGGCAGGTTTATCAACAGGAAGGTTTCGGGGAGCGGATTCGTGAGTTATTCGGTGGATGCGCAGTACATGCCGGCGATCGAGAAATGGTACCGGGACAAGGCTTATATCTACGACAACAATATTCTTGCGGATAAGAGTGAGGAGGATACGCTTCTGCAGACGATGGAGGTAGCGATCAAGCAATATGGCTGCAGGGTCTTGGTGATCGACAATCTGATGACGGCGATGGTGGATGATACGGCGGTGGATCAGTACAGACAGCAGACGATCTTTGTGAACAGCCTGGCGAAGATGGCGAAGCAGTACAACGCAGTGATCTTTCTGATCGCGCATCCGAGGAAGAAGCAGGCGTTTGGATTTGACAATGATGACGTGGCCGGAAGCTCAAATATCACGAATCTGGTGGACGTGGTTCTCCGGTATTCGAGGCCTAAGGGAAAGGATATCCCACCGGACACGATGGATCGGGAGCTTACGGTTTTCAAGAATCGTCTGACAGGACAGACGAACAGAAACGGGATCAAGCTGTTCTTTCAGCCGGAGTCGAAGCGGATCGCAGAGAGTACATATGCTTTCGACTGGGAAATGGGCTGGGAAGAACATTACGAGCAGATGGAGTTCACTCCGGTTCCTGATGGGGTGAAGCTGCCGTTCGATTAAATTGGTGGAGGTTTGTATGGTGAAGAACAAAGGTCATACAGAAGACAATATTTGGGCATACGAAGGTCTGGCAAATGCTGTGGTGATTCAGGCGTGTAAAGATTACAGACGGGCACTCAGGCGGATCAGCAGAAATAGAAGGGCTGAGGATGCTCTTACAGAAAAGGAGGCGATCGAGCGATTCTTCCGATCGGACTGGTTTGGGGTGCTGACCGGTATTGATCCGGAGATGTTGATCAGAAAACTACAGGAGGATGTGGTGAAATGAAGGAGAAGAGAATTTATCTGGAGCAGGCATACAGGATCGATCAGAGGATCAATTGCAAGATGGAGCAGGTGTCATCCCTGCACAGCCTGGCGACAAAGGCGACTTCCACGATCACGGATATGCCGGGAAGCCCGACCAGGAACATTCACAAGATGGAGGATATCATTGCAAAGATCGTGGATCTGGAAAACGAGATCAACGACGATATCGATAAGCTGGTGGATCTGAAGGCGGAGATCACTACGGTGATCAAGGAGGTGGATGATCCGGAGCTGCAGTCTTTGCTGGAACAGAGGTATCTGAACTTTCGTACCTGGGAGCAGATCGCCGTAGACATGGGGTACAATGTCCGGCATCTGTACAGAATGCATGATAAGGCACTGAAAAAAGTGAGGATTCCTCAAGTTGTCACCTGATGTCACTATAAGTCACGCAGGGTGCTGTGATATGATTATAATGGCGATAATGAGGAATGAAGCTAAGCCCTGAGGGAAAGATCCTTCGGGGCTTTTGTTATGGAGATGATGTGTATGCCAATGAAACCAAAACGACCGTGCTCATATCCGGGGTGTCCGAATCTGACAGACGGGCGATACTGTCCGGAGCATCAGCAGAAGGTCAACAGTAATTATGAGAAGTACGGCAGAGATAGGAAGACCAAGCGCCGATATGGACATGCATGGAAGAGAATCAGAGATAAGTACGCTTCTGAGCATCCCTTTTGTGAGCTGTGTTTTGAGCGTGGAATTATCGTGGAGACTGAAGAGATTCACCACAAGAAGCCGCTGAGTGAAGGTGGCACACATGATCGTGAGAACCTGATTGCGCTGTGTAAGTCGTGTCACTCACAGATACATGCAAAGCGCGGCGATTACTGGGGAGGGCGGGGCTGATCATGCATACTCCAGGGGGTGGTGAAATCTCTACAGGTAAGGCTCCTAGGGAACGGCGCGGGGGTCTCGCGTGCAAAATCGCGAAATGGAAGACGGGGGGTATATAGAACATTACAAAAATCGAAATGTCTCGAAATGTTCATTGCAATGTGTCGAAATGTTTGCTATCTAATCGAAATTTAGATAAAGCAAAAATGGCGATTTTTGGCACATCTAAAAGCGGAGAAAGGCTTGTAAATACTGGATATTTCAAAATTTAGATGTGGACATTTTGAAGGAAAGTGGTATACTTAACTTGAATTTAGATAGACCATTTTTTTCGAAGGGAGTGACCACACAGTGAGTGATATGAAGCTGAAGAGGATTACGATTCAGAATTTTAAGTCTTTGTATGATGTCTCGTTTGAGCCTGGGCGTGTAAATGTATTCATAGGAGCCAATGGTTCAGGCAAGTCTTCCGTCCTGGAAGCGATAGGTGTGCTCAGCGCGGCAATGACCGACAGAGTAAATACAGTCAGCCTTCAGCGGAAGGGCGTTAGACTTAGCACATCCGCACTGTATAAATCCAAGTTCCTGTCAATTGAGAAAGAATCGAAGACGGTTGACTTTTCGGTAGGATGGGAGCTGGCAGGACATGATTACGAATACATGAATCATATGACCGTTCCGGGAGATGACGATTCATGGAAATACTTTGCGGAAAGCGTGACATGTGATGGGACCTCTGTTTATGGAAGAAGTAACCGGAGCAGTGCGCAGTTAAATAACAAGATTGGTTACTTTACGATATCGGAAGCTTTATCTGCAAATGAGTATGCAACTGCAGCAAAATATATTGGGGACTTTGGAATATATCAGCCGGATACTTTGACACTCAGAGGTACGGTTGCAGATCCGGTTCAGACAAATCCGATCGGACTGAATGGAGGACGTCTTGCGGAGGCAATTCAGGATCTTCTTCATGAAGAGGGAGAGGATGCCATGTTTGGCTCGATGTTTATGGAAGATATGCTTGAATTGATCGATTGGGCATCAGATTTCAAAGTAAGCAAGCCGAAAAAGACAATCTTGAATCCGGGAGTACCTACCACACAGGAGATCATTGAGTTCAGAGATAAGTATTTAAAGGATACAGCATCTTTTACAGGATATGATGCCAGCGAGGGTGCTCTGTATGTTCTTTTTATGCTAGCGCTCGCAATGCATGAAAAAGCTCCTAAAATGTTTGCTATAGACAGTTTTGATCATGCAATGAATCCGAGGTTGGCGAGAAAGGTCGCAGAAGTTTTCAGTAGAAAGATCATTGAAGAAAATAAGACTGTGTTCATGACTACCCATAATCCGTTAGTGCTTGATGGCTTGGATCTTTCCGACGACGATATCAGGCTGTTTACAACTGACAGGAACAAGCAGGGACATGTGGAAGTACGGCGTGTACAAGTCTCTGAAAAACTGTTGAAGATGAATCAGCCACTGTCAAGACTTTGGATCAACGGAGTGTTGGGAGGTGTCCCGGAGCTGTTATGAAAAAAGTGATAGGAATTGTTTCGGAGGGGCCGACGGATTATCTGGTCCTGAAGGCAGTTATTGATAAGATCACAGGAGAAGAAAACAGGTATCTCTCGCTGCAGCCGGAACCGGATATGCTTGGCCGTTATGGGAACGGTTGGAAAGGCGTCTGGAGATGGTGTAAAGAAACGGAATCAATCGGGATGCTTATGCAGGAGATACAACCGAGCATTGATGCAATCGTGATCCAGATGGATGGCGATGTGGTTCGGAAGGAAAAAGAAGTTCATTGCTTATGTGAAACAACGGTCTGTGATGATAGGGGCAAGATCTTCCCTTTGTACTGTGAAAAAACAGCGGACAAAACATGCCCTGTGGAGATTCCCTGCATGAGCCACGAAAAAGGGATTGATGCAATGATGAGCCATGGGAAGCAGGTGTTAGAATCAGAGCTTGGAAATGAGGATATGACTCATATCGCCATTACAATCCCTTGCGATAGTACGGATGCATGGGTTGTGGCGGCGTATGATGAGCTGGATGACGTTGAAATGTTCACAGACCCTTGGGACAGGATCATAGCGAAGGGAAAGTATTATCACGGTATTCGGGTTCGGGGCAACAAAAAGAGCACGAGTACATATCAGCTATTTTCAGGGAAGGTTGCGGAATGCTGGAATGCAGTTACAGAAAAGTGCAGATCTGCTGAGATACTCGAACAAGAGGTCAGGAGAATCCTGATGTAGGGGTTTGCTCAAAAAAACTAAAAACGGAAAATCTGTTGTTAAATTTGAAATCAGGCGTTTTATGTGGTCAAATTGGAAATTATCTACGGAAAATCTGTTTTTAAATTTTGGAGAAGCAAATGGTATAGAAGGTGTTATAGATTTAGATAAGGCAAAAATGGGTAAAAACGCGATATCTAAAATTGCGAGAAAGCCTGAAAATAAAGGAAAGTAGAAAATTTAGATAGGTACTTTTTGAGAAAATGGATCTCTTCGGAGGTCCTTTTTTGATACAGAAATTTGAAGGGAGGGATTCCGATGGCGGGAAGAAAGCCGAAGCCGACAGCTCTTAAGAAGCTGGAAGGCAATCCGGGGAAAAGAAAAATGAATACAAAGGAGCCGGTGCCGGGCAAAGGAATGCCCGACTGTCCGAAGTGGCTGCTTCCGGAGGCGAAGGAAGAGTGGAAACGGCTCTGTCAGAAACTTACGGAGATGGGTGTGCTGACAGAGATCGATATGGCGGCATTTGCGGCTTACTGCCAGAGCTATGCCCGATGGAAAGAAGCTCAGCAGCATATCGATGAAGAGGGATCGACTTTTGAGACCGAGAAAGGATATCAGCAGCAGACTCCCTGGGTGGGGATCGCGAATACGAACCAGAAGCTGATGCTGCAGGCGGCATCCGAGTTCGGACTTACGCCTTCAGCCAGATCGAGGATCATGGCGGGTTCCGGACTAAAGAAGGAAGACATTGATGAGATGGAGGAGATCCTGGGAGGATCGGATTAAACAATGCAACAGGACATGGTGCCGGGGAGAAATGATGAGGACAGAAAGTTTTGAGAGGAGTGATTTCGGATGGCGAAGGAAACAAGGCCGAAGGGTTATCCGAAGCTGAGGAATTATATGCCGTCAAAGTTCATGCTGGAGACATCCCATTATGATAAGGCAAAGGCTGACCGGGCGGTGAGGTTCATTGAGAATCTGTGTCATACCAAGGGGAAATGGGCAGGGACACGGTTCTGGCTGTTGCCATGGCAGGAGCAGCTGATCCGGGATATCTTCGGAATAGTGAAGCCGGATGGAAACCGGCAGTTTCGGACGGCGTTTGTGGAAATATGCAAAAAGGTTGGAAAGAGCGAGCTTGCTGCGGCAGTCGCTCTTTATCTTTTATATGCGGATAATGAACCTTCAGCGGAGGTATACGGGGCGGCAGCGGATCGACAGCAGGCTTCCATTGTCTTTGATGTGGCAAGACAGATGGTTGAGATGTCACCGGCGCTTTTAAAGAGATCGAAGCTGATGACTGCGACGAAGAGAATAGTGAATTACGGGAATGCCGGATATTACCAGGTGCTCAGTGCAGAGGTCGGGGGTAAACACGGTTTTTCAGTATCAGGGCTGGTATTTGATGAGATCCATACGCAGCCGAACCGGCAGTTGTATGACGTACTCACGAAAGGTTCCAGCGATGCCAGGCAGAATCCGCTGCACTTTATCATAACCACGGCAGGTACGGACAGACATTCCATTGCCTATGAGCTTCATACGAAGGCGTTGGATATTCTGGAAGGCAGGCGCGTGGATCCGACGTTTTATCCTGTGGTCTACGGACTGAAGGACGATGAGGACTGGGAGGATGAAAAGAACTGGTATAAAGTCAATCCTTCGCTGGGATACACGGTTGATATCGAAAGGTTAAGAGATGCATACCGGGAGGCAAAGCAGAATCCGGCAGATGAGGTAACCTTCAAATGGCTGAGGCTGAATATGTGGGTTTCAAGCACAGTGGCATGGATACCGGATGCAATCTTTATGAAGGGCGCTGAAGAGATCGATATGAATTCTCTTCTGGGAAGGGATTGTTATGCTGGTTTGGACTTATCCAGCACAGGTGATATCACGGCGCTGGTATTGATGTTTCCGCCGAGAGATGAGGATGAGAAGTATATCCTTCTTCCATTTTTCTGGGTGCCGGAGGAGACGATACCGCAGAGGGTGAAGGCAGCTTCGGTTCCTTATGATGTCTGGGAGAGGCAGGGTTATCTGCTTTCAACAGAAGGAAATGTGATCCACTATGACTTCATTGAGCATTTTATCAATGAGCTGGCAGAGAAGTATCACATATTGGAAATCGCTGTGGACCGATGGAATGCGACTCAGATGATTCAGAATCTGGAGGGAGATGGATTTACAATGGTTCCCTTCGGTCAGGGGTTTGCTTCGATGTCTGGTCCGACGAAAGACTTCTACAGGTTATTGATGGAAGAAAAGATTATCCATGGCGGTCATCCGGTACTACGGTGGATGGCTGGTAACGTGGTGGTTGATACGGATCCGGCAGGGAATATCAAGGTGACGAAAGCCAGATCGAAAGAGAAGATTGACGGTATCGTTGCTGCGATCATGGCGCTGGATCGCTGTATCAGGAATCATGCGGAACCGCAGGAGAGTATTTATGAACATAGGGGATTGCTCATTCTGTAGGGAGTGGATGAAATCTAAGCAAAGGATTTCGGAAGGGTCTGAAAAGAATAAAAGAGAGCAAAAATCATATGATGGTCGCTTATGGAAGTGGATTTGTCGCTTACTGAGGCGACTGTTTTATGTGTGGAGGTGATCATGTTATTGATGGCACTGATAGGCTTCATCGTGATCGCTGAAGCTATAAATCATACATTGGAAGGAGACAATTGAAATGGGTATTTTGAGTGGAATCTTTAGGAGCAGGGATAAGCCCACAGATAGAACGGCAGGTAGTTCATACAGCTTTTTTCTTGGCGGTACAGCTGCGGGAAAGTTTGTGACGGAGCGTTCTGCGATGCAGATGACGGCGGTGTACTGCTGTGTGAGGATCCTGTCCGAAGCGGTAGCGAGCCTGCCATTACAATTTTACAGATATACCGATGATGGCGGTAAGGAAAAAGCGGTGGATCATCCGCTTTATTTTTTGCTCCATGATGAGCCGAATCCGGAGATGACTTCCTTTATTTTCAGGGAGACATTGATGACTCACCTGCTTTTGTGGGGCAATGCGTACAGCCAGATCATCAGGAACGGTAAGGGAGAAGTGGTGGCGTTGTATCCGCTGATGCCGGATCGGATGAAGGTCGATCGTGATGAGCGTGGGCGGATTTACTACGAATACACGGTAAACGATGCGGATGATGTGAACGGAAGAAAAGGTACTGATAAGCCCGGACGGACAGTGAAGCTTCAGCCATCGGATGTGCTGCATATTCCGGGACTTGGATTTGATGGCTTGGTTGGATACAGCCCGATTGCCATGGCGAAGAATGCTATCGGCCTTGCGATTGCTACGGAGGAGTATGGCAGTAAGTTTTTTGCGAATGGAGCTGCGCCTTCAGGTGTATTGGAACATCCGGGGACGATCAAGGATCCGAGCAAGGTTCGTGAGAGCTGGCAGGCAACCTTCGGTGGTTCGGGGAATGCAAATAAGATTGCTGTTCTCGAAGAGGGAATGAAGTATACGCCAATTTCGATATCGCCGGAGCAGGCACAGTTCCTGGAGACGAGGAAGTTCCAGATCGATGAAATTGCGAGAATCTTCCGGGTACCACCACATATGATCGGAGATCTGGAAAAGTCCAGTTTCAATAACATTGAGCAGCAGAGTCTGGAGTTTGTGAAGTACACGCTGGATCCATGGGTAAGCAGATGGGAACAGGCGATGGTAAGAGCTTTACTTACGCCGGATGAAAAGAAGAAGTATTTCTTCAAGTTCAATGTGGATGGGCTTTTGAGAGGTGACTACCAGAGCAGGATGAACGGATATGCAACGGCGAGGCAGAACGGCTGGATGTCGGCAAATGATATCAGAGAGCTGGAAAACCTTGACCGGATACCTGCTGAGGATGGCGGTGATCTGTATCTGGTGAACGGAAATATGCTTCCGCTTCAGATGGCGGGAGAGTTTTATGCTGACAAAGGGAAGGAGGAAGAGCCGAATGAGTCAGAAGAAGTTTTGGGCGTGGAAGAATCAGGCGGACGTCGGATCCGGCGAGAATGATACCGGCGGAGCTAGAGAACTGGAGCTGTACGGGACGATCGCAGAAGAAAGTTGGTTCGATGATGATATCACTCCTGCAATGTTTAGAAAGGAACTGTTTGCCGGTTCCGGTCCGATCACGGTGTGGATCAATTCACCTGGTGGCGATTGCATTGCAGCAAGTCAGATTTATAGCATGCTGATGGATTACAAGGGTGATGTGACAATCAAGATTGACGGTATTGCAGCTTCGGCAGCAAGTGTGATCGCTATGGCAGGAACAGAGGTGCTGATGGCACCGACTGCTTTGATGATGATCCATAATCCTGCAACCATCGCCATGGGAGACCATGAGGATATGAAGAAAGCAATCTCAATGCTGGATGAGGTTAAGGAAAGCATTATAAATGCCTACGAGATCAAGACCGGGGTTTCAAGGGATAAGCTTTCAAGGCTCATGGATGCAGAGACCTGGATGAATGCAAATAAGGCGATGGAGCTTGGGTTTGCGGATGGTGTTCTCGAAGATGAGAAGGCTGTGGCAGAGATCCCGGCTTATGCATTTTCCAGAAAGACTGTACAGGCAGCGTTGATGAACAAGATTACATCGAAGGTGGCAAAGGATGAGATGCATCCGGTTGATGTTGTGCCTGAAGCCAGGGAAGCTTCGCCTGTAGCGCAGAGTGTAAGCAGTACGGAAGGTACATCAGCTGAAGTGGTTGTTGCAAAAAACGCAACAGCCAGTGAGAAATCAGTAAGGGCAGATAATGCCCATACTGAGGAGATTGTGGAGCCGGTGGGACGGTCAGTGGATGAGCTGAAAGCCTGCCTTGTTACTATTAAAGATTTCATTTAACGGGAGGAAAAAGACTATGACTATTGTAGAAATGAGAGAGAAAAGAGCAAAGCTGTGGAATACGATGGAAGGATTCCTCGATACCCACAGAAACGACAAGGGTGTGCTTTCCGCAGAGGATGATGCTACCTACGCAAACATGGAGAAGGATCTAAGTGATCTTACAAACGAGATCAGGCGTATGGAGCGCAGAGATGCGATGGAGGCTGAGCTTAGCAAGCCTGTAAACCAGCCTATCACTGCTCAGCCTGAAAGACATCAGCCTGAAAAGCAGGGTAGAGCTTCCAATGCCTACAAGGAGGATTTCGGAAGACATCTTCGTGGCAAGGCTCCTATTCACAACGTGCTTTCAGAGAGTGTTGATCAGGACGGCGGATATATCGTTCCCGAGGAGTTTGAGCGTGATATTGTGACCGGACTTGATTCGGCTAACGTGATTCGTTCCATTGCGAAGGTGATCACTACTCACAATGACAGGAAGATTCCTATTGCGGTTGGACATTCTTCAGCAACTTGGACGGCGGAGAATGATCCTTATACCGAGAGTAATCCTACCTTCGGGCAGAAGGAGATCGATGCGCACAAGCTTACGGATCTTATTCGTGTGAGTGTGGAGCTTCTTCAGGATGCGGCATTCCCGCTTGAGCAGTATATCGCCAATGAGTTTGCAAGAGCTTTTGGTATTGCAGAGGAGCAGGCATTCTGTGTTGGTACCGGTGTGGGACAGCCTACAGGTATCTTTACCGAGAACGGCGGACAGTGCCAGATCACTGCGGCTGCAAGCAACGCGATCACTGCAGATGAGCTGATTAATCTGATCTATACCCTGAAGGCTCCTTACAGGAGAAATGCAAAGTTCCTCATGAACGATGCAACGATCCCTTACATCAGGAGACTTAAAGATGGCAATGGGGTTTATCTCTGGCAGCCTTCTCTTCAGGCAGGTGAACCGGATAAGCTTCTTGGTTACGATCTCTACACTTCGCCTTATGCTCCTACGATGGCAGCAGGTGCATTCACCATTGCTTTCGGTGATTTCAAGAATTACTGGATTGGTGATCGTGCAGGTCGTACCGTACAGAGACTCAACGAGCTCTATGCAACCAATGGCCAGATTGGCTATGTGGCAACGGAGCGCGTGGACGGCAAGGTAATCCTTCCTGAAGGCATCCAGCTTCTTAAGATGAAGCCGTGAGAGTAGTTGATAATGGGGGAGTCGTGTAATGCGGCTCCCCGGATTTTGGAGGTAGATAATGAGCGAATATAATGCAAGGAATTATACGGAGCAGGGCGGTGAAGTCACTCATATCGGCGGAAAGATCGTGTATGACAATGGTTTGATGCCAAATATGAGTACGGCTGATGTGGCCAGCGACACGGTTGCAAAGGTCAGAACCAGCCTTAATTCTCTGATCACAAAGCTTAAGAATGCAGGTCTTATGGTGGGGGATGCTTTCACGATGCAGTATGCAGCGGTAAATGACAGTGTTGCCGGCCATGCGGATCGTTCCTATAACACCGGGAAGATTTCCAGTGTGTCAGTGGACAATGATGAGCATACCATTACGATCACTTTGTCCGTAAAAGTATCAGCACTTAAGGATTTCGAGGCTGGTAATGGATGGGGAAAGCATAAGTGGCTTGGCGTAGGTCTTGGTGTCGGGATTGATCCGATTACAGGGTTATACTACAACGGTTCCGTTTTGACGGCAGAGGATGTTGAAGAAGCTACTTCGCAGTGTGGTTTGAGTGCAGGATATTTTGTCCGCTGGGTTGCGGCTGATCTGGTACTTGCCGGGGACAATTCACAGAAATCAGTTGACAACTTTACGCTGTGGGCAGACGGCTACGCTGAAACAAGCTACAAGCTGGTTATTGTGGAGCCTGAATAAGAAGTATAGGCGGTGGAGAAATCTGCCGCCTTTATTGTTAGGACGAGAGGTGAGTTCAGATGATCGTAACTGTAGAAGAAATGAAGAATTACCTGCGGGTTGATTTTGAGGACGATGACATGCTTATCGAAAGTCTGATCACAGCAGGAGAAAAGCAGTGCATGGATATCCTTAGGACAGATGATGAGAATGAACTGTCTGAATGTCAGAACGGAAAGATTGCCGTGATGTTTACAGTGGCTTATCTGTATGAGCACAGGGAAGAGGCGGATCATCATGCAATGGATATGACGCTCCGGGCTCTTTTATTTGGGAGCCGTAAGGAGGGATTCTGATGGAAGTAGCTGCTATGAGATCAAAGGTGACATTCCAGAAGAATACAGCCACAAGCGATAAGTACGGCAATCACAAGAATGCCTGGACGGATTACTATACCTGCTTTGCAACGATCGGCGGCGAAGGTCTTGCAAGCTCAAAGGAAGAGCAGGTTGCCGGTACTACGGTTGAGGATTTTTCCATGACGGTAACAGTCCGGTATTGCTCGAAGGCAGCTGCGATTACTTCTACGGGATACAGGGTGATATTCATGGATGAGATCTATAACATCGAGAATATTGATCATCTGAATTTCAAGAAGAGGGCACTAAAGTTCATGTGCAGGAAGGAGCGGCGATGAGTCAGACGATCAAGATCGATCAGCTTGCGGATACCGTAATGAAGGGGATGGAAGAGTATGCGAAGCTTGCTGCGGATGATTTGAAGGCAGATGTGAAAAAGGCCGGAGATACCGTGAAGAAGCAGATCGAGGGTTCCGCTCCTAAGAAGACCGGCAAGTACAGTAAGAGCTGGGCGGTGAAGAAAACCCGGGAAACCTCGGATTCCATCCAGGTGGTGGTGCATTCGAAGAACCGATATCAGCTGACACACTTGCTGGAATTTGGTCATGCGAAAAGGGGAGGCGGCAGGACAAGGGCTTTCCCACATATCGCACCGGCAGAGCAGGCGGGCATCGAACAGCTGACAAGGGATATCGAGCGTGACCTGCGGAAAGGCGGTTGATATGACGCATGAAGAGGTAATGCAGATGCTGGAGGAGCTGAAGATTCCCTATGCATATGATCACTTTGCAGAGGGTGAATCGCCGGAGCCGCCATTCATCTGTTTTTTGTTTTCGGGTTCGGATAATTTTTCAGCTGACAACATTGTATATGTCGAGTTTTTGAACCTGAGTATTGAGTTATATACCGATGAGAAAAATCCGGAATTGGAAGATCAGGTGGAAGCGGTTCTTAATTCCCATGAGCTTTTCTGGAATAAATCAGAGGTATGGATTGAGTCAGAGAAATTATATGAAGTGCTGTACCAGATGACGGTATAGCGGAAAGAGAGGTTAAAGATGTCGAGTACAACAAACAAGGTTAAGTTCGGCCTTAAGAACTGCCATTATGCGAAGGCTACCCTTGATCCGGATACCAATGCCGTGACATTTGGT
>JAFUYB010000023.1 GCA_017470735.1 Lachnospiraceae bacterium | reverse complement strand
TAGCTTACAAAATATTCCACCGCATTCTCAGGGAAATACTCATTCATCCCCCGTAAAGCCATAACATCACAAATTCATCTGACATCAAACATCTCTTCTGAAGAATTTATCACAATGCCAGATCCACATGCTGGATCGTTCCCGCCCCTGCCGATTCTTTCAGGAAAATCCCTGTGGAACGCAAGATTCCGTTCAATTCGTGGCTGTCACCATTTTTCAGCGAATACTCCGTAGATGCATTCCCCAAATAAATCGCTCCCACATCGCCGTCCTTGAGATTGATCAGACGATCGGTTCCGTCCTCATGCTTGTACCATATTTTAAGCTTGTCAAACACGGCATCATTTTCATCAATCCATCCATTGCCATCTTCATCATACTCTGCCAGATCCGAAAACCCGTTTCCGCTTTTGGCTCCGAACAGTTCACTGCCGTCATTGACCTTGCCATCTTCATTTTTATCGAGTGCCAAAAAACCGGAACCCTTTCCGAGCATGGAGATATTGTCCTCCTTACCGTCCGCATCGAGATCGAATGTGAATTTCTGATCGGAAACGCTCGCCACATCTGCTCCTACATTGATCACCAGAGGATCACAGACATTTCTTACCGGCTCCGGCGAATACAGCTTGTCCGTCCGGGTATACTCCATGAATGACCGGGACATCTCAAAGCCGACATTGAACGACAGCTCCCTGCCATCTTCGGTTTTTGCTATCCCGGCAGCCTCAAACGATGTGTATTCACTTTCCGCAGTAAAAGTTTCCCTGCGATCCACCAATACCGTAGGCTCCGGACTTCCTGCCCGGATAACACCGCCCACCCTCATGGGCATCATCGCATTGTTATTTGAACTACTTCCTGCCTCTTTCGCAAGCTTTTCCTGACTATTCAAGAACTCTTCAAGCCTTTCAAAAGCTTTCGGGTTCTTGGAGATACTTTTCAGGTATTGCAGCAACGCGCGAAGCGTGGACATGGTTTTGTCCGGAACCTTTTCTTCCTCTTCCTTCGCCGGCGCCATTACGGACACTCCCTTCGAAGCATCGATGCCGTCTTTCGAAAGGTCGATCAACGCGCCTGCTTTGCCTTTTTCCTCTTTCTTGTCTTTTCCCTGGGGATCCTTTTGGACATCGCCTTCACGGTCCATCTCCTGCGAAGCTTCCCACTCGCTCTTTTTCATGCGAATGCCAAGCCTCAGCGATGACTGCTGGACTGAAATGTTTTGATGAGAACTTTCCATCCCGACAACTGCACTTGCTATCTTCATATAGACCCTCCTTGTCATAGTGCTCCACCGTCCCTGGTGAGTATCATAGATATGGTTTATCTATTATATCGGCATGTCGGCTGTAATTCTTCAGTACTTTTTTATTCTGCGAACGGAAACAGCTCATCCAACTGGCGCAATGTCGCAAAGCTGCCCTTAACTGACATGTCACCCACAGAAAATGCCCTTTGGAATGTCATCCTGCCGGCAACGATCGTCTCCATGATATCCGGTGACAAAGTACAGACGACATCCGCATCATCCACAGTCTCATAACGGCAAACCAGCTCCCGTCCATTCACTGATACCAAGAGCGGCTGTTCTTTTCCTGATATACGGAACAGAAAACTTGCTATAATCTCCGGCTGTCCCGAAAAACTTGTCTCAAAGTTCTCAATATATTCCTCCGTCGGTTCCGATGGCGCGCTGCCTTCTCCGCCAAGTATCTGCGTAAACATCTTGGACAGCTCCAGCACATCAGCCTTTTGCTGACGGACCTTGCTCTCATCCGCTGCCAGCTCGGACAGCTGCTCGGACTCCTGCGGCGTCAGCTGCATCTGGCGCGTCCTTTGTACGCTCTGGGTCACAGCCTGGCTGCTTGTCGGCAGCCCTCTCAGCCGCTGCGTGATCGTCCGGTACAGATCTTCCGTCTTTTTCTCAATATAAGAACGGTAGTCCCTATCCTGCCGGAAAGCCGAAACATCCTCCACATAGCCGCAAAGCCCATTGGCAGGAATGCCGCCAAGCGACTCCCATGCGCTTTCAAGCGTCAGCATCCCTTCGCGCTCACCATAGGTCGTTGACAGTACGACCGGCTGCATATAGAGCGATGCCATCTTGTCACGGTTGCCATACAGCCACAACGCATCCAAAAACTGCGTCATATATCCGCCAATGCCCAGCCACTCTACGGTCGTCGCCAAAACAATGCCGTCCGCATCCCGTATGGATGACGGCAGCCTCGTCAGCTCATTGCTCCGGTATTCATATAAATTGTAACGGCTGACAGTCACATTCAGCTCGTCTAACACCTGCTCCATCACCTCGAGCACATACAGTGTCGGATCCTCGATCACGCCCCGTCCGCCATAATAGATACTAACCTTCATCTGTCACCTCCGCTTCGGTCATATCCTATCATATAAACAAATGACAGGTTTGTCAATTTCACCGGTGACAAAATCCTCCCTGCGCGCTCTTAAGCAGAAAGCTTCCCTCTGTCCCTTCCGCTACACGATCCGGTAGCACACATCCGCAAATGATATTTTATCCATATACTGCAGCTTCTGCGGTTCGTTGACATTTACCGGCTCACCATTGACAAATGTCCCGTTAGTGGAATGAAGATCCTCGACAAAAAATTCTTTTCCCTCCTTCCAGATCCGCGCATGGTGACGGCTGACTGCTGACGAATGCAGTAAAATATCATTTCTGTCATCCCTGCTGCCAATGCGATATTCTTTTTTGTCCAATACGAAATCTTTCTCCTCGCCGTCTCCCTCGTAAAGCAGCTTGCCAAAACAAGCTGCCGCATCCTCCGCCAAAAGAACTGTCGGTGCCGGTAACGATTCCGCCGGATTGTAAATCATATCTTCTTCTAAATCCTTTGGCGGAAAATAGTCCGTTTTCTTTTTTTGTATCCTTTCCGCAATTCCGGCGGGTATTCCCGTAAAGAAATGCTTGAGCCGTTCCGCGAAGGATTCCGGTTCCTCATCATCTTCAAACAGCGCATCTAACATTTCTTTTCGTTTTGTATCTTCCTGCATAATGTCACTTTCAACGACGGGGAATTCTGTCTTGGGCGGTCGAGATTCATGCGGGAAGCTTCTGCCATTGTTTCCGCTTAAGGCAGACAATGCGGCATCCGGCAGCATCGCTTCTCTGATATCCCTCTCCATCCGGTCTATCGAAAACGACCCTTCCGATAGGTTTTGATACCCTTCATAAATCAGCTTTACCAATGTTTCATCATCCGCATCGACCAATGGCATCAGATACTCATACAGCTGAGTCATCTGACCGGCCAACGAATACTCCTGCCCCGGAGAAAAACACAAAAACACTTTTATATCCGTTCCCTTTCCGGATAAATACAAGGTATCCTCCATCAGACGGATATGGGCATCTGAAATCAGATACTCTCCCAGCTTCTTGTATGCTTCCAATACGCCAAGCAATATCGCACAAAGCTGGTTTCTCTCTACCGTCTCCTGCTCATAAAGATGACGCAGGCTCTTCTTCGCCGTAATGTCATACCACAATTCCCGTCTGCCTTCTGTCCGCATCGAAAAGAATGACAGCAATACCGGAATGTCATTGTTGCGGAGCATCTCCTCCTCATAAGATAACACCTCGCCTTCCTGCGGCAAGATCATATAACTTGCTCCGGCATTTCTGCGATAAGAAATTTCCATCCCCCGTACCTTTCCTTTGTCCCTCAATTTTCACCAATCAACGGATGCCCTTTTGAGCCATAGACAGCACATCCTCACCCATCTGCGCCAAGCGAAACAGCTTCACCGCGTCAATCCCGTCTGCTTTTGTGCCGATAATATAGTCATATGTCTCCTGATACAATGTAAACGAAAAAACAATGACTGAATATATGATCAGCATGCTGATTCCGAATACCCATGCCGCTTCGACCGAAAACGAAGCTTTCCGCCGCCCGCCCGCGACTGCCCTCATGACAGACCTCCCTTGCTCGCCAAAAGCATGATTACATAACCGGCAAGAACAAAAGGCACAAACGGCAGCTCATAGTGTTTCCCCTTCCGGAAGAATATCACTGCTACAAGACCCACTGCCATTGTCAAAAGAGACGCCATCCACAATAACAGCAGATTGTCCCAAAAGCCAAGATATATCCCGGTCACGGCAAGGAGCATGGCATCTCCTTTTCCAACGCGCTCATTTGAGATGACACTGATCATATACATCACAGCGCCAACGCCCAGACCTCCGAGCAGATTCCATATGGAGATCCGCCCAAAAAACAGATGAAACACCAGTCCCATAATTGCCGCCAAAAGCAACGGAACAATCCTTATGCTTCTCTGCCGTATGTCCTCTATGCTAAAGTATCCCAATATTCCCAGCAATCCTGCAATCTCCATAAGCCGCTCCTTGTAAGTAATCCCAGTCGTCCTGATCCTTCCTCCATAAGCCACTCCTTGTAAATAATCCCGGCCGTTTTTGATCCTTCCTGATGTCGTATTCCATGCTGACCGGCTCCACTCATTTATTTGGCACATTTTCCACACGCGTGATACCCGTCAGCTTCTGCTTCCTGCCGGGTCGTGCTGCGTATCGTCCGTTTCAATCCGCTGCATCCGATATCACTATGGTAATTCTCACCATAGGTCGTGATATATACCGTCACAGCTTTTCCTCCGCAAAGCGGGCACGGGTAATACTTATGTCCGCTTGCATTTCGCTTGTCGTCAACTGATGCATAGGCAATCGCATGAATCGACGGATTCAGGTAAGAGCATTCCAAATTCCTATGATACGCGCTGCCGTATTCCGTCACATAAACTGTCTCACCATCCTGCCCTTTTCCTTCCTTTGGATCAAAGCCTACCCAGCGGTGCGCCACAGCATGCTGCGCGATGGATATATCACCCAGCCCAAAGAAGCGTACCGGCAGAGGAATCTGATAGGTTACGGCGATATCCACATTCTTCCCATCAATCACACTGCCGGAATAATCCATGCCCGCCATGCCAAACCGCACAAAGGCAAACGGCGTGTCCTCTGCCAGCATCCGTGTATGTGCCAATGCTGCAGCCGTTGCAGTCAGACCCGCATAATTCTTTTTTGCATCCTCCGTTTCGGTGCCACGGTACAATGCCATTTCCCGCGCAGTCTCATTTAATGCCGTCGACACGCCCCATTCCACAGCCAGCACACGGAAGAAAATCAGTATACAAGCGCAAACAAACAAGAAGATGGGCATAATGACCGCTGCCTCGACGGTATAGCTTGCCTTTGCAAAACCGGATGCATGGGGATGTCTCTTTGGACAATCAGAAACAGCCGCCATATCTGTTTGCATAAGATCTGCCTGCGAGAAATGAAATAGTCGATAATCATTTAGAATAAAATTTTTTCGTTCCCAATCATTGTTCGAAAGAGACATCCCTATGCACCCCGTTCTATTTTTATTTCGTATAATCCAGGCTCTCCTTATCTGAAAATGAATATCCCTCCGGTCCTCTGCCTGTCGTCACCAGGCTGCCAAATACCGGTACTGCTTTGTAGCGGTAATCCACTGTCGCGCAATAGATAAAATTGTCCATTTTTACTTTGCTGTATTCCTTTGTCTGACGCAATTCCTGTTCGATCACATCGAGTGCGCGCAAGCCGATTTTTTTCTGCGGTATGACAGACAATAAAGCGATCAGGTAAGTCTGGTAACGGATTCCGTCTGCACTCTCTTTTGCTTTATAATCCATATCCACGCATTGTGTAAGCGACAGCAGATCGCTCGTCCAATCCGCAGGCGTCTTTACGACCGCAATTTTCCCTCCATCCAGCAGTGTCCGTATATCCAGCACGCTTTCCGCATATACCCACGCTGCAGTCACTCCTGCCTCTACCGCCTTTATGACCGCCGGATTGACCGATGCACCTGCCAAAGCAACCGCTACAGCTTTTACCTCGGCTCTCTTTTCGCCATCCTTAAGCAGCGATGCCAGATTCATCGCTCCCCGGAACACCAGCAGCTGCTCCACTGTCTCCGCCAAATTAGCCTTATCACTGTCTTCTGCGCCAATTACATATTCCAACTCATACGACAACCCCTTTCTCTCTTTTCGGTTGGTGTAACTGCCCATATGCTCCGACAGATAATATTGGAAAAGAAACCGGTCTGCCGTGGAAAGAGTATTTGTTGTCTCCGTATTACCCTCTGACAGCGTGCGGTCAGAGACAGGATTTTCAACGGTCATTCTTTTTCCGGAAACGGCATCCGCCGGCACCACCTGCTTTAGGATCCCTTCATCCTTCCACGCTAAGACCATTTCAATCGGATTCCCCGCCGTGGCAATTTCTTCTGCTGATAAATCACCCGGCAAAGCTTCACTGTCTTCTATCCAATCATCTTCCTCATCCACTCCATCCTCTTCTGTTGTTTCTCCATTGCCGTCATTTCTTTCCGATTCCTCTATCCGCCGCTGCCTCTCTTCCATTGCGCTTCGGTAAGCCGCATCCCCTTCCTCCAGCAGATCTTCCCAATCCATCTGTCCGTCTCCCGCGGTATCCGTCTGCTCTTTCAATCCATCGAGCAGATCTTCCGGTATCCCATACATCGCTGCCCCGGCACACTCTTTCATGAACGGCACGCCCGCATCATCCGTCAGCAGACCGTATGACTCTATCCCGCACGCATCCACTGCCAGCGTCAAATGATTTCCCCCATGTGAAAATTCCGACACATCCGCATTATCGGCAAGGCAGGATTCCATCCGGTCCGTTGCCATACCCAAATCCAATATTTCCCCTCCGTAACCTCCATCGATCGCCAACACACCATATTCATCCCACAGCGGGCGGCAGTAATCCGCAAACATGCTCTCAATTCCTATTTTTGAAAGCATTGCTGATTCCTCCCGCAGAGAAATATAATGCACCACCTCCAGCAATGAGAAAAAAATTGACAGCAGCATCAGAATCGTCATGCCCATAAATACCGTCATCGTTCCCTGAAGGTCATGTCTTTGGCTCTTACGGTTTTGTCTGTTCATTTCCCCATTACCTGATTGGAGTCAGATGAAATCTGGCTGAAAATGGAATTCACCAATTCCGTAATATTCTGTTTGAATATCAGCACCAGCGCGATCAAAACCACAAGTATCAGAATGACCTCGACAACACCGATTCCATCCTCTTCTGATAAAAATTCTTTAAATCTCATGCATTCTCTCCTTCCTATCATGTTTTTCACTCTCAACCAAATTGTTTTCATCCACTGCGTAATCGCAGCCCGATTATCTCTTCACATCTGCAAATTACACAGTGCCGGCGCGACCAATATCACAAGCACGACTGCAAGCAGCATCAGCATCGGTGCCAATAGCTTTGTCGATGCTTCCTCCCCCATCGTTTTGGCTGTCAGTTTCCGCATCTCAAATGCCTGCGTCTCCTCCTTTTCCAATTGTTCCGCAAGCTTTGCCGTCCCATGCCGCAAATTTTTCGTCAGCATGATCGCCAGCTTCCCATAATCCTTATGCCCGGTCAGCGTGCCTAACGATTGGTATGCGCTCTCTTCACCGACACCGTCTTCCATCTGCCGGACAATTTTCCCGATCACTTCATATCCCGGCCGACCGCGGATATCTCCCCTTTTTCGCCGGTCAACATATCCGGCAAAAATTCTGGTAAATGCAGACCGGACCGTAATTCCCGCTGAAACATACAGGGACAATGCACTGACAATATCCGGATAATCTTTCCCCAATTCTTTTTGCCTCTGTTGTCTCACCCGTTTTTCTTCTTCCCGTTTCCCCAATACGATCCCGGCACCTGCCAACAGCCCAAGCGCAGAAATCCACACCCCGCGGTTGTCTGTCTGCTTCGACCAGCGCAGCGGTATGTTTTCTATCTGTTTTGGCAGCACCACTTCCCGGGCTGCAGGGGCTTGCGCATCAGCCTTTTCCAAAGCCTTCTGCATATAGTAGGCAAACCCTGCTGCTGTCGATGCCTTTGGCATAACGACCCGGAATGGGAAGGTATGTATCCGCTCTCTTCCATAGCAGGACAGCTTCGCCGTTGCATAAACTGTTTCAGATGCTTTTGTTTCCAGGTTTTCATACAATATCTTTCCGTTGGTTGAAACGGCCAGGGGATCAGAAAACATCCAGTCCGCATTTACAACCCCACCGGCATATGTATCTTGTATGACCAGATCTTCCGTCACTTCATTTGCCGAAGGATTTCTCCCAAAAACAGTATCGTCAATTTCCTTTTCCGCCTCATTCAGTCTCTCTTCTATGGCTTTCGCTTCCAGCTCCTGTGGGGATACAGAAATTTCCCACTCCTCCTCTTGTCCGTCCCTGTCCACAAGCAGATTCTCTTTCTTTTCCGCTTCCCCTGCTGCCGGTCTTTCCACCTTTCCCGCGAATCCGGTTTTACTGCTGTAATAGTCATAGGCGCCGATCCCGGTTCCCGCTATCTCAATCACCGCAACCAAAAGCAATACATTCCGTTCCAGAATAATTCCATGTTTTTTTGCTGCAATCCCTGCTGCCACACTTGCCAGAATAATTCCAAAATACAGCATACTACCTTCTCTCATATATGATACTTTTTAAACCAACATCATATTTCTATCTCCACGATTCTCTTCCCCAACAATATCGCCCCCAGGTAGACCGCGATACAGCCGCTCATCACGGTTATTCCCAATACATTGTGATACATCGGTGCCAAGAATTCCGGCGAACCAAGCTTCATATAGACCACAATGCCCATCGGCATTACACTCATTACCGAAAGCTCCAGGCGTTTTTCCGCAAAGGTCGCCGCGATCTCCTGCTTCAGCTCGACCTTTTCCTCCAATTTCCGCGCGGTCGTACGCAGGTTCTCCACATAATTTCCGCCCAGCCGTTTGCCAAACGAAAATATCTCCGCAAAGCCCAATACCTCCTCATAAGGGAAACGGCCGGCAAACTCCCCGAATGCTCTTTCAATCGGCGTCCGCAAGGCTGTTGCCGCATTGATCGCGTGCAGTTCAGCAGCCAATACAGACTGCTCCGGAAACAATTGGCGATGCTGGCGTTCTGCTTCCGCAAATGCATTCTCTACAGAGTATCCTGCTTCCAATCCGGAGATCAGATTTTTTAACATCTCCTTATACTCTGCGATAAACTGCTTTTCCCGCTGCTGTGACTGCTTTTCCCAATAGCGTCTGCCGTTGAAAAAGACAACCGGTGCCAGCAATACGATTGCCATCCAATACGCATCGTAAAATGTCCATGCCAGCAGCAAAGCCAGCCCAACATCTTCTGCGGCAAGCATCAGATGCCGGCGTTCCCATAGCCTGCCATTTCGAGTTTTCTTCTGTGCGTCAGTTTGTTTCGCTTTTCCCATCTGCCTGCCACTTTTCCGTCTTCTTCACCGGTCTGTACAAATTCATACAGCGTCTGAAGCTGTACCTCGCCCTGCTTTATGCCGATCACTTCTGCTATTTCCAGCACCTTCCGGCTCTTATCCTTAAGCCTTCCTAAATGGACGAACAGGTCGATCCCCGATGCAATCTGCGCCCGGATCGCTGCTACCGGAAGCTCCATCCCCATCAACACCATTGTCTCCAGCCGCGCGATCATATCCCTGCAGGAGTTTGCGTGGGCGCTGCTGAGAGAGCCCTCGTGACCGGTATTGGAAGCGGTCAGAACCTCCAGCGCCTCCTCCCCCCTGCATTCTCCAACGATGATACGGTCCGGCCGCATTCGCAAACTGGTCCGAACCAGATCACGGATTGAAATCCGCAGTTTGCCTTCAAGGTTCGCATCCCGCGCTTCCAGCCGTACCAGATTGGCAACGCCGATTGGCTGCAATTCGGCCGAATCCTCGATCGTGATCACACGCTCATCCTCCGGCACAAATTCGGTCAGCGCGTTGAGGAATGTCGTCTTCCCCGAACCCGTTCCGCCTGAAACAAAAATCGTGTATCCGCCGGCAACAAGTAAGCGCAGGCACTCTGCCATCTCCATTGACAGCGACCCGATCGCAACCAGATCCTTCATCCGCATCGGTTCTTTCGGAAACCTCCGTATGGATAAAATGCTCCCTTCCACCGATGCCGGCGGCAAAACCACATTTACACGCGACCCGTCTTCCAAACGGCAGTCAACGATCGGTGTCATCTCATTTACGACGCGGTTGTTGGCAGCGACGATCTGCTGGATTACATCATAGAGTTTCTCATCCGAAGAAAAGCGTTTATCGGACCGTTCAATCCTGCCATGCTTTTCCACAAAAATCGCGTCCGCGCCATTGACCATGATCTCTGTCACTTCGTCGTCTGATAACAAATCCTCCAACACATCCAATTTGCGCAGCGAATTGAACACATCCCGCTGGATTGCGATCCGCTCTTCTAACGCCAGGGCATACGCATTTCCCTGGCCGATCACTTCCTGCCGGATCAGACGCAAGATTTCCTCATCAGACACATCCCGCGTCAGGTCGACTTGTTCAAGTACCCGTCTGCGGATTTCCTCACGAAGCTCAGGCATCTGCTTCTTCCCCTAATGCCCTCTGGACATATTTCGCCAGATTCCCCTCCATGAGCTGTTCCATCCGGTAAGTTCCATCGGACAAATTGGCGCCGCTCAGCGGCAAAACCGCTTCCCGCACCATCATTGGCTGAGGCTTTTCCTTTAAAAATGTGTATATCTGCCGGTCATATTTCCGGTAAAAATCCCCATCGCGGACAAGCAGCAGCAAATCCTGCAGCCGTCCAAACAACTCCTCTGTCCCCCGGAATGCTCCGTCAAACAGCACAACGACCTGGTCAAATCCCAGCGTTGCGACCGAATCAAAGAACTTCTCCCAGCGCAATGATCCTATCATCAGCAGCTCCTGAAAATGCCTGACCGGCGGCAGACATGCAAAACCCTCATAATAGGTCAGGCAGCCCAGCAATTCCTCCTCCGAAACACCGTCACTCTCCAGCAGATACAGATAATCCGCGACATTCTGTGCCATCGGCCCGCCAACCAACTCAGAAAACAGAGAGTTTTCTTCCAAATCCAGAAACAACAGCCGCCTTTCCGGTTCCGCCTCCTGTTTCTGTTTGCAATATGCCAACGCAAATACCAACTGCAATTCATGACGCATCGGCGAATAAATACCGGTCCAACGCTTTCCGGTATGGTTCAGTTCCTCCTTCGGATCTCTGCGGATCTGCCGCACATTTTCCATAAAAAGCTGCATCTTCTGGAACTTGTACACAATCCCGTAATCGCCATTGCTGCTGCCTTCGTTGATGTCACCGGTCAACATGAAAATCTGCCCAAACCGGTCACGCATCTTTGTGGTTCCGTCCAATTGTTCAATGAATTCTTTTCCCAGCAATGCCACATCATAATTTCCGGCATCTTCCCGGAAACGATCCACTTTGCTGTAGCTCGTGATCTCCGTGTCCCGCAATGCTGAAATAAAATAGGTCGTCAACGCCTGCACATACGCGTAATCCGTATCACAGATCATGATCTTCTGCTTCCTCATCCGTTTTTCCTCCCCAATCTGCTCTTGTTCCCGTATGGATCCGCTCTCTTACTGCCGCAGCTGCAGCCGCATATACCAAAGCACCCATCCCCCTCCGGTCACATCAAATTTACGCGCAGCAGCTCCATGATGAATGCCGCAAGGATGCACACCGTATAGTGAAGGTAATGCGTTTCCGCGCCCCGCCGCTTTATTTTCTGCAGCAGCAGCCGCCAGACCGCAATTCCTGCTCCCACAAACAGCGAACCGGCCATTACCTCTGCCAGAAATGCCGGGGGGCAATAGACGGACAAAGCGGAAAACAATTTGATATCCCCTGCTCCCAAACCTTTGATCAAAAACAGCGGATATAGGATTGCTATCGTCAATACCGCAGTGCCCGCACAGCTGATCGCGTCCTGGATGCTGTGGATCCGGACTATCCCGCCGATCAGATAACCTGCGACGATCAGTTGGTTGGGCACTTTCCCGGTCCGCAGGTCAAAAAATGTTGCCGCGCCCAGCAGGAACAGCGCCAGGCTTACCATCCGTACTTCCATGCATCAAATTATAATTTCCCCGGAGAGCCACTTCAATCGACATTTCATGCGAATGAAGCGGTTGTCTATTTTGCCCAATTCGATTTTTATTTATTTTTCTGAAATTAACGCCCTTTTAATTAGTCAACTTTACCCGGAAAACTATTTTGAATAGTTAAGTAAATTTTATATGGATAAACAGATTTTCCTTCTTTTGAAATAATGGTGTCCGGAAAAATTTTTATATAGAAAAAATCGCCAGAACATACGCTCTGACGATTTGCCCGTTTTTCCATTTTAATTTGTAGATGGCCTGATTTTTGCCCGTTTATTTTATGCTGCGTCTCGTTTGAATGATGTTAATTCTTCTATGCAAAAAATCCCCGGTTGCTTCCGCCATCCGTCACTTCACTCAAGCTTCCCGGCCCGTAAGTGTATCCTGCCGTCACTGTCTCGGCATTCTGCATCTCCCTGCCGCTGTCATCCGCCTTCGCGACTTCGATGAATGCCTCCCGCAGTTCCTTCATCACCGCTGCCGCATGATCCACTTCCGCTGCATCCTGCCGATAAAGCGCCTTCGACAGACACCTCTGCACATAGTCATACAGCGGATAGAGCTGCCGGGCAATGTCATAGGAAAAGTCCAGATCGAGCTTTAAATGTTCCACCACTTCATTCGCCCGGCGAATCGCAAGCTGCAGATCAGTCAAATCCTTTTTTTCCAAAGCAGCACGGACATCCTCTTCATATGAGAAGTAAATGTCGTAGAGCACTACAATAATATCGCTCTTGTTTCCCTGCGTGATCCGTCGGGTGTAATAGGTGATATCTTCTTTCGTCATCTTTGTATGCATCCTTTCCTGATTTCGGAAATGCACAAATCTTTCCGCAGTCCGCCCAAAGCCTCAATGGTAAATTTCACATAGTTACTGCAACAGCTGTAACGCCGTCTGCGGCAATTCGTTCGCCTGGGACAGTGCCGAAGTCGACGCCTGCTGCAACACATTGTATTTTGTGTATTCCGTCATTTCGACTGCAATATCCGCATCCTGGATCCGCGAGATTGCCTGGTTCATATTTTCACTTGTCTGGTTCAGGCTGTTGACCGCATGCTCCAATCGGTTGGTGTACGCACCGATCGTCGATCTCGTATTGCTGATGGCGGAGAGAGCCTCGTCAAGCTGCTCAAGCGCCCTGGTTGCTCCCCGCTGCGTAGAGACATCCACCTGATCCAGATACAGCTTTTCCGCGCCGGTCGAATCAATCCGCACTGACATCTGCTGTCCTTCATTGGCTCCGATCTGCAGATTCATCGGTCCGATATCGGTCACTTCAATCTCAAGTTCTTTCGCGTTGGCAGACATCGTCGTAATATTTGCCTGTATCTTTGCCTGATAATCTTCTATATCTGTATTATTCTGTGTAATTGCCGCTTCATTACTCGCCACTTTTGTGTCAATCAATGACTGAACCTTTGCAATATTTTCTGGCGTATCAGAATCCTCAAGATCACTCTCGCTTATATCCAAGGTTTTTAAAATCCTGCTGTAATACGCTGACACACCATATGTGTTTATATCCTCACTCAGAGCCTTCAGCTTCTGATTTTCATTTTGCAGATTCATATTGCTGTTTTGCAATGTCGTAATCTGCTTTCTGTATTCCTTATTCTCTGAAAGCTGTGTACTATTTTCCGCGTTTTTCTCGGCAATAACATCTTCATCTATCAGAAAATCGATTTCAAATCCGCCGATATCTGTCATCCTGATCCGACGCCCGTCTATGGAGCGGCTTGCCGATACGCTTGAATCTTTTGTCAAAGTCGTGGATGTCGCCTGCTTGCCAAAATCCGAATCTTTATCCAGTGAAATAACTGCGTTTGTTCCACTCCAATAGGTCACATAAGATGTATCGCCTCCTGTCCCCGTCTCTGGATCATAACGATTTCTTGTTTCATCATAAACCAATCCCAAAGCATCTACCAACTGCTGCCCCATCTGAATGTCAAGGCTGGCTTCATCACCATAAGAAATCGAATAAAACTCTACTGCTCCGGCTCCATCGTTAAAATCGCTGATTTCAGCTTCTCCCAGCTCTGCCGTTTTACGCACTAGCGTGTATATATCTTCCGCATTCATCCCCGGCTGAATCGTGACGCCTGTTCCATTGATATTCAGATATGTCTCCTCACCAGCCTGGCCGAGACTCGTCGCCAGTTCATTCCATGTGACAGCCGATTCCAGCGTCGCCTGCGTTGGCATCACATCAATCGTAAAATCATACTTCCCTGCCGGCACCTCATCGGACAATGTCACACGGCTGATGCCATCTGTATATACCCTCTTGTCCAATGAACCGTCCAGCAGCTTTTTGGTATTAAATTCCGTCGTTTCCGCGACACGGTCGACTTCCTGCACGAGCTGATCGATCTCGTCCTGGATCGACTTCCGGTCTGATTCCGAATTTGTCCCGTTCGCAGCCTGCACCGAAAGCTCTCTCATCCGCTGGATCATGTCGGTCACTTCGTTTAATGCCCCGTCTGCCGTCTCCAATACGCTCATGCCGTCCGACGAATTCTGCGATGCCGTGTCTAAACCGCGGATCTGCGCGCGCATCTTGCTCGAAATCGCCATGCCCGAAGGATCATCGCCCGAGTGGTTGATTTTATAGCCTGAAGATAATTTTTCCATTGAAATGGACAGATAGCCCTCATTGCGAAGCAGATGCTTATTGGAAATGACTGCCGAAATGTTGTTGTTGATCTTCATATGGTTTTCTCCTTAAAAATAGTAATGCCCTTCTTGCTCCGCCGCATCATTTGAACGCCAAAAGGCGCACGATGCCTGGTCATCTTGTGACAAGCGCATCCGTGCGTCTGTGTGTAAAGCAATATGCTTTTGATCGGGACTTCCATGTCCTGTTACATTTTATATCGGTCAATAGTAACAAAAACTTTAGAAAATCTCTTCATATCTGTCCGGTTACTGCCCAAACGGCAGATTTCCAATCGTCTGGATAAAACTCCTCGCAATCCCGTAAAGCACTCTGGTCTGCACCTCCGGACGCCCGCCGTCCCCGCGCACCGCAAAGTCCGTCTGCGGCTCGCCAAAAATATCATTCGCCCTGCCTGTACGGTCACCGCCAAATGTCAGATCCACTGTCGTGCCTGCCGCTTCCTCAATAGCACCGGCCAAATCTTCTGCCGCATCCGTAAGCAGATTGCGTGTCGCGGACAGGCTTGTTGTTACACTGCCGTAGACACCGCCCGTGTCATAGCGGAATGTCGCCCGGATCGTCCCGGTTGTCTCCATATCCAAAGCGAGATCAACCATGCCGCGCTCTTCTTCCGCGCCACGGACTATTTTTAATGTCATATTGCCGACCGCGTCCGCCACGAGAATCGGCACGGCATAGGTCTCCGAACGCTGTCCGACCTCGCCCATGCTGCGGATCTGCTTCATGGCGACCTGCATTCCGCGGACATCGATCGAACCTGCAGGCTCTTCCACAAGCATTGTCCGCATTACATTTTCCGCGATGTCCTCTAAATTTTTCTGGGCCTCTGCCATCTCCTCCGGCGTCTTGACCGCCTCACCGAACTCGCGGATCAGATCCTCAATCACATCAGAAAGACCGACCTCGCCCTCCCGGACACCGGTGTCTTCGCTGCCAAAAACGGTACGGTCATTTCCGCGCAGCAGCTTCCGGTACATGCCGTTGCGGTCGTTAAGCATCTGTGAAAAAGCTTCCAGATTCGCGGGGCTCTGGGGCAGATCATACTGCGACAGCATCTCGTAAACCCGCGCTTCGGCGCGCACTGCTTCCGCAATATTGTTTCTCTGCTGCCTGTCGAATGCCTTTTGTGCTTCCTCTTCAGCGGGATTATCCGGCATTTCCTCCAACGCCTCAGCAAACCGGTCAGGCGTCATCTCCAAATACTCTTCATTTTCAAATGCCGCCATTTTTTGCGGCGTGATCTGCTCTCCGGCATCCTTCATCCGCCGTGTCTGGAACACCATTTCGATCTGCTCGGTAATCGACAGCGTGCTCCGGTCAAATTCCGCAAAACCGAAGTCATCATCAATCGTATATTCACGGTTCTCATGCCGCCTTGTCCGCGCCGCCATCATCAGGTTCCGCAGGGAAATATCGGTACCCTGCGCCAAAAGTTGCCCGATCACGGCACCATCGCTCTTTTCCACCTGATAGATCAGCCGGTAAACACCGACAAACGCGTCCCGTTCCTCCTGCGTAAGCTCGCCCGCCCGCTGTGCCTTGTATAAAAATTCCGAAAATTTTCCTTCTGCGGAATCCGACGGCGAAACCGCTTTGATCTCTTCTGCCTTGTCGGTCAGCTCTTCCATGGAAAGGTCAAGCGGATTCTCGCCCTCACGGATCATCTTTGCGACCACGCCCGGCGTCAGGCTCTTAAATGCCCGCTGCACCAGTTCATCCCCGGCTTTCATTTTTCCGATGGATTCCACCGTGATCTCCTGCTGGTTGTATGCGAGGATCCGCACCGCGCGCCGGTTGGCGTCGGTCGTTTCCACATCCAGATCCTCCAAAATGTCGTCCACATTGCGGAATGCCTTGCGCATCGAATCGCCCAGGTCTCTCCGAACCTCCGTGCGCATCGTCTCATAGCGTTCATCTGCCGCCGCAAAGGTCTGTGCCAAAGCGCGCCCTTCCCGGTGCAGGTCACCGATTACCGCCTCCGCAATATCGGGTATCCGCCCCAAAAGCACTGCCGGCATCTCAGCCAGATCGCTCATCTGCGCCGTCGTCTGCTCAAACAGATCGATCCGGACGGACAATTCCTCCTGCGTCACGGTCTCCCCATTATTTATCAATGTCTTCTGATAGAAGCTGGCTTCCAGATTTTTAAGCTGCTCGACCACTTCGGAAAGCTCGGTTGTATCCACGGAAATCCCCTGCTTCATCAGGGAAAGATTTGCCTGCTGCGTCATCACCAGACGAGTTTCTTCTAGTATTCTTTGCGCCTTTACTGCCTCTTCGGAAAATCCCTGTTCAAAGACGGTACCCCCATCTGTTCCCGCATTTTGCGCGCCCTCTGCTGCCTCGCCGCTTACCACATCGCCGCCAAAGGTTTCGTTGCCGTCCGTGTCCGCCGTCCGCACCGCAAGCCCATTCTCTTCCCGCCGGATCTCCCGCGCCAGATTTTCCGCTGTCAGCGCCTCTCCGCGATCCACAACGCGGGCTGCCTGCTCATCTGTTGCGTTCTGAACCGTCTCGTTGACAGCCTCTGCCCGGTCTGCCATCGAAAACCCGTCGATCAGATATGCCGCCTGCGGCTGTCTGCCCTCCGCAACGGCATCGACAATGCTATCCGTCACTTCCTCCTGCGACAAACGCTGCCCCGCGGTCTGCATTTCATTCAGGTACGATAAATTATCTACTGTGACCGGGATATCCCGCCCCAGCATCCATTCAACATTTTCTCTCTGCCGCGCGTCCATCGGCAGATCTGCTTCATCCAGCAGCTTTTCCACCTGCGGCATCAAAGCCTCCACATCATCCGCATTGACTCTGATCCCAGGCATTGCCGCATTGCTTTGGCTGAATGTGCCCGTGTAAATATTTTCAACGGTCGGCTCCAATCCGTTTTTCAGCAGATATTCCATTGCCGACGGGGTAATCTCTGAAATCTCCCCGGCTTTCTGTAATGCCTGCACCCCATCTGCCACGCTACTCTCATCTGCCGGCAGGTCCGCCGCTGCTAAAGCGTGCTCTATCGTCGCCGCCAGATTTCCGCTGCCGCCGCTCATTTCCGCTATTTCAGAGTCGGACAGTCCGCCCATTGCCGAAATATCTTTCCCGCCCATTGCCAGATGCATCTTGATCTCGTCAATGACGGTAATGATCTCGTCGGGTTCCATATCGTCGATGTTATACCCTTCTTCTTTTGCTCCCGACAAATCCTCGACGGAGAATCCCGCTACCGCCATCGACAGATTTCTCTTCGTGGTCTCTGCATCGGAAAAGTTCGCAGTCTTGCGCTCCAATTCTTCTGCCAGAGTTTCATCTTGTATGGAATTCTTGTCATAATTCGGATTGTGAATGCGGGAATTGAAATCCCCCGCAAAGAAAGCCGCTGCCGCGTCTGCTGCCCCGGACTGCTTTGCCGGCACCTGCTCCCCGACATTGACACGGGGGCCTTGGCTTATTGCATCGGCCTGAATACGGTTCTGCTGCATATTGCGAATTTCATCGATCTGCATGGAAGTCGTCTCCTCATTTCTGTCATTCCATAGGATGGATATAAGCGGTTTTTTTCCGCAGTCACGCCATCCTATGAGTATTCCACTGATAAAAATCTACATCCATGATAGAAAAAAGAGAAGTCCGTTTCTCTGTAGAATATATCGGACTTCTCCCATAATTTCTTTATCAATAATTATTCCTCTTCATTGCACAGTGCTTCGTATTTCTTTTCCAAAGCCTGATAATCCTCTAAGGATTCACATTTCCTTAAATCCACAAGTATCCGCACCCTCTCCAATTTCCTCGCCAATTCCTCGATTTTTGCCGCTGCATGTTTTTTCATAGCATTCCTTCCGAAACAAATTACAACTCCGTCCTGCCCTCCAGCGCCCGAAGCAGCGTCACTTCATCGATGTACTCCAGATCGCCGCCGACCGGTACGCCGCTCGCGATCCGCGTCGTCCGTATCCCCGTCGGCTTCAGAAGCTTGGCAATGTACATCGCCGTCGTCTCGCCCTCAAGCGACGAATTGGTCGCGATGATCACCTCATCCACATCCGCCTGGAGCCGCGTCATCAGCTCCTTTAAGCGGATGTCCGCCGGACCGATCCCCTGCATCGGGGAAATCGCGCCGTGAAGGACATGATAGACTCCATCGTATTTCTGCGTCTTCTCATATGCCGCTAAATCCCGGCTGTCCTCGACCACCATGATCTGCCTGTGGTTGCGTTTGGGATTTGCGCAGATCGGGCAGGTCTCACTGTCGGTCAGCGTAAAGCATTCCTTGCAGAAACGCACATTTTCCCGTGCGTCATAAATCGTCTGCGACAGACGCTTCACATCCTCCTTGGGCATATGCAATATATGAAAGGCGAGCCGCTGCGCCGACTTTGCGCCGATACCGGGAAGCCGGGAAAACTCGTCGATCATTTCACTGATCTGTTTGCTAAAATATTCCATCGTTAAAACGGCAGTCCGCCTGCCATACCGCCAAAGCCGCCTGTCACCTGTGCCATTGCCGCGTCGGACTGTTCTTCAAGCTTGCGCATTGCTTCATTGGTCGCGGCCACGATCAGATCCTGCAGCATTTCAATGTCTTCCGGATCGACCACTTCCTCGTCCAAACGGATCGACTTCATCTCGTGCTTGCCGGTCACGGTCACTTCGACTGCGCCGCCTCCCGAAGCGGCTGTCGCTTCCATTTCTTCGACCTGCTTTTGCGCCTCTTCCATCTGCTTCTGCATCTTCTGAGCCTGCTTCATCAGATTGTTCATATTGCCCGGCATACCGCCGCCGCCACGAAATGCGCCTCTCTTAGACATGTTAAAAATCCTCCTCCTCAATTTTCATTCCGGTTTCTTTTTCAAAACGCGCCACCGCATCGGTGTACTTGTGCGTCCGGTCCAGCTCGGAATTGTTCAGATGCAATACAATATTGACCTGCGCGCCGACATGCTCTGCCACCAGACGCTCCAGCGATTCTTTTTCCTGCGGCTGGGACAGCTGCTTGTACATCGTCGCCTGCGTCTTGTCCGCCTCATCGTAGACCAAAAGCAGACTCTTGCCATCCTCCGACACACTCACATAAGCTCCGGACAGCATGGATTTCTGTATGCCTGAAGCATCTGCCGTAATCCTCTGCCACATGCCCGCCGCTTTTTTGACATCCTCCTCAACGGCTTCCGGAAATTCCTGCTTCTGCACTCCGGCCGGAGCTGCCGGCTGCTTTTCGGTGCTGTCCGAAGCTCCCGCCTGCACAACGACGCCATTTCTGACCTGCTGTTCCAATGTCACAAGACGGTCGATCACCGCCGTGTAATCCTCATCCATCTGCGGCTGCATGATACGGATCATCGCCACTTCAAGCAGCGCCCGCTTCTGCGATGACCGCTTCAGGTCATTCAAAAGCTCCGACATAATGTGAATATAGCGCATCAGCACATTGACATCCACAAGCTCCGCTTCTTCTTTCAGCCGCTGAAGATGCTCGGTCGATACATCCAATACATCTTCCATGTCATCCGCTGATTTGAGCAGCAGCAGATTGCGCAGATACCAGGTAAAATCCACGACAAACTGCGTCAGCTCCCTGCCCGCCATCACGACTTCCTCGACCTGACGCATCACGCCTGCCACATCCTTTGCAAGCAGGTGCCGCAGCATTTCGGAAAACACTTCCGTGTCTACGGCTCCGAGCACCGAAAGTATCTGATCATAGCTTAAAGTCCCGTCCGGATAAAACGAAATACACTGATCCAGCAGAGACAGCGCATCACGCATCGACCCGTCCGCCCGCCTGGCGATATAATAGAGTCCCTTTTCCTCAACCTCATGTCCGTCCAGCTTTTCCAGCTCACCCATGCGGTCTACGATCGTCTCCATCGTCATCCGCTTGAAATCGTAGCGCTGGCAGCGGGACAGAATGGTAATCGGTACCTTATGCACCTCTGTCGTCGCCAAAATAAAAATCACATAGGACGGCGGTTCTTCAAGGGTCTTCAGCAGAGCATTGAACGCCGCTGTAGAGAGCATATGTACCTCATCAATGATGTAGACCTTGTAGCGCCCTTCCGTCGGCGGGTATTCGACCTCTCCGATCAGCTCCCGCATCTCTTCGACGCGGCTGTTGGATGCCGCGTCGATCTCGATCACATTCATCGAATTGCCCGAAGCGATCGCCGAACAGGACGCGCACTCTCCGCAGGGGCTGCCATCCTCTGCCGGATGCTCACAGTTGACGGCAGCGGCAAAAATCCGCGCCACCGTCGTCTTTCCCGTGCCGCGCGTGCCGGTAAACAGATACGCGTGCCCGATACGGTCTGTATGCAGTTGGTTTTCCAAAGTCCTGACGATATGCTCCTGCCCCTTTACATCATCAAAGGTGTGCGGGCGGTACCGCCGGTATAATGCCTGGTATGCCATATAAATATCGTTTGATACTCTGCTTTTTATTTATCGCCAAAGCTGATGCCTATACGCTTCGCTTCTTTTACGAGCTTGCAGTCCGGATCCACGACTTTAAGCTTGCCCGCCACTTTCTCCAGCGGTACCAGCTTGGTCTCGCCATCTACCATGCCGACCATGTTGCCGAATTTGCCGTCCATGATCGCCTTTGCCGCAGCCGATCCCAGCCTCGTGCAAAGCACCCTGTCATAAGGGCAGGGGCTTCCGCCGCGCTGCGTATGTCCCGGAACCGTCACCCGCGCCTCCGAACCGGTGCGCTCCGTGATCATCTGCGCGACGCGGTATGACACGGACGGATACTGCTCTTTTTCACGCTTCTTTTTCAGATCCTTCTTGGACAGCTTTGCGTCTTCCTTGGAGATCGCTCCCTCCGCCACAGCAAGGATCGTAAAGCCTTTGCCTGCCTTGCGGCGCTTTTCGATCGCGTTAATAATCGCATCGTCATCATATGGAATCTCCGGAAGCAGGATAATATCCGCGCCCGATGCCACGCCTGCGTAAAGCGTCAGCCAGCCGACCTTGTGGCCCATCACCTCTACGATGAACACGCGGTTGTGCGACGCCGCCGTCGTATGGATGCAGTCGATCGCTTCGCAGGCAATATTGACCGCGCTGTAAAAGCCGAAGGTCATGTCCGTGCCGTAGATGTCGTTGTCGATCGTCTTTGGCAGGTGGATCACATTTAAGCCCTCTTCACGGAGCAGGTTCGCCGTCTTCTGCGTGCCGTTGCCGCCGAGGATCACGATACAGTCAAGATTGAGCTTGTAATAATTGCTCTTCATCGCCTCGACCTTGTCGATCCCATTCTCTCCCGGATCGCGCATATGCTTGAACGGCTCCCGCGATGACCCGAGAATCGTGCCGCCCTTTGTCAAAATGCCTGAAAAATCATCACTTGTCAGCAGACGGTAATTTCCGTAGATCAAGCCCTTGTAGCCATTAAAAAATCCGTAGACCTCCAAGTCGTCCACATTGTTCGCCAGCCCCTTTACCACGCCGCGCATTGCCGCATTCAGCGCCTGACAGTCTCCTCCGCTCGTCAGCATTCCGATTCTCATAAATATCCCCCTTTTCTAAAAGCCTTGATAAACATGGTGCCGCAGTCCCCCACAAAACCATCCACCGCCCTATGAATCTGCCGACGATGATTTTATGAATCCAGATAATATTTTAATATAAAATTTCCATCTTGTAAATCATTTAGAAATATTGTACAATACTTTTCGTGACTTAAGGAGATGTAGCGAAGTGGTCATAACGCGGCGCACTCGAAATGCGTTTGTCGGTTTATCCCGGCACCAGGGTTCGAATCCCTGCATCTCCGTTTTTGGGTGATGCCCCCGAAGCTTGATTTCACGAGGGCTCTGAAAAACTCCCTTTTTTCGAGTGGGGGTTTTTCTTTTTATTACATTTACTGTAAATGCTGTAAAAGCCGCACGGATGTATTGGACTGGTTCACCGGCGCCGGAAAGTTGCTTTTCGGATTTTTCTATCTGCACCTGCACTATGAAGCTTTTATCAAATGAGGCGGCGGGATTGCTGCGATTGCCGCGGCATGCGACCGCTGGCCGCGCCACTAGTTAAGCAAACCGTTAATGGCATTTATAAATTCTTGATATACAAAGCTTTGCATGATAAGCGCTTTTCAATCATATTGGATCAGGTATGCCTGAAGGGAGTGTATACCGAGACGATGAGTATATTCCAGATCTTTCACCAATGCGTTTTCGGCACTTCCGTCCTGATAGTATTGTTTGAACGTTGTTTCGTTGATTCCCATTTTCCGGACAACTTTTAATATTTCATCAAAATGTGTGGTCGGAAGGCAGTCAATAACGGCAGCGTGGCGGAGTTCTGTAAGGAATGCATCCGATTTCTCCGGGTCAGTAAGCTGGGCGGCTTTGTATGCCAAATTGAGCGGTTTGGAACTGCGATGCTCACGATCAAAAAGGCGGAAGCCGTCCATGCTGATGGGAAGTCCGCCAATGGATTCTTCATTTCTTCCGCGAAGCCAGAGACAGCAGTTGTCTTCAAACTCCAAGAGCAAAGATTCTTCACTTTTCCCCGGAACAAGCTCAATCGCTTTTCCGATTCCGGCTTTCAGTTCGATTTCCTGCTCCTCTGAAATTCGGCAGCTTATCTTTGCTTTTATAAACGGCATTCATTGCACCTCTGAAGAGAACCCAAGCCGGAGAACATAATTACACTCCGGCTGTTGGGTTCTTTTTATCCGTTACATATTGAAATCTCTGCATAAAGCATCGATGATTCAGAATTTGGTTACACTATAACATGAAAAAAAATGCCTGCAATGCTGTGAGCGATGCGGGGCAACGATGACCTTTTTCATAATATCCATCTCCTGTCTCTTTAATAAAAAACTGTCTTTCATTATCTATAGAGGCTGCACCTATTCCGAGCCCTTTCCGAGAATTTGGCGTTTGGGACTTGATCCGGTCAATGTCGTCCAGGTTCGCCAAAGTCCCCCAAAGGGCACCAAATCTGCTGAAACTAAGGATTTCTGCGGCGCAGAATCGAATTTCCCGCTCTAAAAACAAGCTGCATTCACACACCCGCTGGTTATAACGCCGGTCGTGCTGTCACTCTATTTAGCTTGCAGATAGGAGTTACATCACAAGCTTCTCAAAAACACAAGATTATTGTATGCATATTTTTTGCCTTCCTTGTAGAAATAAACCACGCTGTCTCATTTCAATCCGCTTCCGTGCTTCTCCCCAAGTCTGCAAGCATTACACATGGCACTTCGGCAAACTGCATGAGCTGGCGGTCGTTCGTCAGAATGACATCGCAGCCGGACAATGCCGCGCATGCCAACTGCAATGCGTCCATTCCTTTGAAGCCGGGATACCGTGCCCTGATTTCTGCCGCCCTGTCTGCGATTTCCCGGTCAATTTCAACGATTTCAATATTCACGGCCCTGATGAAACCGTAAAAATTATCAATAACATCCCGCCGCCCCTCGCGGTACGGATGAACGAGGTATTCCTCCACCGTCACCGCTGAGCTGACAGTCTGCATATTTCCATTGATACATTTTGAAAAGAAGCTTCTTGCCTCTTCATAGAACTGCGGCCTCTTCTCAAGATAATATATGAACGGCGCCGTGTCGACGAACGGTCTCCTATATCCTGTCATTCTGCCTGAGCTCCTTTATGTATTCATCCGGATCCGTTCCCCTGTCGTAAGGAATCACGAACCGATCCAAATCCACGCCTCCTTCCTTCTCCTGCCTCCGGTCGAGGAATGTCACGATTACATCCCTGCCTTCGTATCTGCTTATGTCATCCTGCTCTAGGACGAGTATGCTATTCCGTATCACGCCTTTTGCGGCTACCATCCTGCGCCCTCCTTTCTGTATCCGCCATGCAATGCGGACTTTGCCTTTTGTCTGACCTGTTTTCGAATCGAATTCTTTCCAAAAACAAGTTTACCACGGATGGGACGCGCATTCAACACAAACAATTTTTATTGATTGTTGACAGCTAAGCGCATATGTGCTACCATTTTTTTGGTTTAGGGAGTAGCTTGCATACCGATGTGTATGTGATATATATCGTCAGTACGGGAAGATGTTTCCCCGGGATATGTCATAAGTAGCGAGACTTTACCACAGTTTTTCGACTGTGGTAAAGTTTCGCTTTTTTTGCATGAAAAGACCCGTGTCGGTAAATCAAAATGCACAGATGGTTGCAAACGGTTATTATAGTAGTAGGAGGTCAATGATGTTTCTTTTGTATGTAGTTATTCTTATTCTAGGGTTTGTTTCCCTGATCAAAGGTGCTGATTTATTCGTGGATGGGAGTTCAGCCTTGGCAAAGACATTTCATGTATCGGGACTAATTATTGGGCTTACGATTGTAGCGTTTGGAACCAGTGCTCCGGAACTTGCTGTGAGCACTGTGGCGGCAATAAACGGTTCCAATGAAATAGCTCTGAGTAATGTGGTAGGATCCAATATTTTCAATTTGTTATGCGTGCTGGGGGTATGCGCATTGATCCACCCCGTACCAGTAGAAGCAGGTATCAATAAACGGGATTTTCCGTTAAGTATTTTGATAACGCTTTTTGTTCTATTTGCAACAAGTGCATCTTCAGTTGTCACGGGGGCTATCTTGAAATTAGATATGAACAAAATAGCAGGTAAGGTAAGCCGCCCTGTGGGTGTAATTCTTCTTTTGATCTTTATTTGTTATATTGCATATCTGATCTATGACGCAAGAAAACATCCCCAAAAGGATGAAGATATGGACAGGCAGCCTGTTTTGAAAAGTTTATGTTTTATCATTATTGGGATTGTTCTGATTGTTGCCGGAGGCAAAGCTGTTGTGTATGGAGCGAAAGCGATAGCCAGGACATTTGGCATGACCGAAACACTAATTGGGCTTACAATTGTGGCAGTAGGGACTTCCTTACCAGAACTTGTGACATCAATTGTTGCAGCGAGAAAAGGAGAAACTGGGCTGGCAGTAGGTAATGTGGTGGGTTCTAATATTTTCAATCTGATGTTTATACTCGGGGTATCATCCACGATTCACCCGATATACGTAAACGTTGCATCTGTATGGGACATATTGATTCTTTCTGTGGTAAGCATTGTCACATATATTTTTTGCAATACAAAAAGCGAGATAAACCGCAGGGAAGGAATAATAATGCTTCTTATCTATGTGGCAGATGTTATCTTTGCTGTTCTGAGGTAGGCTTGCATAAATGAATCCCTGTGCAAAAAATAATTAACATAGGCTTAACATGGAAAGCATAGACAACAAGTTTAATTCACCTTATTATTAAGTGGATGAAGAAAAGATTATAGCAGTGCAAATCGAATACGGAGCATCCAGATATGAGATAGAATTTGAAACAAAGGGTTTTGAATATGATTATGAGGTTTCAAAAAAAGGCGTGATTTTGGAATCGAACTGGGAAAAATTTCTACAGGGTGAACAGGATCGCAGCAAAGACCGCATCTCAAAATCAAAAGCAAAAAAGATTGCCGTGAATCATTCGGGAATAAAGAAAGCTACAGATGTAAAAATCAAGTTAAAGAATGATGATGGATATCGCTGTTATAAAGTGCGGTTTAAAGACGGCAACAGTAAATATGGGTATAAAATTGACGCATATTCGGGTGAACTGCTTGAACGTGAGTATGATCGGTAAGGGAGGTGGGCCGCCTATGTCGATGTCAATCGGAGGAATAAGCCCATATGCAGCCTATAACTATTTGCCGCCACAGCCACCGGAAATTCCTGCCGGAATGGATGCGATGGATACAGGGATGGATTTTGGCTTGGACGATATGTCGCCTGTGGATTTTTCCCAGGTTCTGCCCATTCAAAACCAGGAACAGATGATTTCCATACAATCCGCAGAGAGTGCCAGGGGAAGTGACAGGGATGGATTTCGGAGGGAACATTCCACCACACAGCAGGATTTGAGGGAAATACAGGCTGCAATGATGGGATTTTCTACAAGGAGAATGTGGGACCTTCAAAACATGAGCAACATATGAGAATTCGCAAAGCCTTTGTTAAAATAAGCGGGGGCTTTTCTCGTGATAATCATACGGAGTGGAAGATAAGATGATATATGTATTGGAAGATGATAAAAATATACGAAAACTTCTTTCATTTGCCTTAAAAAAAGAAGGATTTGATGTAGAAGGGTTCGAAGAAGCTGGCTCGATGTATGAAGCTCTTGAGGAAGAAATACCAAGGCTCCTGTTATTGGATGTTATGCTTCCGGGGGATGATGGCTTTACGGTTTTGGAAAAACTGCGAAATAATAACATAACAAAAAAACTTCCAATTATTATGTTGACTGCGAAGAATAGTGAAATAGATAAACTACAGGGACTGGACGGCGGGGCTGATGATTATGTGACGAAACCATTTGGCATCGCAGAGTTAATGGCACGAATCAGGGCTCTCCTGCGGAGGAGCGAGACTGGTAAAGCGGGAAATGTGTATCATTACAAATCTCTGACCGTAGATGACGGCAAACATCTGGTGACTGTAGCAGGGAGAGCTGTTTCTCTTTCGCAAAAAGAGTATGACCTGCTTCTGATGTTGCTTAAGGCGGATGGAAGGGCCTGTTCCAGAGAGGAACTTCTAAGTGGTGTATGGGGTGAGAATTATGGAGAGTCCCGGACATTGGATGTACATATCAGAAAACTTAGAAAGAAACTATTTCCTGTAGAGGGAATGATTGTGACCGTAAAAGGCATGGGGTACCGATTGTCGGAGGAATGTTATGAGACATAAATTATTTGATTCCGTACTGTGTGTGACAGGGCTGACTGCGATGATTACAATTCTGTCTGTGATGTTTCTATTCTTTCCTTTTATGGAAAATGAGATTCTCCAGGAAATGAAAAAAGAGGTAGATTTGATAAGAATCGGAATGACTGAACCGGAAGATGAATATCTGAGGCGAGTTTCGGATAAGGACAGGCGCGTCACATTGATAGCGGCGGATGGGACGGTGCTGTTTGACAGCGGGCTTTCCATCAAACAAATGGACAACCATGCAGACAGGGTGGAAATACGTCTGGCAAACGAAAAAGGGGAAGGGAGCAGCCTGCGTTTTTCAGATACACTGACACATAGAACCATCAATTACGCAAAAAAACTGGAGGATGGACGGATCCTTAGAATGTCAATGGATCAGAACTATGTTGTAGCAATGCTTTCGTGGCTCATTCCGCCGATGGGTATTATTATTGCTGCGGTTTTATTCCTTTCCGCTTTTCTTTCCGGCAAAGTATCGGACAACATCTTAAAACCCCTATATGATTTGGATCTGGAGCATCCGGAGGAAAACCGTACATATGAAGAGCTTAGGCCCCTGACACAGAGAATAGCATCCCAGAACCGGAAATTAAAGGAAAAAATCTATGAGGAAATGAACAAAAAGAACAGGAAAAGAAATGAATTTACCGTAAATATGACACATGAGCTGAAGACGCCCCTTACTTCTATTTCAGGTTTTGCTGAACTTATGATGAAGGATGAAATGGATTTTGAAACCGTCAAGGATTTTTCAAAGTCTATCCATGATGAGTCTGCCAGACTCATTCGGATTGTCGGAGATATCATTAAAGTCGAGGAAATGGATGAGAGGATGGAAGGTTACATATTTGAACTGGTCGATTTGAACGTGATAGTAAAAGACGTATGCGAACGTCTGAAAATCGCAGCTTCAAAAAAGGATATAAAGATTGAGGTTACGGGCAAAGAGGCGGTCGTTTATGGGGTTGAAAACATATTATTTGAGATGCTATACAATCTTTGCGATAACGCCATAAAGTATAATGTGGAAGAAGGGTTTATTTGGATAAATACATATGCGAATCAAAAAGGAGTGTTTTTTTGCATTAAGGACAGCGGAATAGGGATTCCCTCAGAAGAACAGGAGCGTATTTTTGACAGGTTTTACAGGGTGGACAAAAGCCGCTCAAAGGAGCTCGGTGGGACGGGGCTGGGACTTTCCATCGTCAGGCAGGGAGCCGTTATTCACTCTGCGGACATTCGTATTTTAAGCAATGAGGGAGCGGGAACACAGATTATATTAGAGTTTCCCCAACTGGCATAAGACAATAAACTGGGAAAAATGACGTACCGGAGGAGCCATAGATGAATTTATACAGCTGCATAGGGGCAATCGGGGGATTGGCCTTTTTCCTTTTTGGGATGAATATCTTATCCTCGGGGCTTAAAAATGTGGCAGGCGATAAGCTTGAAAATGTGCTTCAGAAAATGACGGATCATCCCATGAAGGGGCTTTTGTTTGGCGCAATCATAACAATCGCGATGCAGTCATCGTCCGCGCTTACTGTCATGCTGGTTGGATTGGTAAATTCCGGAATCATGACTCTGACGCAGACGGTAGGGATTATAATGGGGTCAAATATCGGGACAACCCTTACGGCATGGCTTTTAAGCCTCAGTGGCGTGAATACGGATAATGTGCTTCTTTCCATGATGAAACCGGAAAATTTTGCACCGTTACTTGCGCTTTTGGGAGTCATATTTATGATGGCGGCAAAGGGAAAAAAGCAGCGGGAGCTGGGTTCTGTCATGGCTGGCTTCGCTATTTTGATGCATGGCATGGAAATGATGTCAGACTCATTATCTCCGCTGGCAGAAGTTCCTGAATTTACCAGTATTCTAACTGCTTTCCGAAATCCACTGCTTGGCGTGATCATAGGCATGCTTTTTACTGGCATCATACAGTCATCTGCGGCATCTGTTGGTGTTTTGCAAGCCTTAAGCCTCACCGGTCATGTCACATACGGTGTTGCCATCCCTATTATTATGGGACAGAATATTGGGACTTGCGTGACTGCCCTGCTGTCTTCTATAGGTGTCAGCAAAAATGCGAAACGAGTATCTATCATACATGTGAGCTTTAATTTGATCGGAACTATAATAGGCCTTGTAATTTATCTGTTATGCAAATGCTTATTAAATCTTGCGATATTGGACATGAAAATCACTCCATTTGCGATAGCAGCGTTCCATTCCGTTTTTAACGTGGCGACAACAATTGTACTTTTGCCATTCGGAAAGCAGCTCGTATGGATAGCGGAGCATGTGATAAGCGAAGATGCTGCAGGAGAGGTATTTCTTGACGACAGGCTGCTGTTATCTCCGGTCTTGGCCGCAACAGAGTGCAGAAGGAAAGCAATTTTGATATTGAATAAATCTGTAAATGGATTTTGCGAAGCAATGAACATGCTTGGCAACTATGACAATAAAAAACGTGAAGGGATACGCTTGATGGAGGAAGAAGTAGATGAGATGGTGGAAGCCTGTAATAACTTTCTAATACGGTTGTCGGAAAAGGATGTGTCGCCAAAAGAAAGCCGTGTCATAGCAGATATGCTGCATAACTTAGGTGATATGGAAAGGATCAGCGATTATTCGCTGGGACTGTCGGGGACTGTAAAGAAAATCCATAAAGAGGAGTTTAAGCATAAAAAAGAATTACAGGAAACACTTGCGCCGGTGAACCAGAAATTATACGTTATTCTTTCCTCATTAACGGAAGCCTATAAGAATAAAGATAAAGTGCTTGCTGAGAAAATGGTTAATGAATCAGCAGAATTGGTAACTATGACAAAGAAGATAAAAAAGGCAAATCTACGTTTGCTGCGGGTTCAAAAAGTAGAAGCGGAGGGCAGCGTATATCTTTCTGATTATCTTACAATTAGCCGTCGTGTTGCAGAACATAGTGCCAATATAGCAGAGTCACTAATGTAAAGTAAAGTTAAGATGTAAATGGATTTATTTAT
>JAFUYB010000022.1 GCA_017470735.1 Lachnospiraceae bacterium | reverse complement strand
CACGCTAAGTCGGGTGCAGAGGGTTCTAAAGGACCCGGTGTATCGAAATTGATTTCCATACACCCGCCATTTTAAGCAGGAAGTTATCAACAAAAGCAAAATAATAAGGGATACGGGCAACGAGTACTTGACACAAACATTTTGCGGTTAGAGTTTGCCTGTGTCTTTCATTCGTGATATACTTACTGCATCGATACTTTTGGATATACAAAAGAGGAGATGCCAGATGAAAAAGAAATTCAATGTCACGGCAGTCTGTGTCCCGGAAAGACATTACATGGTGGATATTTCAGAGCGGATTGCGCTGATCCGTGGAATGGTGGAAGAGGGAGATTATTTCGCCATCAACCGCGGACGGCAGTACGGCAAGACGACCACGCTCTATATGGTCAGCAGGGAATTGAAAGACGACTATACTGTATTGTTTTTGAGCTTTGAGTCGGCTGATGATTTGTTTCAGAGCAATGCGGCATTTGCAGAGGGTTTTTTGCAAATGGTGAGTAGGGCTTTGAAGCGAAGTAAAGTGGATTTGCAAATCTTGCAGGAATGGGGAGCAGCCATTTCAGAGGAAACGCCATTCGTTGAATTGAGTGAACGGATTACAGCACTGTGTGAGACGGTCGACAAGCCAATTGTTCTTTTGATTGACGAAGTAGACAAAAGTTCCGACAATCAGATATTCTTGACATTCTTGGGACTGCTTCGGGAGAAATATATCGAGCGGGACATATTGGGAGAAGCAACATTTCAATCTGTTATCCTAGCCGGAGTGTATGACATCCGCAATCTCAGATTGAAGATTCGTCCGGATTCTGAGCACAAGAAGAACAGCCCTTGGAACATAGCGGCTGACTTTGACACGCGGATGTCGTTTGACGCGGAGCAGATTGCGGGAATGCTTTCTGATTATGAGGATGACCATCATACGGGTATGGATGTGAAGGCCATGGCGGCAGAGATTTATGACTATACGGGCGGATATCCGTATTTGGTGTCGAAGATTTGCAAGCTGATTGATGAATCGGGCTGGGAATGGAATCAGGAAGGAATCAACGATGCCGTCAAAAAGCTGCTGGATGAAAAATCCCCGTTGTTTGATTCGCTGATGAATCGGATGATTGAATATCCGGATGTGGAGAAATTGGTTTATCAAGCTTTGTTTTCCGGTGATAAATTGCCATACAGTTCCATTAATACAACCTTGGATTTGGCAAAGATGTTTGGATTCATCCGAGTGGAGAATGGTCAGGTATTTATTGCCAACAAGATTTTTGAAACGATATTGTACAATTATTTCGTGACAACGGAACAGGCCATGGAGACAGGGGCGTACCAGGCAGGCGCAATTGAGCAGAACCGCTTTATCCACGACGGCACGCTTGACATGGATCTGGTGGTGGAACGGTTTACAGAAATATTTCACGACATCTACGGAGACCAGCCGGAACGCTTCGCCGAGGAAGAGGGCAGGAAGATGTTTCTGCTGTTCCTGAAGCCGATTATCAACGGAACGGGGAACTACTACATCGAGGCACAGACGAGAGACCGCACGAAGACAGATGTCATCGTGGATTACCTTGGAAAGAGATACATTATTGAAATGAAAATCTGGCGAGGGGATTCCTACAATCAGCGTGGTGAGGAGCAGTTGTTCGGATACTTGGATTATTTCCATGAGGACAAGGGTTGGCTGGTCAGCTTCTGCTTCAATAAGGACAAGAAAATCGGCGTAAGCCGCATAAGATATAAGGATAAAGAAATTGTGGAGGCGATTGTGTAGTTTAGAAGCTCACGACATAATAGAACAAATAATAAGGAAACTCCTGATGTAAAGTATGGAATGGTAATAGTGCTTTGCAGAAGGAGTTTTTGATTGCTATCAAGAATGACATGCTTAAGATCACGACGAACGGGGATTTGGAAAGGTACAGGGAAATAGTGGAAAACAGAGGAGCGTGGGGATGAAGGCATGGGTGCTTCATGGTGTAAATGAAATACGGTTTGAGGAGATGGATAATCCGGTTCCCAGAGGAGATGAAGTGCTGGTGAAGGTGAAAGCTGCCGGAATCTGCGGTTCGGACATCCCGAGGATATATGAGACCGGTGCACACAGGATGCCGCTGATACTGGGGCATGAGTTTTCCGGTGAGGTCATGGACATCGGAAAGGATGCATCTGAAAAGTGGAACGGAAAGCGTGTCGGAGTATTTCCTTTGATTCCCTGCAAAAAATGTCCGATGTGCAGGCAGAAAAAGTATGAAATGTGCCGGGATTATGATTATCTTGGATCAAGGCGGGACGGTGCTTTCGCGGAGTATATTGCCGTGCCGGAATGGAACCTGCTGGAGCTGCCGGAGAATGTGTCTTTTGAACAGGCGGCCATGCTGGAGCCGATGGCAGTGGCGGTCCATGCGGTGAGGAATGGCACGGACAATTTCAGTATGCCTAAGGATACCACCATTGCCGTGTGCGGTCTGGGGACGATCGGAAGCTTCGTCATTATGTTTCTGCGGGAGGCGGGATACAGGAACATCCTCGCGGTCGGAAACCATGACCACCAGCGGGATAGGATAAAGCCTTTTGGGGTGGATGAGGAGTATTTCTGCAATGCCGAAACTGCTGATGCGGAAGGATGGCTGAATAAAAAGACGGATAACCTGAAAGTGTATTTTGAGTGCGTGGGAAAGAATGAGACGGTTTCCCTGGGGATAAAAGCCGTCGGCGCATCCGGCAAGATTATTACAGTCGGGAACCCGTTTTCGGATATGTCATTTGACAGGGATGTTTACTGGAAGATCCTGCGGAACGAACTGACGGTGATGGGGACATGGAACTCGTCTTTCCGGCATGAGGAGGAAGACGATTGGCATTATGTGATGGAACGGCTCGCCGCTAAGCGGATCAGACCGGAAGCGGTGATTTCCCATAGACTGGGATTGGAGGATTTAGAAAACGGACTGCGGATGATGAGGGATAAGAGTGATGGGTATGGGAAGGTGATGGTATGCCGAAGTTGCCCATATCCAATATAGGCAATCATTGGCAAATTGACAAGTTGGCATGCCAAAGTTGCCCATATCCGATATAAGCAACCATAAGCCAACTAATAAGGAGGACACGCCATGTCACCAATCCAGACACCCCCACGAATCAACAGCACAAACATTATGTCCGGCATCGACACAGACGGCCGGTACACCGTCCACGCTGGCAAGAAGGGACAGACATACCATGTGCTTCCAACCAATCCGCCAAGCCCGGATGAGATAAAGGAACTGAGGGAGAAAGCGAACCTTTCCCAAAGGGAGTTCGCGGATGCCATCGGCGTATCGGTGTCCGCCGTATCTTCGTGGGAAAACGGAAAGAAAGTCCCGGACGGTCTTGCCTGCCGGTATCTGGACATGCTTGAAAGGGATGGCGAATTGATCGGGCGGCATATTGAGACGGAAGTGTAAAAGTGGAAGGAAAAGGGAACGGCAACAGATTAAAGCGGAAGCAGATACAACAAAAGACAGCGTAGATTTTTGGAGGAAGCATGATCCCAACTACTGAGCCATACATTCAGGTAATGAATAAAAAAACTATATACCGGTTCCTGCCAATGCGTCGGTATTCCGCAGACGAGGTGAAGCATATCCGTCAGTCTTGTGACATGACGCAGCGGGCGTTCGCTGATGTTTTTGGCATCTCCGTGAAAACTCTTGAGGCGTGGGAGCAGGGGATCAACACGCCGGGCAGCGCGGCGGCAAGGCTGCTTGATCTGATTGGGTATGATTATGGGTTTGCAACAACAGTTGCGAAACAGCCTTTAAAAGAATATAACGGCCAAACGGTCAAGGCAATCCGGAAAACCCTTGGCCTGCCGCGGGAACTGTTCGCATTGGCGATCGGGGTATCGGAGACGGCCTGCGGGAGCTGGGAGCAGGACAAGAGCACGCCGAACGGCCCGGCATCGAGGTTACTGTGGATGTTGGAGCGGGAGCCGGACATACTGGACCTGCTGATGGAGAGGGAGTGACGGAGATATTTCGTTATACAGAAGCCCCCGAAATCATTGAAAAATGCGGGGATTTGATATATTATAATGGACGAAAGGACATGGCGGTGATGAATAAAAAGGAAAAGACAGACTATCCGGCCATCAGCCCTGCAATACTGGCAAAAATCAAGGATGGCCGCTTTATGGATGATGAATTCCTGACAGCATGTTTCAAGGACCGGCCGGACTGGAGCTTATACTGAGGATCATCCTGGACAGGCCGGATCTGGCAGTGGACAGGGTCTGGGTGCAGCATTACATAAAGAACATCCACGGACGGTCGCTGCAGCTGGATCTCCACTCGAAGACAACCGGGGAGGAATTTAACATCGAGGTTCAGCGCGAATCAAGGGGCGCTAAACCTAGGCGGGCGCGGTACCACGGTAGCGTGCTCGATTCAGACACCCTTGATCCGGGCGATGATTTTGAAAAACTGCCCGAAACATATGTGATATTTATCACGGAAAAGGACATTTATGGCAATGGGAGACCGGTTTACCATGTGGAGAGGTTTGTGATGGATGATGCCGGCGGGCAGACGTTTGATGACGGGCTGCACATACTGTATGTGAACGGGGCGTACCGCGGGGATGATGATCTTGGGAAGCTGATGCATGATTTTAGGTCGAAAAATCCGGATGACATGAATTACACACAGCTCAGTGAAAGGGCAAGGTATTTTAAGGAGACTGAGGAAGGGGTGAGACGCATGAGCGATTGGATGAAAAGCTATGTGGATGAGGAGAAGCTGAAAATTGCCGTTAAGATGTTAGAGACCGGCAAACTGTCTTATGACGAAATTTCAAAGATTTTGGATTTGCCATTGGAAGAAGTGGAGGAACTTGCAGGGAATAAGTCCGCATAACAGTTTTATATACCGGACGTTTTTTATCAGGCAATTTATGCTGCTCCCGGTGTATGCAATTTTATCATTTACATCGGGAGCTTCTATTACCCAACTTTACGAAATCTATGCTCCAATCGGAGCAGAATTTCCTCAAAAAAGTTTATTCCTTACTTGACGGAAGCAGTTACACCTTCACATTGCCGCCTCGTCAGACACCATTTGTCAAGAACAAAAGAATATGGTAAAATCATTCAGGTACGACCGTATACGGGAGTACCTTTTTAATCGTTGCTATGAAAATACATTCGGGATACGAGAGACAGGATATGAATGACAGCATAAAACGCGACCAGGTCATCATCCGCACAAGCGGGATCGGGATCGCGGCCAATATACTTTTAGCGGCATTCAAAGCGGTGATCGGATTGGTGACGCATTCGATCGCGATCACGATGGATGCGGTCAACAATTTATCCGACGCGCTGTCGTCGGTCATTACGATCGTCGGGACGAAGCTGGCGACTAGGCAGCCGGACAAGGAGCACCCTTGGGGACATGGCAGAGCGGAATATCTGTCGGCAATGGTCATTTCGGTGATCGTGCTGTACGCCGGCGTGACCTCACTGATCGAATCCGTGCAAAAGATCATACATCCCCAGACGCCGGATTATTCGCTGACGGCACTGGTCATCGTGGCAGTCGGTGTGCTTGTGAAGATCGTGCTCGGACGCTATGTGAAGGGCGTCGGGGAAAAGGTCAACTCAGAATCGCTGGTGGATTCGGGGCAGGATGCGCTGATGGATTCGGTGATCTCGGCATCGACGCTGGTGGCGGCACTGATTTTCATTTTTTCGGGCGTGAGCCTTGAAGCATTGCTCGGCGCGGTGATTTCGGTTATTATCATCAAGTCGGGCGTCGATATGCTGCGGCAGACGATTTCGGAGCTTTTAGGACAGCGGATTGATATGGAAACGGTGCGTGAGGTGAAAAAGATCCTTGGCGGATTCCCCGAGGTGCATGGGGTTTATGACCTGATCTTTCACGATTACGGTCCCGAACGGTTCAACTGTTCCGCCCATGTTGAAGTGGATGATACGCTGACGGCGGAGGAGATAGACCTGCTCCAGCGCGAAGCGACGACGGCGCTCTATCAGCAAAAGGGCATCATCCTGACCGCGCTGTCGGTTTACGCGATCAACACAAAGGATGAAAATGTCCGTCGGATGCGGCAGGAGCTTACCAAGCTGGTCATGGCATACGAGCATGTGATCGAGATGCATGGCTTCTATATGAAAGGGCATTATGTCCAGTTCGACCTGATCGTCGGTTTTGAGGCAAAGGACCGGGTCGCGGTTTATGAAAAGGTGTGCAAAAAGGTACGGGAGACTTATCCGGATTACGATTTCAAGATCGTTTTGGATACGGACTTTTCTGCCAGCGAATAGGAATGACAGGAAAAAATGCGCAGGGATGCGGATTTTTGCAAAAAATGGCGGAGCTGTTTACGGGATGTGATCTGACAAGCATAAAGGGGGAAGGTTATGGATGAAAATGTAAGAAAGAGAAATGAGCTGCTGGCGCAGAAGACCATCAAGGGGCTTGAGTCCCGCAATATGACGGGTTATTATGCGGCGAGCAAGGAAGAAGCGCTGAAAAAGGCTTTGGAGATCATTCCCAAAGGAAGTTCGATCGCGATGGGCGGAGGGATGTCCGTGCATGAGATCGGTCTGACCGAGGCATTAAAGACAGAGGAGTACAACTTCATCGACCGGGATGCGATTGAGGACAAGCGGGCAGCGGCGCTCGCGACTTATGACGCGGACTTCTTTTTGGCGAGTTGTAATGCGATCACCGAGGACGGCGTGCTGGTCAATATCGATGGCAATGCCAACCGCGTTTCGGCGATTGCGTTTGGTCCGAAAAAGGTATTGTTTATCGTTGGCATCAACAAGATCTGTGATGATGTGGATGGGGCGATGAAGCGGGCGAGAAGCGTTGCCGCGCCATCCAACGCACAGCGGTTCCCGATCAATACGCCCTGCAAAAAGACCGGTTCCTGCGTCAATTGCAAGTCGCCGGATACGATCTGCTGCCAGTTTCTGGTGACAAGGTATTCCAGGCACGATGACCGGATCCATGTGATCTTGGTCAATGACAATCTGGGGTTTTAAGGAAGCAGAATGGAATCCTAGCTGCGGGATGGGACAAAAGTTCTTTCCGGGATGTGGAAAAACAATGATTACATAAAAGAAAGGCGGTTTTCATGAGCGAACAGAGAATGTATCCGAGGACGGATCTGAATGAGACGGTCAAGCTTTCGCTGATCGGTGAGGGTGACGGGATGTTTTCCGAGCCGTTTGATGTGGAGATTTTGAATATGTCCACGGATGGGATCGGCTTCAAGTGCAAGCAGCAGCTTTTGATCGGCGAAGTGCTGACCGGCAAGATCGCGATCTGGACAAAAGAAAAGCTGGATGTCTTTATGAAGATCATACGCTGTTCGGAAGAGGGCGGCGGATATTACGGTTATGGGTGTACATTTGTTGGCATGGAAGGCACCGAGCAGACCCGGATCGAGATTTACCAGCTGTTCCATCCTGATGATGTTGAGTGAACGCAGTATCGTATTTCCGCATCTGCATCTGACGCTGCCTGAAGTCGGCGACCACATCGACATCTTCGGGTTTTCCATCATGTATTACGGGATTGTGATCGCGTGCGGCATGCTGCTTGCTGGCGCATTCATCTTGCATGAAGGGAAGCGGCAGGGGTTTTACGAGGATGACCTTTTAGACATTATCCTGTGGGGGATACTCTGCGGGATTTTGGGTGCGAGGATATACTATGTCCTGTTCTCGCTCGACCGTTACAGCGGCAGGTGGCTGTCTGTTTTCAATCTGCGCGAAGGCGGGCTTGCGATATACGGCGGCATCATCGGCTGTCTGCTTGCGATCATTGTAACGACCCGCCGGAAAGGGCTGTCCTTTTTTGCCGTGGCGGATGTCATGGTATTCGGCGGGCTGATCGGGCAGATCTGCGGACGATGGGGCAATTTCTTTAATCGCGAAGCCTTTGGCAGCTACACCGACAATCTCTTTGCGATGCGGCTGCCGGTTGACGCAGTCCGCCAGCCCGAAGCGGTCACGGATGAAATGCAAAAACACCTTTTGGCGGAATCCGGTATCGACTGGATCAGCGTCCATCCGACATTTCTCTACGAATCGCTGTGGAATATCGGTGTATTTCTGATTTTATACTTTTTCGTCCGGAAGAGAAAAACATGGGACGGTGAAATTTTCTTTTCTTATTTGCTGCTGTATGGGGCAGGGCGCTTCTGGATTGAAAGCCTGCGCACCGACCAGCTTCATATTTTGGGAACGGATCTTGCCGTATCCCAGTGCCTCGCGGCGATTTGCGTTATCGTATCCGCGGCGGTGCTGTTTTATAAAAAGAAGACAATCTGACATATTTGATTTTCTCTGAAATCACCAAAACACCCGTTCTTGCGGGTGTTTCTTTTTGTTTCTCCAACATATAGCGTTGCGGTAAAATACAGACCACAATATATAGTATGGGATGATCCCCCACCCACAAAACACCGGAAAAACCTTGAAATCTACCCCAAAATTTTCCTTGCAATCCGCGAAGAAGGGGGATATTATAGACATGCGTGGTAAAAAGTGGTTCAAAATGGTGGGAAGTGGGATGCCACAGTGGAGTATAAGAGACAGGAGGTGAGCCGGCATGTTCATGGGCGAATATTCGCACAGCGTTGATGCCAAAGGGCGTCTGATCATGCCGGCTAAGTTCCGGGAGCAGCTCGGCGGCGAGTTCGTCGTGACGAAAGGACTGGACAACTGCCTTTTTGTATACTCCAACGAAGAGTGGGCGGGAATCGAAGCGAAATTCCGTGAGATCCCGCTGACGACCAAGGATGCCCGGAAGTTTGCGAGGTTCTTCTTTGCCGGAGCGGCAGAGATGGAGCTTGACAAGCAGGGACGCATCTTGTTGCCACAGGTATTACGGGAATTTGCCGGTCTGAAAAAAGATGTTGTTCTGGTCGGCGTCCTGAACCGGATCGAGATATGGGACAGGACGAGATGGGAGCAGGGTTGCGGCTATGACGACATGGACGAAATAGCGGAACACATGGCAGATTTAGGGTTGGCGCTGTAATGGAGGAAAAGAAGAAACAATTTGAACACACTTCTGTATTGTTGACAGAATCCGTCGAGGCACTGCGAATCAGAGAAAAGGGAATCTATGTGGACGGGACACTCGGCGGCGGCGGACATTCCGAGGCGATTTTAAAACAATTGCAGGGAGGAAAGCTGATCGGGATCGATCGGGACGCGGATGCGATTTCGGCGGCGACCAAGCGGCTGTCACCTTACGGAAACAGCGTAACTATCGTCAATTCGAATTATGAACAAATGAACATGATTATAAACAAATTGGGGTATAAGGAAGTGGACGGCATCCTGCTGGACTTGGGGGTGTCATCCTATCAACTGGATGAGGGATCGAGGGGATTCTCTTACATGCAGGAAGATGCAAGGCTCGACATGCGGATGGATCAAAGCAGCAAGCTGGACGCCGCGACAGTTGTCAACACATACAGCGGCGATGAACTGACAAAGATCTTCCGTGACTACGGTGAAGAGCGGTTTGCCAGAAGGATCGCGGAGCGGATCATTGCCAAGCGGCAGGACGCGCCGATCGAGACGGCAGGCACGCTGAACCGGATCATTGATGAGGCGATACCGATGAAGTACAAGCGCAGCGGCGGGCATCCGTCCAAGAGGGTGTATCAGGCGCTGCGGATCGAAGTCAATGACGAGCTGGGCACCTTAAAGGGCTGCATCGACGGCATGATCGACCTGCTTTCCGCAGGAGGACGGCTCTGTGTGATCACATTCCACTCATTAGAGGACCGGATCGTCAAGCAGGCATTCCGGCGAAATGAAGACCCGTGTACCTGCCCGAAAAACTTGCCGGTATGTGTCTGCGGCAAGCAGTCGAAGGGGCGGGTCATCACGAGAAAACCGACATTGCCGTCAGAGGCGGAAATGAAGAGGAACAGCCGGGCAAGAAGCGCGAAGCTTCGGGTGTTTGAACGAAGGGGACAAAGATAACCATTATCAACAAAGCATGGGGAGCAGCAAGTAAAAGGATTAAGGGAATAGTAGGGAGTTTTTGACAAATGGCACAATTTCAGACATACTATTACGCTGACGGCAATGCAGTACGCAGATACGATGCGGTGGCACTGCCGACAAGAGAAGACCGCGCCCGTGAGCTTTATGAACAGCAGGAAATGGAGCGCCGGGCACGGCTGCGCGCGCACAGGAAAGCCAAGCGGGTAAACCGCCGTTATACCATGGCACTGATGATGGGTGTCGTACTGATGGGAGCATTTTTTGTGGCGTATGTCCATATCCAGAACCGGATCACGACGAGCATGAACAATATTTCCCGTCTCGAAAAGCAGATTGCGACCTTAAAGACCGAGAATGCGGCAGCAAAAAGCCGGATCTCGACGACTGCGAATTTGGGCAGGATCCAGAAAGTCGCGATGAAAGATTTGGGTATGGTCTATGCAAACAGTGACCAAATAGTGTATTATACTATTGACGATGAAGATTTCATGAGCCAGTATGAAGAAGTAGAGTGACGATTCGTGACGCCAGAAGGTGCAGGCGGATGCGTCGTGGCATAGCATAGATACTATGGCAAAAAGACGACGGAGAAAAAAAAGAAACATTTATAAAAGAATCTTAAAGAGAATGCAACGGAACCTGTGGTTTGTGTACATGGTGGTTTGCGTTCTTTTTGTGATTTTGATCGCGCGTTTAGCGTACATCGAATATTCCAGCGGGGAAAAGTATGAGCGGATCATTCTCGCTCAGCAGCAGTATGACAGCCAGATCATCCCTTACCAGCGGGGGGACATCACGGATATCCACGGGACGGTGCTGGCGACCTCGGTGGATGTGTACAATGTGATCCTCGACTGCAAGGTGCTGAACGCGAACGCGGACAAGATCGATACGACGCTCGCGCATCTGTCGGAGTGTTTTCCCGAAATCGACACCGGAAAGGTGCGCACTCTGTTAGCGGACGATCCGAAGAAGCAGTACACGGTTTTGGCGAAAAAGGTTTCCTATGAGGAAATGAGCGAGTTCCAAAAACTCTACGACGATGACAAGACCGCGAAAGAAGTGGCAGGCATCTGGTTTGAAAAAGAATACCAAAGGGAGTACCCCTATGATTCGCTTGCGGCGTCAATGCTCGGGTTTACGACCTCGGGCAATGCGGGGATGAGCGGTCTGGAGCTGTATTACAGCCAGGAGCTGAACGGCACGAACGGGCGGTCCTACGGCTATGTCAACACGGACAACAATGTGGAATCCGCCGTGATCGAGCCCGAGAACGGCAATACGGTCGTGACGACGATCGATGTCAACATCCAGACGATCGTGGAGAGGGAAATCCTTGCCTGGAACAAGCAGTATGAGAGCGAGGATTCGCCGGGCAGCCACAATACGGCAGTGCTTGTCATGGATCCGCAGAGCGGGGCCATACTCGCGATGGCGAATTACCCGACATTTAACCTCAATGATCCGTGGAATTTGAAAAATGTGCTTACCAAGGAAGAGCGCAAGCAGATGTCGGAAGACGAAAAGATGGACGCGCTGAACGAGCGGTGGCAGAATTTCTGCATCACTTCGACCTATGAGCCCGGCTCGACCTTCAAGCCGTTTACGGTGGCATGCGGATTGGAAACCGGCAAGCTGAGCGGGAACGAGGCTTATTACTGCGATGGCTACGAGCACATTGCGGATTACGATGTCAAATGCGTCAACCGCAACGGACATGGGATGCTTGACATCCGGGGCGCCCTAGGGCAGAGTTGCAACGACGCGCTGATGCAGATGTCGTATGTGATCGGTGCCGATACCTTTGCGGATTACCAGAGACTGTTCGGCTTCGGACAGCGGACGGGGATCGACCTGCCCGGGGAAGCACGGACGGACACCCTGGTCTATAACCGGGATCAGCTGACGCACACGATCAACCTGGCGACCAACTCATTCGGACAGAATTTTAATACGACGATGATACAGCTGGCGAGCGGTTTTGCATCGATCGTCAATGGCGGGACGCTCTATCTGCCTCATGTCGTCGACCATATTTCGGATGACGCGGGCAATGTCGTCAGGAATTTTGACGCGGTCGTGCAGAAGAAGACGATTTCGCAGGAGACCTCCGAACAGATGAAGGATTATCTGCGCTCGGTCGTGGCAAGCGGGACGGGCGCGATTGCAGGCGTAGACGGCTACGACATCGGCGGAAAGACGGGCACGGCGGAGAAACAGCCCCGTTCGGCGGGCAATTATCTGGTATCCTTCATCGGGTATGTGCCGCAGAAGAACCCGCAGGTGCTGATCTACTGCATTATCGATGTGCCGAACACGGATGACCAGGCGCACAGTAATTACGCGCAGTCGATCGTTCACAATGTGCTGCAGCAGATCCTGCCGTATATGGGCATTGAACCGACGGAGGCAGTCGAGACGGCTGCGGCAGAGCAATAAAAGGTAAGGGGAGACAAATGGTATTTACGACAATTGTGCTTCCGGTGCTGATCGCGTTTGTGATCGGACTGGCGGTCGGACCGGCAGTGATATCATACCTGCGAGGGAAAAAAGCGGGACAGACGGAGCGGGAAGAACTGGAGTCGCACCAGAAAAAGACCGGCACGCCGACGATGGGCGGAGTCATCATTCTGTGCGCGGTACTGGTGACGGGATGCTTTTATCTGCGGATTGCGCCCGACATTTTACCGGTCCTGATCCTGACGGTCGGGTTCGGCCTTATTGGTTTTTTGGATGATTATTTAAAAGTAATCCTGCACCGCACGGACGGGCTTCTGGCGTGGCAGAAGATGCTGCTGCAGATCGTTGTGACGACCGGATTTCTGGTGTATGTCGTAGGCGTGTCGGACATCGGCCTTTGGATGCGGATTCCGTTTTCGCAAAACACGCTGGACATTGGCGTACTGGCGATCCCGCTTTTGTATTTCGCGGTGATCGGAACGGTTAACGGCACGAATTTTACGGACGGACTGGACGGCCTGGCTTCGAGCGTGACCGTGATCGTGGCGGGATTTTTTACGGCGGCGGCGGTATATCTGGGATTGGACATCGCGCCGGTCGGCGCGGCCATGGCAGGCGCGCTGATGGCGTTTCTCGTGTACAACTGCTATCCGGCGCAGATCTTCATGGGCGACACCGGATCGCTCGCGCTCGGAGGATTCGTGGCAGGCATGGCGTACATGCTGCATCTGCCGCTTTTTATCCTGATCGTCGGGTTTATTTATCTGATCGAAGTGATTTCTGTGATCCTGCAGGTCGGATATTTTAAAAAGACCCATGGCAAGCGGATATTCCGGATGGCGCCGATCCACCACCATTTCGAGCTGGGCGGATGGTCGGAGACGAAGGTAGTGACGATTTTTTCGATCGTGACGCTGCTGTTATGCCTCATCGGATTCGTCGGGCTGCAGTAAGGAACTGATAACGATTCAGCCGGCGCGGCATCACTGCCGCCAAGCGGCCGGCAGTGAAATTGGAAAAGCAAGGAGACAGTTGTGGCCAAGAAAAATTATCTGGTCGTCGGAGCGGGCATCAGCGGGATCGCCGCGACAAGGCTGCTGTGGCGGAAAGAACTGCCGTATACGCTCTATGACGGAAATGAAAATCTGGATACGGACGCGCTTCGGACAAAGCACGCCCATTTAAAGGACGCGGAGATTGTCTGCGGGGCATTTCCCGACGGGCTTTATGATAATACGGACATCTGTGTTTTAAGTCCGGGCGTGCCGACGGATCTGCCGTTTGTCAATGAACTGCGGGAGCGGGGCGTTGTCATTTCGGGAGAGATTGAGCTTGCCTACCGCCTCGGGAAAGGGCGGGTAGCGGCGATCACCGGCACGAATGGCAAGACGACGACGACTTCTTTGGTGGGGGAGATCATGTCAATGGCGTTTGCGGATACGCGGGTGGTTGGCAATATTGGGATTCCCTACACCTCAGTCGCGGCGGACACGACGGATGAATCCGTGATCGTGGCAGAGATTTCAAGCTTCCAGCTTGAGACGATTTCGACCTTTGCGCCGCATGTGTCGGCAATCTTGAATATTACTCCGGATCATCTGGACCGTCACCACAGTATGGAAAACTATATCCGTGCCAAGGAATCCATTACCGATTACCAGGGCGTGGAGGATTTCTGCGTGCTGAATTATGACGACATCGAACTTCGGAGGTTTGGCGGGACGCTCTCCTGCGAGGTGATCTGGTTCTCAAGCAGCCAACAGCTGGAAGCAGGCGTGTATTACCAAGACGGCGCGATCTGGCAGGCGAAAGACGGTGAGACGGTCAAGGTCATTGATGTCAAAGACCTGCAGATCCTTGGCGTACACAATTACGAGAACGCGGCGGCGGCGACGGCGATCTGCCACGCGTTCGGGATTTCGCTGGATCTGATCCGCAAGGGGCTGCGGGAGTTTGTCGCCGTAGCGCACAGGATCGAGTATATCTGTGAGAAAAACAATGTAAAATTCTACAACGATTCCAAGGGGACAAATCCTGACGCGGCGATCAAGGCAGTACAAGCAATGGAGCGTCCGACGCTGCTGATCGGCGGCGGTTACGACAAGGACGCGTCCTACGACGAATGGATCGCAAGCTTTGGCGGTACGATAAAGCATCTGGTGCTGATCGGGGCGACAAAGGACAAGATCGCCGAATGCGCGAGGCGGCACGGATTTACGGATCTGACAATGGCGGAGACGCTGGAGGATGCGGTGAACATCTGTTATGAAAAGAGTGAACCGGGGGACGCGGTGCTGCTGTCTCCGGCGTGCGCGAGTTGGGATATGTTTAAAAACTATGAGGAGCGTGGACGGCTGTTTGCCCAATACGCGAAGAATCTGGCGGAGTGAGAAAATGGCGTCAAGGACAAAGACAGTGTCGATAAAAAAACGGCGCCGTGTGCGTTCCATAGCGTATTTTGATTACGGCCTGCTGGCGATCGTCATGCTGCTGTTTGCGTTCGGGCTGGTCATGCTTTACAGTACAAGCGCGTACATGGCCACATTGGAGTATGAGGATTCCCTGCATTACTTAAAGCGCCAGCTTTTGGCGTCGGCTTTGGGCTTTGCCGGCATTGTCGGGCTTAATATCACGGGGTACCGCTGGCTGAAACGGTTTTCCGGACTGTTTTATTTTGGCGCGTTCATCCTCTGCGTGCTCGTGATCTTTATCGGTACGGCACAGGGCTCGTCGTCGCGGTGGATCTATTTCGGACCGCTGTCGTTCCAGCCGTCGGAGTTCGCAAAGCTCGCGGTCATCATCTATCTGGCGGCGCTGGTTGCGGATTCGGCAAAGAGCCTGCGTGACTGGCACAATGTCGTGCGCGCGTTTTTCCATATCGTGCCCCTGCTGATCCCGGTGGCCTACAACAACCTGAGTACGGCGGTCATCATCGCGGGCATCGCGTTCGGGATGCTGTTTGTCGCGTCGCCGGATTACCGCGCGTTTATCGTCATTATGGCAATCGGCGCGATCGGCATCGTGTTCTTTATTTCGGGGGTCGGCTACCGGAGCGACCGTATCGATGTCTGGCTGCATCCTGAAAAATACGAAAAGGGCTTCCAGACGCTCCAGGGGCTCTACGCGATCGGCTCGGGCGGACTGTTCGGCAAAGGGCTCGGGGAAAGCATGCAGAAGCTCGGCTATGTTCCTGAGGCACAGAACGACATGATCTTTTCGATCGTCTGTGAGGAGCTTGGCATTTTCGGCGCGATCTGCGTGATCTTAATGTATCTGCTTTTGCTGTGGCGCTTTATGATCATTGCCTACAATGCGCGGGATATGTTTGGGTCGTATCTCGTGATTGGGATCATGATCCATATTTCTCTGCAGGTTATTTTGAATATTGCCGTCGTGACCAATACGCTGCCGAATACCGGCGTTACGCTGCCGTTCATCAGCTACGGCGGCACATCCGTTATGTTTTTGCTGTTTGAGATGGGAGTCGCGATGGCAGTCTCGCGCGGCATCCGCCTGGAGTAAGCTATGAGACGGGAAAAGATCAGACGACATTCCGAATTTCGCTATTATCTGTTGAATATACTGCTGTTTGTTATTATTTTGGGCATCATCATTGCAGCGGCGATCATTTTTTTCTGCCAGACACAGACCGTCAAGATCAAAGGAAATACGATCTGTTCTGACAAAGAGATCAAAGAGTATGTCCTGACCGATAAATACGATGAAAATGCAGTGTATGCGACGGTACGCAATTTTCTGTTTCCGCGGGAAGACATTCCATTTGTCGAAAGCTATAAGGTGACGATGAAAAGCCGCAACACGCTGGTGATCCATGTCGTGGAGAAGGAGCCCTACGGCTTTGTCGGATCGGAAAAGGGCGATGCGTATGTCTACTACGGAAAAGACGGAAATGTGCTTGAGGTGTCGGAGAGGCTGTTGGAGGATGTGTTCCGTGTCATCGGACTGACGGCAAAAAACGCGGAGCCAAAAAAAAGGCTGCCGGTCGGGGAGAGCAATGTCAAAACGATATTGACGATCCAGGAGGAGATCAACAGGGAGGGGCTTGAAGTCCCGTCGGTTACTTTTTCAAAAGACGGAACGATCACTTTTACGACCGGAAATATCCTGGTAAATCTCGGAACCAGGGCAAACATCGCCGAGAAGCTGCGGCGGCTGCCTTACATCCTGCCCAAGCTGAAAAAACAGAGCGGAACACTACATTTAGAAGAATGGAGCGAGGAGAATACAGATATTGTGTTTGAGAAGGAGCAGTAGAAATCTGTATTTTTCAGAAACTTTTCAAAAAATGGGTTGATAATTGTCGGCAAAAACATTATCATAGTTAAGTGTATTTATTGAGGGAGTATTTTGCAATACGAGGAGGAGACCTTTGCTTGAGATTGTAACGAATGAACTGGATGCCGGAGCCAAGATCATCGTGATCGGTGTCGGCGGCGGCGGCAACAATGCGATCAACCGCATGATTGATGAGAATATTGCAGGAGTAGAGTTTATCGGAGTCAATACAGACCAGCAGGCGCTGAATCTGTGTAAGGCGCCGACCCGGATCCAGATCGGGGATAAGCTGACCAAGGGCTTGGGAGCCGGCGGCCAGCCTGAGATTGGTGAAAAGGCGGCAGAGGAGAGCATGGAAGAGCTGTCTTCGGCAGTCAAAGGCGCGGATATGGTATTCGTTACCTGCGGCATGGGCGGCGGTACGGGCACCGGAGCGGCACCTGTCGTGGCGCAGATTGCCAAGGAGCAGGGGATTCTGACGGTCGGTATCGTGACCAAGCCGTTTTCCTTCGAGGCAAAGACCCGCATGGTCAATGCATTAGGCGGCATCGACCGGCTCAAGGACAGTGTGGATACCGTGATCGTGATCCCGAACGACCGTCTGTTAGAGCTCGTAGATCGCAGGACTTCGATCAAGGAAGCGTTGAAAAAAGCAGACGAAGTATTGCAGCAGGGCGTGCAGGGCATTACTGACCTGATCAATGTACCGGCGCTGATCAATCTCGATTTTGCCGATATCCAGACGGTTATGAAGGACAAGGGACTTGCCCACATCGGTATCGGTTCGGGCAAGGGCGACGACAAGGCCTCCGAGGCAGTACAGGCGGCTGTCGCAAGCCCGCTTCTTGAGACGACGATTTCGGGCGCGTCCGATGTGATCGTCAATATTTCCGGTGATGTATCCCTGATGGATGCCAACGATTCCGTATCCTATGTCCGTGATATGGTCGGTGAGGATGTTAATATCATCTTTGGTGTCAAGGTCGATGAGACGATGACCGATGAAGTGACCGTTACCGTGATCGCGACAGGCTTAGAGGATGAGTCCGCCAAGGCGCAGGGATCGAGCTTTTTGGATCGGATGAAGTATCAGAGTACCTCATCCTTTACCCGGCCGGCGACACCGCGTCCGGCATTGACCCGTCCGACTCCGGCGGCAGGTACGGGGGCTGCACCGTCAGGCGGCGCGGCGACACTTGCACCGTCAGCACGGCCGAGCGCGGCAGCGCAGAGCACCGGACCGCTTCCGACGCCGAAGGTAGACGGTATTGCCAAGCCGGAGGTGACCAGCACGATTTCCGAAAAGGACATCAAGATACCGGATTTCTTAAAGAAGAGCGGAAGCTGATTTATCAAACGAAACAGACTGCTTTCGGCGTATTCCGCCGGAGGCAGTTTTTACATTGAACACATCTCGTTTTTCAGGGTCAACGGAAAGGGGAACGATATGGTCATATCATTTATTGGGGCAGATCACGAGGTGACAGGAAGCTGCCACTATCTATCGGTCGGGGACAAGCATCTGCTTGTGGACTGCGGCATGGAGCAGGGACCGGATACCTATGAGAATCAGTCCATTCCCGTGGATGCGACAGAGATTGACTATGTCTTTGTGACCCACGCGCACATTGACCATTCGGGGCTGTTGCCGCTGTTGTACGCGCAAGGGTTCCGCGGGACGGTTTTTGCGACGCCGGCGACCTGCGAGCTGTGCGACATTATGCTGCGTGATTCGGCGCATATCCAGGAGTCGGAGGCAGAATGGAAGAACCGCAAGGCAAAGCGCGCCGCAAAATCCGAGGTGGAGCCGCTGTACACGATGGACGACGCAGTCGGCGTGATGCAGCTTTTCGTCGCCTGCGCCTACCATGAGAGGCTGGAGATCGCGGATGAGATATCCGTGCGTTTTATCGACGCAGGGCATTTGCTGGGATCCGCGTCCATTGAGCTGTGGCTGACCGAAGGAGGCGAGCAGCGGAAGGTGGTCTTTTCGGGGGACATCGGGAGCCGCAGGAAGCCGCTGATCAAAAAGCCCGAGTACATTGCGGAGGCGGATTATGTGCTGATGGAGTCGACTTATGGCGACCGTGAGCGCGGCGACATTCCCGACTTCGCGCAGGCGCTTGCCGATGTGATCCGCGAGACACTGTACGAAAAGGGAGGCAATCTGGTCATTCCGGCATTTTCTGTCGGCAGGACGCAGGAGATGCTCTACTTCATCCGCCGGATCAAGGAGGAGCATCTGATCGACGGCAGGGAGAATTTCCCTGTCTATATGGACAGCCCTCTGGCGGTTGAGGCGACCCATATTTTCCATGAGAATTACCAGGACTGCTATGACGAAGAAGCGATCGAGCTGGTCAGTCAAGGGCGCAATCCGATCGGATTCGCGGGTCTGCGCATTACTGTCAGCTCGGATGAGTCACGGATGATCAATGCCGACCATTCGCCCAAGGTCATTATTTCCGCGTCGGGCATGTGCGAGGCGGGGCGTATCCGCCATCATTTGAAGCACAATCTGTGGAATGAAAAATGCACGATCCTCTTTGTCGGCTACCAGGTGCAGGGCACGCTGGGGAACGCGCTCTTAAACGGAGCAAAAGAGGTGAGGCTGTTCGGTGAGACCGTAAATGTCAGCGCCCGCATTGAAAACCTGCCCGGTATTTCCGGGCATGCGGACCGGAAAGGTCTTCTGACCTGGATACAGGCATTTGAGCATCCGCCGAAAAAGATATTCATCGTGCATGGCGACAATGAGATCGTCGATGAATTTGCGCGGACCGTGGCGGATACAGTAGGAACCAGCGCGTATGCGCCGTACTCAGGGGATTCCTTTGATCTGATCACGGGCCGGCAGGTCGAGATCGGATCGAGAAAGATGAAGGAGAGGAAGCCGAAGCTGACCCGTGCCGCGTCCAACGCTTTCGCAAGGCTTGTGGCGGCAGGCAAGCGTTTGATGCATGTGATCGAACGCTGTGAGGGTATGGCCAATAAAGACCTTGGCAAATTCGCGGATCAGATCAATTCGCTGGCGGACAAGTGGGAGAGGTGACCGTATGAAGCATTGGAAGCATTGGATCGGGAAAAATCATATTGTCGCGGCAGCTGTCATCGTAGTGTTTATGGTGGTGCTCTATGTCGGGGCGTTAAACAGCGGATGGATGGGAGAGGATCCGTTTGCCGGCGAGGATGTAGATCTGGATACAGGCAACGAAGCCGATGAGGATGCATCTGCCGCCGTTGACGCAGATGACAGCGATGAGATATCCGGCATTTTCCGTGGACTGCTTTATACTGTGGAGGATTATGATGCCTTAAAGGAGAAGCTGGAAAACAGTCATTCTTCCTATGGGTTATACGATGTGGCCAACGGCGGCTATGCGATAGAGGAGGATGTTGACTATGAGACTTCGGCTGCAGAGGAAAAGGCATCGTCGTCGGAATCGGATGCAGGGAATGCGCGAGACCATTCTTCGACCAATCTCAGGGAAGAAAATGTGGACGAGGGAGACATCGTAAAGACGGACGGGCAGTACATTTACAGTGTCAGTGACAATGATACGGTGCGCATCGTGGCGGCAAATGGAAAGCAGCTTTCGCTGGTTACGGAGTTCCTGCCGGATTTTGGCGGAGATGATTCGATCCTCCGCGATCTGTATATTGCAGGAGATAAAATGGTCATGGTCGGCGACAGCTACACTTTGGATCTTGACCTGCAGACGGCAGATGACAGGGATATTGCGGGAAGGGATGTCTACCGGATCGCGGACGGCAACGAGATGGTGGCTGTGACCTATGATATCAGCGACCGTGCCCATCCGAAAAAGCTGGGTCAGTTTTCGGTCGAGGGGAATTACCAGAGCTCGCGGATCGCGGACGGATATCTGTATCTGTTTTCCTGGTACTATGGAAACGATGTGCCGCGGGTCATGGGCGAGCTGCCCGAAGTGAATGATATTTACCTGACGCGGGAGCTGGGCAATTATTCGACCTATACGATGACTTCTCTGTCATTGGATGAGCCGGCGCAGGCTGTGGATGAAAAGGTGATCTACATCGATTCCTCGGATGTCTATGTGACAAGCGATGCGATCGTGGTGGAGTACAATGATTACAGCGGAAGCCGCCAGCGGATGGATCTGTTCCGGTTTGCCTACGCGAAAGGGAAATTCAAGCCCGTTGGCGTAAACGCGGTACCGGGGACTTTGGAGAGCAGCTTTTCAATCGATGAGGACGCGAAAGGGAACTTACGTGTAGCGACGACGGCATTCGGATACGACCGTCAGTCGAGCGGGGTTTACATTTTTGACCGGCAAATGCACCGCATCGGGAAACTGACAGGACTTGCGAAGGGAGAGGATATCAAAGCGGCGCGGTTTCTGGATGATATGCTCTACCTTGTGACTTATGAAAACCACGATCCGGTCTTTTCGATCGACTTATCGGATCCGACAGAGCCAAAGCTGCTGGGCAGCCTGGAAATCCCCGGATTTTCGGATTACCTGCATTTTTGGGATGACAGCCATCTGCTCGGGATCGGCTATGATACGGATGAGGAGACCAGTGCCGAGCTGGGCATCAAACTGTCGATGTTTGACATTTCCGATCCGGCGGACGTCAGGGAGGAATCCCATGTGATCTTGAACACACGGACAGAGTCGTCGGAGGATGGCTACGGTTACGACAATGTGCCGGGGCTTTCCGATTACAAGGCGCTTTTGGTCGATCCGTCCAAGAATCTGATCGGGTTCGGCGCGGATTCGTATTATGACAACTACGCGGACGGGACGAGTGAGGAGAAGCATATCTATTTTCTGCATTCCTACGACGGAGCCGGTTTTTTAGAGCAGTTGGGCGAGAAAGCGTCAAAGGGCGTGACCGCGGAGGGCATCCGCGGGATTTACATCGGCGATGTCTTTTATCTGGTGGACGATGTGAAGATTCGGGCATATGATATGGAAAATGGGTTTACAAAGGTCGGGAGGCTTATATTTTGAAACACTCTCAAACAGCGGAAAAAACAGAACGGAAAGAAGCGGTAAGAATGCTTTTGGAAGCTGTTGCAAACGGCGATGACTGGACAGAGCTTCTGTGGGAATGCCTGGTGCTCCATCAGGGGATGCCGTTTCACACATCCGGGCGCAGCGGCAAGGGCAGTCTGGAATTCAGTTATACGATCAACATCGGACGCAATGGCGAGCCGACGGATGAGCTGGTCGTGGACCGGAAAGAAAAGAGCAAATCGCTGACGCGCTCATCGGTCAATCTGGCATTTACCAATGCGCTCGAGGTACAGGAGCGGGAAGGCATGGTAAAAGGTCCGAAGCGGCTGCGTACCTTTGGGGCAAGCTATCTGTACCCGATATTCTTATCCTGGGGCGTGATCCAAAAAGAAAAACCGGACGGGCAAGAGATATTGAAATTTTAGTTTTAGTGAGTTAAACTAGATAAATATGTTTTTGAATGGAATGCCATAGAGAGGAAGACGCACATGGACTTGACGGACATCAGACAGCTGTATGAAAAGACGGATGCATATGCGGGAAAAGAAGTGACGGTCGGAGGCTGGATCCGGAACATCCGGGACTCCAAATCATTCGGATTCGTTGTGTTAAACGACGGGACCTATTTTTCACCGCTGCAGATCGTTTATGATAATCATTTGGACAATTTTGAGGAGATATCCTCCCAGAATGTCGGGGCGGCGCTGATCGCCACCGGGGAGATCGTGCTGACGCCGGACGCGAAGCAGCCGTTTGAGATGCAGGCAAAGGAAGTCGTGATCGAGGGTGCTTCCGATCCGAAATATCCGCTGCAGCCCAAACGCCACACGATGGAATTTTTGCGGACGATCTCACATCTGCGGGCACGGACGAATACCTTCGAGGCGGTGTTCCGCGTGCGTTCGCTGGCGGCATATGCGATCCACAAGTTCTTCCAGGAGCGGGATTTTGTCTATGTGCATACGCCGATCATCACCGGAAGCGACGCGGAGGGCGCCGGGGAGATGTTCTCGGTGACGACCCTCGACCCGCTGACGGCGCCGAAGGATGAAAACGGGCAGATCGATTATTCCAAGGATTTCTTCGGTAAGCCGACGAACCTGACCGTTTCGGGTCAGCTCAACGGCGAGACCTTTGCGATGGCTTTTAAAAATATTTATACCTTCGGTCCGACCTTCCGCGCGGAGAATTCCAACACGACGCGCCACGCGGCGGAGTTCTGGATGATCGAGCCGGAGATGGCTTTCTGTGATCTCGACGGCGATATGGCGATCGCGGAGGATATGCTGAAATTCATCATCCGCTATGTGCTCGAACACGCGCCTGCTGAGATGGAATTTTTCAACAAGTTCGTGGACAAAGGGCTGATCGAACGCTTGGAGCATGTGGCAAACGCGGACTTCGGGCGGATTACCTACACCGATGCCATTGCGGAGCTTGAAAAGCACAACGACAAATTCGATTACAAGGTCTCGTGGGGCGTGGATCTCCAGACCGAACACGAGCGTTACCTGACGGAACAGCTGTTTAAAAAGCCGGTCTTTGTGACCGATTATCCGAAGGAGATCAAGGCATTCTATATGAAGCAAAACGACGACGGCAAGACCGTTGCGGCGATGGACTGCCTTGTACCCGGTATCGGCGAGATTATCGGCGGCAGCCAGCGTGAAGACGATTATGACAAGCTCAAAGCCCGCATCGAAGAGCTCGGCATGCGCGAAGAGGACTATGGCTTCTATATGGATCTGCGCAAATACGGCAGCACCCGCCACGCCGGCTACGGACTCGGCTTCGAACGCTGTGTCATGTATTTAACCGGTATCAGCAACATCCGTGATGTCATTCCTTTCCCACGGACAGTAGGAAACTGTGAACTATGATTAGCTTTATTTGCTAGAAAAGTAAGGTAAAAATTGAAACTATGTCCGTATGGACCGTTAAAAACGCCGGCACTTAGTGAATGCGAAGCATGAGCTTAGTACCGTTGCGTTTTTGCCCGGAGCGCAAGCGTTCCAGTAGGACATAGCTTCAGTTTTTACCGTAGCTTTTGGAGGAGAAAAAATGGCAAAAATAGAAATCCCCGAAAACTACCACCCCGCACTGACGCTAAAGCAGACCCAGATCGCGATCAAACGCGTCAAAGACTTCTTCCAGCAGCAGCTGCAGGCGCAGCTCAACCTGCGGCGCGTGTCGGCACCGCTGTTTGTCGAGCCGGAGAGCGGACTGAACGACAACCTTAACGGCGTGGAGCGTCCGGTGGCGTTCGGCATCAAAGAGCAGGACGGGCACGAAGTCGAGATCGTCCATTCATTGGCAAAATGGAAGCGGCTGGCGCTTTCCCGTTACGGCTTCAAAGAGGGTGAAGGCATTTACGCGGACATGAACGCGATCCGCCGGGATGAGGACACCGACAACATCCATTCGATCTATGTTGACCAGTGGGACTGGGAGAAGATCATCAGCAAAGAGGCGCGGCACGAAAAGACACTGCGCGATACGGTAAAGGCTGTTTACGACGCCCTGCGTCTGACCGAAAAATACATGTCCAACCGCTACGAATATGTGGAGTGCTTCCTGCCCGAAGAGATTACCTTCATTACGACGCAGGAGCTTCTCGACCGTTATCCGGACTGTGATGTCAAGGAGAGGGAATACCGCGCGGCAAAAGAGTACGGGGCTATTTTTTTGGAGCAGATCGGTGATGTGCTCTCCAACGGTCAAAAGCACGACGGGCGCGCGCCGGATTACGATGACTGGCGATTAAACGGGGACATTATCGTCTACTATCCTGTGACAGATATTGCGTTAGAACTGTCATCGATGGGGATCCGCGTCGATGAGGTTTCGCTGAAGGAGCAGCTTGAAAAAGCGGGCTGTCCGGAGCGGGCGGAGCTTCCGTTCCAGAAAGCGATTTTGGAGCAGAGACTGCCGTATACGATCGGCGGCGGCATCGGGCAGTCGCGGATCGCGATGTTTTTCCTGCGGAAATGCCACATCGGGGAAGTGCAGGTCTCGATCTGGCCTGAGGAAGAAGTGGAATACGCGAGACAACGGGGAGTGATCATCCTTTGAGGATTTAGAAAGGAGCTGGTTGTGAGTAAGAAAATTCACACCGAAAGCATGGACCGTCTGATGGATGCCGTGCTGACACTGAAGGATCGCGGCGAGGCGTACCGGTTTTTTGAAGATTTGTGTACGGTGGGGGAGCTTGAGGCGATGCAGCAGCGGTTCGCGGTGGCAGGGATGCTGACGGAGGAAAAGACCTATCAGGAGATTGCCGACAAGACCGGAGCGTCGACGGCGACGATCAGCAGGGTCAACCGGGCACTCAATTACGGCGATGACGGTTATGCGCTGGTACTTTCTTATTTAAAAGCAGCAGGGAAATAAAACGATTCCGGAGGATAAATGACGATGGGATGTAAAGCTGAGGAAACCAGATGATGGATGATCTGCAGGCGATATTAAATGAAAACCAGTTGGAGGGCATTACACAGACCGAAGGTCCGGTGCTGATCCTCGCGGGGGCGGGCAGCGGCAAGACAAGAGTGCTGACGCACCGGGTGGCATACCTGATCGAGAATAAGCATGTCGAGCCTTACCATATCCTCGCGATCACCTTTACGAACAAGGCAGCAGGGGAGATGAAAGAGCGCATCCACAAGCTCGCGGGAGACAGCGGCGAGATGGTCTGGGTGGCGACTTTCCACGTGACTTGTGTGCGGATACTGCGGCGGTTTGCCGACCGGATCGGCTATGACAACCGGTTCACGATTTACGATACCGACGATTCTAAGACCGTGATGAAGGAGGTCATCCGCAAGCTGAAGCTTGACCCTAAGCGATACAAGGAGCGGTATTTTTTAAACAAGATCTCATCAGCGAAAAATGAACTGATCCCGCCGGAAGGCTACGCGGCGGCAGCGGGTTCCAGTCCGGATGTGCTTTTGGTTGCCCGCGCCTACGCCGAATACCAGGCGAGGCTGAGAAGCAACAACGCGATGGATTTCGATGACCTGCTGATGAAGACTGTCGAGCTGTTCCGGCTGGACGCGGAGGTGCTCAACATTTATCAGAGCAGGTTCCGCTATATCATGGTGGATGAGTATCAGGATACGAACACGGCGCAGTTTGCGTTTATCGAGCTTTTGGCGAGAGCGCATGGGAATCTGTGCGTGGTCGGCGACGATGACCAGTCGATTTATAAGTTCCGTGGGGCAAACATCCGCAACATTTTGGATTTCGAGCAGCATTTTCCGGACGCAAAGGTCATCAAGCTGGAGCAGAATTACCGTTCGGTGCAGACTGTACTGGATGTCGCCAACAGCGTCATTCAAAACAACCGCGGCCGCAAGGAAAAGAAATTGTGGACGGACAACGGCGCCGGGGAGCGTGTGATCTACCGGCAGTTTGACAGCGGTGCCGAGGAAGCGCTGTTCATCGCGTCAGACATTGCAAAGCAGCAGCGTTTCGGGAATTTCAACTACCGCGACTGCGCGGTGCTGTACCGGACAAATGCGCAGTCGAGACTTTTGGAAGAGCAGTTTTTGGTGTCGAATATCCCGTACCGGATCGTCGGCGGTGTCAATTTTTATGGCAGGCGCGAGATCAAAGATGTCCTCGCCTATCTGAAAACGATTGACAACGCCAGAGACGATCTTGCCTGCCGCCGGATCATCAATGTGCCCAAGCGGGGCATTGGCGCGACGACGATCAGCCGGGTGGCGGATTACGCCGATGATGTCGGGATCGGCTTTTACCAGGCACTGCAGACATTAGAAGAGATTCCAAATATCGGCAGGGCAAAAAGCAAGCTGAATGATTTCGTTCTCTTTATCGAGGGCTTAAAAGCGGAAGCGGAATATTTATCAGTATCGGAGCTGATCAAAAAAGTGCTGGAGCTGACCGGCTATGTCGCGGAATTGGAGTTGGAAGGCACCGATGAGGCAAAGACGAGGATAGAAAATATCGACGAGCTTGTTTCTAAGGCTGTAAGCTTTGAGAAGGACTATGTCGGCGAGGATGATGACGGGCGTACGATGCTTTCGGCGTTTTTGGAGGAAGTGGCGCTGATTGCCGATATCGACCGTTTAGAGGGCGATGATGACTATGTGGTGCTGATGACCCTGCACAGCGCCAAAGGGCTTGAATTTGACAATGTCTATCTTGCGGGCATGGAGGATGGGCTGTTTCCGTCGTTTTTATCGATCACGGCGGACAATCCGGATGAGGAGATCGAGGAAGAGCGGCGGCTGTGCTATGTCGGCATCACGCGGGCGAAAAAGCGGCTGGTGATGACTGCGGCAAAGATGCGGATGATCCGCGGTGAGACCCGTTACTCAGCGACCTCGCGCTTTGTCAGGGAGATTCCCAAAGAGCTTCTAAACGGCGAAGTGTACGAGCCGAGATCGTATGACAATTTTACAGTAGAGGAAGAGGATGATACAGTGGAAGAAGAAAAGTCAGTAGAGCGGAAGGCGCATTTCCGCAGGACGGTACCGGCGCCGAAGAAATCGCCGACGACGGCGGCGACCTATCAAAAGAAAATGAGCCGGGATTTCGGCACAAAGATTGAGAAAAATGAGCTGGATTATGCAGTCGGGGACCGCGTCAGCCACCAGAAATTCGGCGAGGGAGAAGTGCTCTCGATCAACGACGGCGGCAGGGATTTTGAGGTGACGGTCCGTTTCGAAGGAGGAAATGTGCGCAAAATGTTCGCATCCTTTGCAAAACTGACTAAAGTATGATATAGTTATGAAAGTGTTTTTGATGTCTGGCATGGAGCGATCGGACATCATACAAATTTGGAACAAAGGGAAAGGGGAAAACCAATGAGAAAGCTTACAAGAGATGATCTGGCTGCGCTCATCGACACAGACAAGCTGAGGAGCATTGTAGATGAGCGGATAGCTGCTGTTACCAGTTTGACAAGCCGTAAAGAGGAGGATGACATGCAAGGAATCAAAAAGATTGTCAAGACGACACTGATCGTGATGGCGGTGGTCGCATGCGTATGCGGTATCGCTTATGCCCTGTACAAGTATCTTGTGCCGGATTACGATGACGAATTCGACGATGAGTTTGATGACGCGTTTGACGATGACGACGATCTCTTTGCGGATGAAGACGATGACGATGATGAGGATGAAGAAGACAAGGACAAGGATGAGGACAAGAAAGAAGACTGATTAGCGGTATCATGCGCTGCGGTTACAGAGTGAATGCAATGCAGCGGTGGAACGCTTTGCAAAAGCCCGGCAGATAGGTGTCGGGCTTTTCGTGCGATAAAGTAATTGTTGGTGAGTGGCTGTCCAGAATACGGATTGGTTACAGTGGAGATGGGTATATGAATCAGGAAAAGGATACGGGATTGAACAATAAAAGGAACCGGACAATACTTGGCGTGATCATCGCGGTCATTATCTGTATTGGCGCGGGCGTAGGGATCTATGAGCTTCTGTTTTCGGAAGATGCCAATGAGGAAGTTTATGTATCGTCTGTTTCCGGGCTGATGGGCAATCTGGAAAACGGCATGCGCAACCGCTTCCAGGGCATTGTGGAGTCCAACAATTCGTGGACGGCGACTCTCGATGGGCGGCCGGTCAAGGAGTATAAGGTCAAGGTCGGCGACAAAGTCGAGGTCGGTACGCCCCTTTTAGTCTATGACAATTCCCAAAAAGAGGAAGAGATCGCCAATGCAAGGCTGGAACTGCAGAGGATGCAGGACGAGCGGGCCGCAATGAATGCCGATATCGCGGAATTGAATACAGAGCGGAATGAGGCAACGGATGACCTGGCAGCAGAGGAACTGGCGATAAACATCCAGCAAAAGCAGATTGACATGCGCAATAAGGATACAGAAATTGCCACGAAGCAGGAAGAAGTAAAAAATATGGAAGACTCTCTTGCCAGCGATACGGTCACCAGTGAGATCAGCGGTGTCGTCAAATCGCTCGGGAATGAAACGGAAGAGGGTGAGAGTTCCGGCGGCCTGACGATTGTGGACATCAATACCTTTCAGATCAAGGCGAAGGTCAACGAGCAGAATCTGTCCAGTCTCTATGAGGGCGAAAAAGTCATTATCTTTTCCCGCGTGAGCAATGATATCCATTGGAAGGGAAAGATTACAAATATTGATAAAGAAAATACTTTAGCTTCCGCCGAAGAATATGACGAGGACGGCGATGAAATGACGGTATCATCCAATTATCCGTTTTACATCAGTCTGAAAAAGACAGAAGGACTTGCGGTCGGTCAGCATGTCTATGTTGAGGAAAATGTCGGACAGCTCAAGAAAAATCCGGAGGAAGTGATCGAGCTGGATTCCTATATGATCGTGGATTTAGAGACCGACGATCCTTATGTCTGGGCGGACAACGGCAGCGGCCGCCTGGAGAAGCGGTCGGTGACATTGGGCGAATACAATGAAGACGCGGACCGTTACCGGATTGAGGACGGCATTACGATGGCGGATTATCTGGCGCAGCCGGATGAGAATGTGCACGCGGGCATGAAGACGGTCGATATGAACGCGAAGGATGACGATGAAAATGCCGAAGATGACGAGGACAGCGACGACGAAGAAGATGATGAGGAGGATGACGAGTAAGTGATACTTCAAATGCAGCATATTTATAAAAATTATCTGCAGGGCGAGATGGATGTACCGGTGTTAAAGGACATCAATTTTTCGGTAGATGAGGGAGAGTACATAGCGATCACCGGACCGTCGGGAAGCGGAAAGACGACGATGATGAATCTGATCGGCTGTCTGGATGTGGCGACCAAGGGGAAAATGATCCTCGACGGCGAGGATGTCAGCGCGTATACGGACAATCAGCTCTCAGATCTGCGGCTGCACAAGCTCGGATTCGTGTTTCAGAATTTTGAGCTGCTCGGTTCAATGTCCGCGATGAAAAATGTGAGTATGCCTCTGATGTATGCCGGAGTGGAAAAAGCGGAGCGCGAGCAGAGGGCAAAAGAAGCTTTGGAGCGCGTGGGGCTTGGCGAACGGCTGGCCTTCCGTCCGAACCAGCTTTCCGGCGGACAGAAGCAGCGGGTGGCGATTGCCCGCGCGATCATCAACCGTCCGCGGATACTGCTGGCGGATGAACCGACAGGGGCGTTGGATTCGGCGTCGGGCAAGGCAGTGATGGATCTTTTTCAGGCACTCAATGACGAGGGAATTACGATCATTATGATCACGCATGATGCGCAGATCGCGGCGCACGCGAAACGGCAGGCAAAGATGCTTGACGGCGTACTGGAAGAAGGGTAATTGTTTAGCGGACTTAAATGGATGCAGGAAGGAAATCGGCAAAATGACAAGGAATAAATGGTCTTTGCAGATGAAAATCTTAGTCGCTGTGGTGAGTATGGCAGCAGTATTTGCTGCGATAGCCGGAGTGATTTACGGGATATCGGCATCGAATAAGGAGGATATCCTTGTGATTCCGGTCAGTGACGCGGATTATGGCAGTGAGGACGATTATTCGAATACGATAGACGGCAGGGTTACGACAGGTTCTTCCCAGTCAGTGCTTTATGATCCGGATAAACCGATTGTCAAGATTCAAGTAAAAAAAGGCGCCAGGGTTCAGAAAGGGTCGCCGCTGATCCTTTATGATTCCCAACAGGCAGCGGAAGAGCTGGAGCAAAAAGAACTGGATGTCCGCAGCGTGGAAGTGGGATTAAAGCGGGCACAGAGGACGCTTGATACATTAAATGCCGTGCAGCAGCTTGTCGTACCGGAAGAGGAAGAAGAGCCGGAGGATGAAGAGGAAACAGAAGAAGGCGGTTCGATAGAAAAAGAGGACGAAGATACGGCCAAGGCTCCGGCGGATGGCGAGGATGCGTCAGCAGATGAGTCAAATGAGTCCGCCGCGGAAAGCGAAGATCCGGAAGCCGGTGCGGCAGAGGATGGCGCTGAGGATACGGGACCGGATTTATCTGATTACCAGCCGGGCGAGGTGGTCTATGTGGACAATGCAGGGGAGGTTTACTCTGCAGTGGAACTGCGTAAGGCAAAGATTGAAGCGGAAAATGAAATCCGAAGCCTGACGACTGACCTTGCGGAGGCAAACGCCAATCTGGCAGCGGCGCAGAAAGCAGTAGCGGACGATACGGTGACATCCACGCTCGACGGCGTGGTGACGCAGGTCAACAATCCGAAAAAAAAGAATCTTGAGGCAGGAGAGGTTGTCATTACAGTTTCTACGTTTGAAGGTTTCTTTGTGGAAACAGCGCTTAATGAGTGGACATTGGGAACCGTCGATATTGGCAGCAAAATCTATGTGAAGAGCTGGCACAGCGGCAAGGTCTATCCGGCAAAGATTACGGATATTTCCCCTTACGCGTCGCCGGAACTGGCGCAGCATTATTCTGATGATGAGACGGACGATTCGTACTACCCGATGACGGCACGGATCGAAAAGGACAATGTCAAATTGTCGGATGGGGACAGCGTCGAGGTTTCATTGACAAAGCCGGAAGAGTATGAAGGGGATGAGGACGAAAAAGACCCCATTTATCTCTACAAGGCATTTGTTGTCAATGAGGGCGGGAAAAAGTATGTTTACAAGGCAGATGAAAATGGCAAACTCATAAAGCAGGAACTTGAGGTTACCGGTCAGGAGACAGAGACTTATATCGTAACCGGCGGCATTACGGAGGACGATTATATTGCATTTCCGTACAGCGAGGGCGTTCGCGAGGGAGCAAACACTGTGGAAGGCGAGATTGACGATCTGTACGAAGATTATTATTGACGGGAATGCATCGGCGTGAAGCATATAAATGGGAGAAGCAAAGTCATGCGTGAAAATATTATCGAAGCCCTGCAGGAGATCTGGACGCACAAGATGCGTTCGTTTCTGACAATGCTTGGCGTGATCATCGGGATCGCGTCGATCATTGCGATCGTATCGACGATCAAGGGAACGAATGACCAGATCATGGAAAATCTGGTCGGTAAAGGCAACAACAATGTCGAGATCAAGCTGATGCAGGGAACGGCGGAATTTGAATTTGACGGCTATTCCGGCATGCCACAGGGCGTATCTTTGATTTCAGACGAGCAGAAGGAGCGGATCCGTAATATACGGCATGTCGTGGACGCAAGTTTTTTTTATTCGCGGATCTATGCGGAATTCATCACGCATGGGCAGCTCAGGCTGGATGACGCGCGGGTCTATGGGATTGATGATCATTTTTTGAATACCTATGGGTATGTCGTTTACAAAGGACGTCATTTTATCGAATCGGATCGGACGAATTACCGTAAAGTCGTGATGCTCGATACAGCGGCAGCGGAAATTTTGTTCAACGGGCGCGATCCGATCGGAGAGACGATTGAGATCAAAAGTGAGCCGTTTGTCGTGGTAGGGCTGTTTGAGGCAAAGCAGGATTTTATACCGGATATCAAGACTTTGGATGACTATCAGATCTATGAGGAAAGCACCTACGGCACGGTACTTCTGCCGGATGCCTGCTGGCCGATCGTCTACAATTTTGACGAGCCTCAGAACGCTTATGTCCGCGCGGAGAGTACTGAGTACATGTCCGCGGTCGGCAGGGAAGCGCAGAATATCATGCGGGAGAGCATTACCAAGGCTGCCGGCTCCCATACCAATTACCAGGCGGCGGACATGACAGAGGAAGCGAAAAGCCAGCAGCAGCTGTCCAACAGCACCAACAGCCTTCTGATCTGGGTGGCGAGCATTGCGCTGCTTGTCGGCGGCATCGGTGTCATGAACATCATGCTGGTGTCGGTCACGGAGCGGACAAGGGAGATCGGACTCAAACGGTCGCTCGGCGCGAAGCGGATGCGGATACTGGCGCAGTTTTTGACGGAATCGGCGGTGCTGACACTTTTGGGAGGCATTTTCGGTATTATTTTCGGCATTATCCTGGCGGGCATCATTTCGCGGATCACGGACACGCCGGTGGGGATCAGTATTCCGGCGATCGTCGTTTCGGTCGTCTTTTCGGTGGTGATCGGCGTCGTGTTCGGACTGATCCCGTCGATCAAGGCGTCACGGCTCAGCCCGATCGAGGCGCTGCGCCGGGAGTAGAATAGGGCTTGAATATCTTTGAATTTGTGTTACAATAATCGTTGCGTGTATGTGCGCGCCTTCGGGTGGGCAGAATGAGACACGGGTTACAATATTTATTTTATCATAATGTAGGAGGAGACGAAATGGCAAAGAAGTGGGTCTACAAGTTTGAAGAAGGTAGAGCCAGCGATCGGAATCTCTTGGGCGGCAAGGGCTGCAACCTCGCAGAGATGACATACCTCGGTATGCCGATTCCGCAGGGCTTTACGGTGACGACGGAAGCATGTACGGATTATTATGATCAGGGCAAGCAGATTTCCGCAGAGATCGAGGAGCAGATCCTTGAGCATGTGAAATGGCTTGAGGAGCTGAACGGCAAGAAGTTCGGTGATCCGAATGATCCGCTTCTGGTTTCGGTCCGTTCCGGCGCGCGTGCATCCATGCCGGGTATGATGGACACGATCTTAAATCTCGGTCTGAACGATGTCGCAGTGGAAGGTTTTGCGGCAAAGACCGGCAATCCCCGTTTCGCTTATGATTCTTACCGCCGTTTCATCCAGATGTATTCGGATGTCGTAATGGAAGTATCCAAGTCCGAGTTTGAAAAGATCATCGATGAAGTCAAGGCAAAGAAGGGCATCCAGTTCGATGTGGAGATGGATGTGGACGACCTCAAGGCACTCGTAGACCGTTTCAAGTCCATTTACAAGGACGCGATCGGTGAGGACTTCCCGCAGGAAGCAAAGGACCAGCTGATGGGCGCTGTCAAGGCAGTGTTCCGTTCCTGGGACAACCCGCGCGCGATCGTATACCGCCGTATGAACGATATCCCGGGCGACTGGGGTACGGCTGTCAATGTACAGACGATGGTATTCGGCAACAAGGGCGACACATCCGGTACAGGCGTTGCCTTCACGAGAAATCCGTCCACCGGTGAAAAGGGTATCTTCGGCGAGTACCTGCTGAACGCGCAGGGTGAGGACGTCGTGGCAGGCGTGCGTACGCCGCAGCCGATCTCCACATTGGAAGAGGCTATGCCTGAGGTTTACAAAGAGTTCATGGAGATCGCCCAGAAGCTGGAGAACCATTTCCATGACATGCAGGATATGGAGTTTACGATCGAAGAGAAGAAGCTTTATTTCCTGCAGACGAGAAACGGCAAGCGTACCGCTCCGGCAGCGATCAAGATTGCCTGCGATCTCGTTGACGAGGGACAGATCGATGAGAAGGAAGCAGTCCTTCGTATTGAGGCAAAGAGCTTGGATCAGCTGCTGCATCCGACCTTTGATCCCGACGCTTTGAAGGCAGGCGAGGTCATCGGCGAGGCACTTCCGGCATCCCCGGGTGCTGCGGCAGGTAAGGTTTACTTCACGGCTGACGATGCAAAGGAAGCAGGCATCGGCGGACGCGGCGAGCGTGTCATTCTCGTTCGTCTGGAGACATCCCCTGAGGATATCGAGGGTATGCATGCGGCTCAGGGTATCCTGACAGTCCGCGGCGGCATGACCAGCCATGCGGCAGTTGTTGCCCGCGGTATGGGTACCTGCTGCGTATCCGGCTGCGGTGAGATCGAGATCGACGAGGAAGCAAAGGTATTCAAGCTTGGCGGACATGAGTATCATGAGGGAGATTACATTTCACTCGATGGCTCGACCGGCAAGATTTACGACGGCGATATCAAGACCAACGAGCCGGAGATCGGCGGCGATTTCGGCCGCGTGATGGCTTGGGCTGACAAGTACCGTACATTAAAGGTCCGGACCAATGCCGACACGCCTGCGGATGCGAAAAAGGCCCGCGAGCTGGGCGCAGAGGGTATCGGTCTCTGCCGTACAGAGCATATGTTCTTCGAGGAAGACCGTATCGCGGCATTCCGCGAGATGATCTGCGCGGATACGGCTGAGGAGCGTGAGGCTGCTCTTGAGAAGATCCTTCCGTATCAGCAGGGCGACTTCGAGCAGCTGTTCGAGGCACTCGATGGCAATCCTGTGACGATCCGTTTCCTGGATCCGCCTCTGCATGAGTTCGTTCCGACTGAGGAAGAGGACATCAAGAAGCTCGCAGACGCGCAGGGCAAGAGCGTTGAAGAGATCAAGAATATTATCGAGGGCCTGAAGGAATTCAACCCGATGATGGGACACCGCGGACTTCGTCTGGCGATCACCTATCCGGAGATTGCAAAGATGCAGACTCGTGCGGTCATCCGCGCTGCGGCAAAGGTTCAGAAGTCTCATCCGCAGTGGAAGCTGGTACCGGAGATCATGATCCCGCTTTCCTGCGACAAGAAGGAGCTGAAGTTTGTCAAAGACATTGTTGTCGAAGTGGCAGACGAGGAAGTCAAGAACAGCGGCGTCGATCTGAAGTACGAAGTTGGTACGATGATCGAGATCCCGCGTGCGGCTCTGCTGGCAGACCAGATCGCGGAAGAGGCAGAGTTCTTCTGCTTCGGTACGAACGACCTGACACAGATGACTTACGGCTTCTCGCGTGATGACGCGGGCAAGTTCCTGGATGCTTATTATCAGAACAAGATCTTCGAGTCCGATCCGTTCGCGAAGCTCGATCAGGACGGCGTTGGCAAGCTGATGCAGACAGCCGTGATCCTCGGCAAGATGAAGCGCAAGGATCTGCACCTGGGCATCTGCGGCGAGCACGGCGGCGATCCTTCGTCCGTTGAGTTCTGCCACAAGATCGGTCTGGACTATGTTTCCTGCTCACCGTTCCGTGTGCCGATCGCGCGTCTGGCAGCGGCGCAGGCAGCGATCGCCAATGATCCGGCAAAGATCGTGGCGGATGCGGCTGAGGATATCGTAGGCAAGGTGTCTGACCTTGCGGATGACATCAAGGAGAAGCTGCTGAGCGTGTTCAGCTGATAAAGAGAAATCTTCATAAGAATCTTCATTAAGAAGTAAAAAAAGGGGGTTCCGCTGCATGGCGGAGCCTCTTTTTTGTTGCGGAAATGAGGATTGCTATGCTATACTGAATGATGTATGTCAGTAGAAAGGAAGCAAGCAATGCGGTACCGGAATTTGGTGTTTGATGTGGGGCATGTCCTGTTGTCCTACCGTTGGAAAGAGATGATGGTCGATTACGGGATGACGCCCAAAGAAGCCGAAGATTTTTACGATATGATGTTCCACGATCCGCTGTGGCTGGAGTTTGATCTGGAGAACTGGTCATACGAAGAGGTGGCGGCAAAGTTTATTGAAAAGAATCCGTCTTACGCCGAGGAAATCCGGTATTTTCTGTATCATAAAGAATTGATGCCCGTGGCAAGGCCGGGGGTCTATGAACGGATTGAAAAGCTGATGGCACAGGGCAGGCGGATCTGCATTCTGTCCAATTACTCAAGCGTGCTTTTTGATGCGCATACGAAGCTGATACCATTCATGGATCGCATCTTGGGCAAGATGGTATCCTGCATGATCCACATCGGCAAACCGGACCGCCGCATCTACGAAGCGCTGTACCGCGAATGCGACATACTGCCCGCGGAGAGCCTGTTTTTTGACGACCGTCCCGAAAATATCGACGGCGCGGTAGCGACGGGGATGGACGGGATATTAGTAACATCTGAAGAACAATTAGAGCAAGAACTGGATTATTTATTGACGGATACAGAAAAGTGAGTACGCAGGTGTAGGAGGAAACCAATGAGCGACATAAAAATAATCGAGCTGGAAGAAGCCGACGCCCTGACCAATGACGAGGCAGCCGCGGAACTGCGCGACCAGCTAAAAGACATGGGCATCTTCATGCTCAACTTGATGGGCGCGCCCGGTTCCGGAAAGACAGAGCTGCTGCGGCAGACCATCCCCCAGCTTACCAATTCATTCCAGGTGGGCTGTATGTGCACCGATTTAGACACGACACTCGATGCGGAACGGATCGGGGAAGTCTGCGATCATGTGCTGCAGCTCCATGTCGGAGGCATGTGGCCGTATGTGTCGGCAGAAGGTTCCCGCTCGGGACTGATGGAGCTGATCCCGGAGGATGTCAATGTCGTGATGCTGGAGAATCTGGGGGTCCTGATCTCGGCGGCGGCTTGGGATACCGGTTCGACGATGAATGTCGTCGTCGTATCCGCGACCGGCGGGCCAAACACCTCCTTGAAATATTCCTATATGTTCGCGATCTGCGATGCTGTGCTGATCAACAAATCAGACCTTGCCGGCGTGACAGGGTTTGATTTGGAAAAGTGCAAAAAAAACATCCACGCGGTCAATGAAAACGCCCAGGTATTTGTGGTATCCGCAAAGACCGGGGAAGGCATCGGTGAATGGGTGGAATGGCTGTCCGGGCATATCCTTAAGCAAGTGGGGCAATAAGAATTAGTATGCAATACCGGCTGAATCAAAAAAAGAATCAAAAGCTATCGGTGCTGGGCTTCGGCTGCATGCGGTTTACGCGAAAGGGCGGCAGTATCGACCAGGACAAGGCGGAGCGCGAGATGAAGCGCGCGCTCGATCTGGGCGTCAATTATTTTGATACCGCCTATGTCTATCCGGGCAGTGAAGTCTGCCTTGGAAAGTTCATAAAACGCTACGGATGCCGTGAGCAGATTTCCATTGCGACGAAGCTGCCGCACTACCGGGTAAAGCAGACAGCGGATTTTGACCGCTATTTTGATGAAGAATTAGAGCGGCTGCAGACAGATTATATTGACTATTATCTGATGCATATGATGAACGACCGGCAGAGCTGGAACCGCCTGGCGGAGCTTGGCATCATAGAGTGGATCGAGCAGAAAAAGAAGTCGGGCGCCATCCGCAATATCGGATTTTCGTTCCACGGCGGCACGGAAAGCTTCCGGGAGCTGCTGGATGCCTACGACTGGGAATTTTGCCAGATCCAGTTCAATTACATGGATGAGCACGCGCAGGCAGGCGTGGAAGGCTTGAAGTACGCGGGGGAAAAAGGCATTCCCGTTGTCGTGATGGAGCCCCTGCGCGGCGGCAGGCTTGTTCATCTTCCGCCGAAAGCGGCGGCGGAATTTTCAAAGATGCCCCAGCAGCGATCAGCGGCAGAATGGGGACTCCGCTGGATCTGGAACCATCCCGAAGTGACCGTAGTGCTTTCGGGAATGAATGATCTGTCCCAGGTAGAGGAGAATTGCCGGATCGCTGCAGAGAGCGGACCGGATCATTTGAGCAAAAAGGAGCTTGCCGTTTACGACAGGGTATTGCGGGAAATCCATGCGGCGGTCAAGGTCGGCTGCACGGGCTGCGGCTACTGTCAGCCGTGCCCACAGGGCGTGGACATCCCGAATTGTTTTTCTTCCTACAACAACAGTTATTCGGACGGGTATGTCACGGGCTTCCGTGAATACCTGATGTGTACGGCGATGCGGAAGGATAAGAGCTATGCGGGTCTGTGCGTCGGATGCGGCGCCTGTGAGAAGCATTGTCCGCAGCAGCTTCCGGTCCGGCAGGACTTAAAACGCGTCCGCCGGAGGTTTGAGACGCCCGTTTTTGCCGTGGCAAGAAGGATTGTGGATATGGTGATGCGGTATTAAATGCTAAAAAAGGATGAAGGATAATTTTTCTCAGATGACATCTCAAAAAATAAAAAAGCTGGAGCATGTCCGTTTTTGGGTATGGCTCGTTTTTGCTGTGTTGATTGCGGCGATGATCGTGCTGATTGTTGTCCGCAATTTTTCTGTGGAAGAGGCGGAGCAGGCGCTCGGCGAGACCTACGATTTCTCGGAAGGCTGGACAGTAAGCTATGCGGACGGAACGGTTGAGGAAAATGTGACTTTGCCACTGACCATTCCGGCAAAGGAAGCATCTTCGGTCATTATTGCCAATACGCTGAATGAGGATTACGCGGGGCTTGCCGTGGGAATGCAGGTGGGCAATGCGGCGGTCCGCGCGTATTTGGACGAAAAGCAGATCTACGAGAACGGTTTTTCCAGTCAAAGAATAAGGGGACCCGAGCTGCCGGACGCGCCGCCGGAAGCGGTGACGCCCAGCAAGAGCAGTGATGGTTCCGTCAAAGATGCAACGCCAAGCGAAAGTCAGGGTGATACGGACAAAGCTGCAACGCCGGGTATTAGCCGGGAGGATCCGCCCGAACCGCCGACGCAGAGTGACAAGCCGTCCAAGAAGCCGGAAGGACAGAAGAAATCCAAGACATCAAAAGCAGCAGAGGATCCGGAAGACATCCGGCTGACGGAAGAAGAGAAGAAACAGCAGGCAATTTCGACGCAGATCGATCGGGTAAAGGATAAAATTGAGTACCGCTCCTCATCACAGGAAAATTACCTGAAAACAGAAGCAGGCGATATCCTGATCGATCTGAATACCAGCATTTCTGAGGATACGGTGCTGGTGCTTTATTTTGAGCAGGCGAAGCCGGAAAGCCCCATTTTGATCGGCACGCCGTCCGTCGCGCAGCGGGATGTGGCGGTCATCGGGGTACTCCGCGCAAGCGTTTTTCCTTTGGCGTGCTGTATTGTCATCATTATTTTAAGCGCAATTCTTGTGACGCTGGATTTCACAAGGGTGATCTCCCGCCGCAGGACAAGGGGGCTTGGGTGGCTGGCAGTGCTTGCGATCGACATGATGCTCTACAGCTTCATTGACACGGACATTCCGGTGCTTTTTTTCAACAATGACTGGTTTTTCATGGTTATGGGAGAGATGTGCTATGTGCTGGTGCCTTTGTTTCTGGCATGGTTTTTTGCGCGGGGCTTCCGGCGGCATTATCCGAAGCGGACAGAAGTGCTGTTATGGACGGCAACGCTGTACGCGCTTTCGGCCCTGACTCTGGAGGTCACGAGGATAACCTACTTTGCGAATATCAGTTACATCACTTTGGGCGTGCAGCTTTTTACGATCGGCATGATTTTGTGGATGCTGCACGACTGGAAGCGGGATTCACAGCGGTACAAGGTGATCTGGCTGGATGTCGTGGGGTATTTCTTTTTGACGGCGGCAGTCCTGATGGATCTTCTGTGGGAACACTTCCCGGAGACAAAGGGCTTGGAGACGGTGCTATTGTCGTCGACGGTCCTGTGCTTTGTATTTCTGACGGCGCAGCACATCCACATCGTCCTGTTTGAATACCGAGAGCACGCCAATGCCGCGGCAAAGCGTCTCGCGGAGGAGATGAAGCGCGTCGAGGAAAAGAACGCCCAGCTTGCGGTGGCGCGTACCGAAGCGGAAGAAGCCAGGCTGGAGGCGATGCAGGCGAATGAAGCGAAGGGCAGCTTCCTTGCCAATATGTCGCACGAGATCCGCACGCCGATCAATGCCGTGCTGGGCATGGATGAAATGATCCTCAGGGAGACAAAGGAAAAGGACATCCGCGGCTACGCGATGGATATTTTCACGGCGGGGCACACCTTACTGTCATTGATCAATGACATCCTGGATTTCTCAAAGATCGAATCGGGGAAAATGGAAATCGTGCCGGTGGATTATGACTTATCGAGCATGATCAATGATCTGTACAATATGATCTCATCGCGGGCAAAAGCGAAGGATCTGGTTTTTGAGGTCGATGTGGACGGGGCACTGCCGTCGCGGTATTACGGTGACGATGTGCGCATCCGCCAGGTGCTGACCAATATTCTGACGAACGCGGTTAAGTACACGCCGGAGGGACATGTGTGGTTCCGGATCAGCGGGCGCCGCGAAGTCGATTATGAGATTTTGCATTTTGAAATCGAGGACACGGGAATCGGCATCAAAGAAGAGGATCTGCCCAAGCTGTATGAGGCGTACCGGCGGATCGAGGAGGGCAGGAACCGCCATATCGAAGGGACCGGTCTCGGAATGAATATTACGCTCCAGCTGCTGCAGCTGATGGACAGCCGTCTTGAGGTGGAGAGCGTTTACGGAGAAGGGTCGAAATTCTACTTTGACCTGCGGCAGCGGATCACCAACGACACGCCGCTGGGGGATTTCAGGGAGAGGATCCTGCAGCATGTGGACAACTATCAGTATACGGAAAGCTTTATCGCGCCTGATGCGAAGGTGCTGGTCGTAGATGACAACAGCATGAACCGGAAGGTATTCATAAGCCTGCTGAAGCCGACGCAGATACAGATCACCGAAGCGGAGCGCGGGCAGGAGGCTGTGGATCTGGCGCTGGAGCAGCATTTTGACATTATTTTCATGGATCATATGATGCCGGGAATGGATGGCGTGGAGGCAATGCAGCGCATCAAATCGGCGACGGACGGACCATGCGCGGACACGCCGGTCTTTGTGCTGACGGCAAATGCCGTGGCAGGGGCAAAGGAAGAGTATCTGAAAGCGGGCTTTGACGGATTTATTTCCAAGCCGGTCGTATCGGAGCGGCTTGAGGAGGCGATCCGCGATACGCTTCCCGCCGGGATGCTGGTGCCTGTGGAAGAGGAGGATGTCAAACAGTCTGACGCGAAGGCGGACAACCGGTTTATAGAAGAGCTGCCTGCCGTTGACGGCCTCGACTGGTATTACGCGTTTATGCATCTGCCGGACCGTGATATCCTGGAACATTCGGTGCAGGAATTTGCGACGCTGCTGCCCGTGCACGCTAAAAAGCTTTCGGAAATGTATGTAAGGCTTCCTGATGAAGAGGCGTTTGCGGATTACCGGATCCAGGTGCACGGAATGAAATCTTCCGCGGCGACAGTCGGCATCGTGCCGCTGGCGGGAATGGCAAAAGTGCTGGAATTTGCGGTGCGGGATCAGGATGAAGATGTGATCCGCCGGATGCATCCTGTCTTTATGCGGGAATGGGAGAGTTACGCGGACAAGCTGCACGGCGTGTTCGGAATCGGTGAGGAGGATGACGCCGACAAGCCCGAAGCGGATATGGATAAAGTGCATGCGATGCTGGAGATGCTTATCGCCGCGATGGAGGATTTCGATGTCGATCAGGCGGATGAGCTGGTCGGAAAGCTTTTGGCATACCGCTATGGTGCAAAGCTGACGGAGAAGATGGCAGATCTGAAGGCGGCAGTCGCGGATCTGGATGAAGAGCTGGTTGGACAGATCGTGCGGGAGATTCAGGCAGAGACGATTGCCTGATCGGCATAGATTGGATATAATAATGAATCGTACGCAAGGACAATGGCCAAAAAACAGATATCAATTCAGGTGGGATATTATATGAAACGGATACTTTTGATCGGAAAAATGAATGAGATCGTCAAGGATCTGAACGCATTTCTGTCACAGCGTTTTCGCGTGCAGGTATGCTCGGAGAATCCTTCGGTCGTTACGGGGATGCTGGATATTGTCGATCCGGACATCGTGATCATCTCTCTGGTAGGGGCGATCGATATTGATGCGGTGGTGTTCAACAAGCTAAAGACAGAGCATGGCGCAATCCCGGTCTTAACGATCGGGACGGAGAGCGAGCGTCAGAAATTTCTCAAATATTATGAGGATCACCAGTTTGAGAATCTGATCCGTCCGATTGAAAATTCGGATGTGCTTGCGGCGATTGTCCGGCGGCTGGATCTGAAAGAGGACGAATACGCCGTAGCTGCGGCGGAAGAGGAGTCCGGGAAGCGGCGCATTTTAATCGTTGATGACAACGCTGCGACCCTGCGGAGCATCAAAGGGATGCTCGATCATCTTTACGAGGTGACGATCGCCAATTCCGGCATCAAGGCGATGACGGCGATCGGGAAAAAGCGTCCGGATCTGATACTGTTAGACTACGAGATGCCGGTCTGCGACGGGAAGCAGACATTGGAGATGATCCGGGCGGACGAGGATCTGCGGGATATCCCGGTGATCTTCCTTACCGGGGTCAGTGACCGGGCGCACATTGAAGCGGTGCTTGATCTGAAGCCTGCCGGATATATGTTAAAGCCGCCGGTCCGGGAAAAGATCGTGGAGGCGATCGAAAAGGCGTTGTAGGGAGAAATGGCAATTTTTTACATAATTTTACATAATTTTGAAAAAAGCCGTTGCAAATTAAAACGAATTTGTATATAATTATTTATGCTGTGTCCGAGGACACAGACAAGCTTCGCTAGCTCAGTTGGTAGAGCACTTCACTCGTAATGAAGGGGTCGTCCGTTCGAGTCGGATGCGAAGCTTAAAAATAACTGTTGCATACGAAGTATGTGACAGTTATTTTTTTCTCAAATTTGGACGGATGACCCACGAATTACAAGTGACCTCACTTTTTTATTTGAAAAACCATTGTACAAAAGATTAAATCTTGCTATAATAGGAAAGCACTTTTCGTCATGAGGGGAATGAATGGGAAGGGCTCTTTTGGCATCCCTTGATGGAAGAGGGCAATACAATAATAGGAGGAACCGTCTTATGGAGAAGGAGCAGGCAGGACTGCCATTGGCGACACCGCCGGTATTTGTGCTGGTGCTGTATGTGGTGGCGACGCTGGCGGCTGTTTTGGTCAGCTATTACGGGCTGGCGATCCCGTTGGTTTCGGTGTGCGTGTTTGTGGTATTGGAGGCGCTGCTGGTGGCATGTCTTGGCAAGGTGCCGGTGTGGACCTGGGTGCTGTTTGTGGTTTTGCAGCTGGCAGGCGGCTGGTATTTTGACAAGCTGTATTTCATGTGCGCGATGGTCGTCGTGTTCCTGTGCGCAGAGCTGGTGCGCTATGCGTGGACAAGGAATTATGGAAGATAAGCGTGAAGCTTCAGCTGCTTTTGGGCAAAAGACTTCCGACGGACAGAAACGGGCAGAAGCGTCCCGCGGCACATCCGGTCAAAAGAAAAACTACCAGCGGATATTAGAAGATACGATCGCCCGGCATGAGGCAGCAGGCGAGGTGCCGTCGGTGCTTTTGCATTCCTGCTGCGGACCGTGTTCAAGCTATGTACTGGAATATCTGTCACAGCATTTTGCGCTGACGGTGTTCTACTACAATCCGAACATCTATCCCGAAGAGGAGTACCGTCTGCGGGTGCGGGAGCAGGAGCGGTTTATCGGGGAATTTCCGGTTCGTCATCCGGTTTCGTTTATTGAGGGCGATTACGATACCGGACGGTTTTACGAATCAGTCAAGGGGCTTGAAGACGAACCGGAGCGCGGCGCGCGGTGCATGAAATGCTACCGCTTAAGACTTTCTGAGACCGCAAAGCTGGCAAAGGAACGCGGATTCGATTATTTTACGACGACGCTGTCGATTTCCCCGCAGAAGGATTCGCAGGTGTTAAATGAAATCGGCAGGGCTGTCGCGGGAGAATATGGCGTGAATTATCTGTTTTCGGATTTTAAAAAGAAAAACGGATACCTGCGTTCGACGCAGCTTGCGGCGGAATACGGGATGTACCGGCAGAATTACTGCGGATGCGAATTTTCTTACCGTGACAGACAGCGGGAAAACGCGGGATGAGGCAGAGACGGAAGTCGGCTTGATACCAGCGTGTGTTTTTCGTCGGGAGGCATCGGTGACAGAGCAGATATAATATTGGGAAAGAAGAGGTGACAAGGTGGCACAGCTTTGGGGAGGGCGTTTTGAGAAAAATACCGATGAAGAGGTATTTGCGTTCAACGCTTCTATTACATTTGACAAGCGGCTTTTGGATGTGGATATTGCAGGGTCAAAAGCGCACGCCGCGATGCTTGAAAAGCAGGGCGTGATCACGGCTGAGGAAAACGAAGCGATCCAAAACGGATTGGATGGCATACTGGCGGACACGCGCAGCGGAAAGCTCGCCGTGACCGAAGAATACGAGGATGTCCACTCGTTTGTGGAAGCCAATCTGACAGAGCGGATCGGCGAGCCGGGCAAGAAGCTGCATACCGGACGCAGCCGCAATGACCAGGTGGCGCTCGACATGCGGCTGTATGTGCGGGACAGAGTGGACGAGACGGATGGATTGCTTTACACTTTGCTGGAGACAGTCCATTCCGTGATGGAGCAGCACACGGAAACCATTCTGCCGGGCTTTACGCATCTGCAGAAGGCGCAGCCGGTGACGCTGGCGCACCACTTTGGGGCGTATTTTGAGATGTTCCGCCGTGACCGCGACAGACTCCGGGATATCCGCAAGCGGATGAATGAATCGCCGCTCGGCTCGGGGGCACTGGCAGGGACGACCTATCCGCTGGACCGCGAGATGACGGCAAAGGCATTGGGCTTTGACGCTCCGATGCGCAACAGCATGGACGGCGTTTCCGACCGGGATTACCTGGTGGAATTTTTGTCGGCGCTTTCGATGGTCATGATGCATCTGTCGCGGTTTTCCGAAGAGGTGATCCTGTGGAACAGTGACGAGTACAAATTTGTCGAAATCGACGATGCCTACAGCACGGGTTCATCGATCATGCCGCAGAAGAAAAATCCCGACATCGCGGAGCTGGTGCGGGGCAAGACGGGGCGCGTTTACGGAGCGCTTATGTCGCTTCTTGTGACCATGAAGGGACTGCCGCTTGCCTACAACAAGGACATGCAGGAGGATAAGGAGCTTGCCTTTGACGCGATGGACACGGCAGCGGCCTGCGTGCATCTGTTTACGGGGATGCTGGCAACGATGACATTCCATGAAAGCAGGATGAACGCATCGGCAAAAGGCGGCTTTACCAATGCGACGGATCTGGCGGATTATCTGGTCGGAAAGGGCGTGCCGTTCCGGGACGCGCATGGGATAGTCGGGCGTGTCGTCTTGCAATGCATCGATGAGGGCAAGGCGATCGATGATATGACGCTCGGACAGCTGCAGGAATTTTCCGACAGGATTGACAAGGATGTTTATGAAGCGATTGCGCTTGAAACCTGTGTGAACCGCCGGACGACGGACGGAGCGCCGGGAAAGGAAGTGATGGAAAAGGTATTGCGCTGCAACCGCGATTATCTTGATACGAACCGCCCGAAAGGATAGACAGACAAAACGCAATGCAGGCTGACCCTTCAGGTCAGACGGCATTCCGACAGCATATAGCAGATCATGATCAGTGTTATGGATTAGAAGGAGACGGACAATGGCAGAGAAAAAAGAAGTACTGAATGTAGCCGTACTCGGCGCGACCGGTATGGTAGGACAGCGTTTTATCGATATATTGGCCAAACATCCGTGGTTTCGGGTGACGGCTGTGGCGGCAAGTCCGCGCAGCGCCGGCAAGACCTACGAAGAGGCGGTCGGCGGCCGTTGGAAAATGGACGATCCGATCCCAGAGGATATCAAAAATCTTACCGTTAAAAATGTCAACGAGGTCGAAGCGGTGGCGTCAGAAGTGGATTTCGTCTTTTCGGCGGTGGACATGACCAAGGATGAGATCAAAAAGATCGAAGACGCTTATGCGAAGACCGAGACACCGGTGGTTTCCAACAACAGCGCGCACCGCTGGACGCCGGATGTGCCGATGGTCGTGCCGGAGATCAATCCGCAGCATTTGGAGATCATTCCTTACCAGAAAAAGCGTCTGGGTACGACCCGCGGTTTCGTTGCGGTAAAGCCGAACTGCTCGATCCAGTCGTATGCGCCGGTGCTGACCGCGTGGAAAGCATTCCGGCCCTATGAGGTAGTGGCGACGACTTATCAGGCGATTTCCGGCGCAGGCAAAAATTTCGATGAGTGGCCGGAGATGAACGGCAATATCATTCCGTTCATTGGCGGTGAGGAAGAAAAAAGCGAGAAGGAGCCGCTGCGGATCTGGGGACACATTGCGGACGGGCAGATCGTGCCCGCGGATGATATCGTCATCACCAGCCAGTGTATCCGCGTGCCGATCTTGTACGGGCACACGGCAGCGGTGTTTGTCAAAATGAAGGAAAAGCCGACGAAGGAAGAACTGATCGCGGCAATGGAGAAGTTTGCCGGAGTGCCGCAGGAGCTTTCCCTGCCGAGCGCGCCGAAGCAGTTCATCCAATATCTGCAGGATGACAACCGTCCGCAGGTGGCGCTGGATGTCAATTATGAAAACGGCATGGGGATTTCGGTCGGCAGGCTGCGTGAGGATACGGTGTACGACTGGAAGTTTGTCGGACTGTCGCACAATACGCTGCGCGGCGCGGCGGGCGGCGCGGTGCTGTGCGCCGAGCTTCTGTACGCGCAGGATTACATCAGCAAAAAGTAAAAAATACGCCGGACCGCTGCGGCATTTGGAAGAAGGAGCCAATGCAGCAGGATAAGCGGCCGCCGTTTTGCCGGGAACCGAGGATTTTGCACAAAGGGGAAACTGTATTATGATCAACAGAACCAACGAATTGAAGCAGCTGCAGAAATTGTATGAGAGTGAGCACAACCAGCTTGTCCTTTTATACGGCACAAGCCGCAGTGAGAAAGAACAGCTGATTTCGGCATTCTGCAAGGACAAGAAATCATTTTATTTCCGTGGCAGGAACGCGTCGCCGCAGAAGCAGCTTGCCATGCTCCAGGCAGAGGTTGAGGAGCGGTTTGAGGTCAAGCTGCAGAAGAATTCATACGATGAATGCTTCAACCGGATCCGCAGCGGGGATTCGTCCAAGCTGGTCGTCGTGATCGATGAATTTGCCACCATCGTGCGGCGGGACCATGAGTTCTTTGAAAGTATTTTGAAGCTGAAAAAACGCAAGCTCTATCCGGGACCGGTGCTGATCCTTCTGACCTCTTCGTCACTGACCTGGGTGAAGCGGGATATGGAATCGACGCTCGGGGAAGACTTAAAGGCGATCGATGTGATGATGCCGCTTGCGGACCTGACCTTCCTCGATGTCGTGCGGACACTGCCGAAATACACGGTGGCGCAGGCAGTGCAGACCTACGGCATTATCGGCGGCGTGCCGGCGTATCTCGACCGCTGGGACGGGGACAAGGGCGTCAAGGAAAATATCTGTGATCTCGTGCTCGACGGCAGGGGATTTCTGCATGGCGAAGCCGAGGCGTTTATTTCAGGGGAACTGCGCGAGCTTGCGGTTTACGATACGATCCTTTCCGCAATGGCGTCGGGCAAGGAGAAGCTCAACGATCTCTACCAGGAGACCGGTTATTCCCGGGCAAAGATTTCGGTTTATTTAAAGAACTTAGCATCGTTTGATGTGATCGAAAAGGTCGTGTCGTTTGAGACCGGCGGCTGGGAGAATACGAAAAAGGGCATTTACCGGATCAAAAACCACTTTGTTGATTTTTGGTTCCACTTCATATATCCGCATCTGTCGGATCTGTACCTGATGGACGCGGGCGCATTTTACGACACCTACATCGAACTGGGGCTGGATGCTTACCTGCGCAGGTATTTTGTCGATGTCTGCAAGGAATACCTCGAACTGTTGAATCGCGTCGGCAAGGTGCCGATCCACATCGAAAAGATGGGCACCTGGATCGGCAAGAAGGGTACGATTGATGTGGTCGGAAGGGATGCGATCCGTGACTGTGTGGTCGGCGTGACCAACTGGGACGCGCCCGAGATGACATACGCGCGCTACGAACAGCTTCTGACCGATATGAAGAGCGCGCGGATCCACGCCAAGACGATGTACCTGTTCTCGGCGAAGTCCTTTGAAAAGGAGCTGGTGGAGCTAGAGCAGCAGGAAGGCTCCGGCGTGGTTCTGGTAGATATGACTGAATTGTGATAATCTTATGAAGAAGCTGTTTATCGCCGAAAAGCCGAGCGTGGCGGAGGAATTTGCCAGGGTCGTGGGCGGGAATCTGACACGGCACGACGGGTACCGTGAGGGGGAGGACTGTGTTGTGACCTGGTGCTTCGGGCATCTGGTGACGATGAGCTATCCCGACGCTTACGACGAGAAATACAAAAAGTGGCGGCTGGACACCTTGCCGTTTCTGCCGGAGACCTACCGCTATGAGGTGATCAACTCAGGCAGCAGCAAAAAGCAGTTTTCGGTTGTCAAAAAGCTGTTAAACCGCGAGGATATCGCGACGATCTATGTGTGCACGGACTCCGGGCGCGAGGGCGAATACATTTACCGCCTCGTACGTCAGATGGCGGGCGTACACGGCAAGGATGAGCGGCGCGTGTGGATCAACTCGCAGACCGAGGATGAGATCCGCAGGGGGATTGAGGAAGCCAGGCCGTTGTCTGACTATGACCATTTAAGCGATGCGGCCTATCTGCGCGCCAAAGAAGATTATCTGATGGGCATCAATTTTTCCAGGCTTCTGACGCTCAAATACGGCCGTGGGATGGCAGATTTTCTTCACAAAAAATACTGTGTGGTTTCGGTCGGGCGCGTGATGACCTGCGTGCTTGGCATGGTGACGAAGCGGGAGCGGGAGATTCGGAATTTTGTGAAGACTCCCTTTTTTAAGGTCGTGGCGCAGATCGAAAATGAAGCTGCGGCAACGGATGCGGACGGAGCGGATGGCCAAAGCAGCGCGCGCGGAGCGGATGCCTCGGAGATGGAAGTAGATCGGTTTTTGGAATGCGAGTGGCGGGCGGTCGAAGGGAGCGGCTATTTCAACAGTCCGCTTTTGTACAAGGAGAATGGATTTCGGAATGAGGAGGATGCCAGGGCGCTGATCACAAAGCTGAAAGGGAATGATTACGCAACGGTCGCATCCGTATCAAAACGGCAGGAAAAGAAAAACGCGCCGCTTTTGTACAATTTAGCGGAGCTGCAGAATGAGTGCTCCAAGCTGTTTAAAATATCGCCGGACCAGACATTGGCGATCGTGCAGGAGCTGTATGAAAAAAAGCTTGTGACTTACCCGCGGACGGATGCCAGGGTGCTGTCGTCGGCGATCGCAAAGGAGATTGACAAAAATATCCGCGGACTGTCGGGACTTTCGGCATTAAAGCCGTTCGTCGGGGACATCCTGGTTTCGGGGGCGTACAAAAAGATAGGAAAGACACGCTATGTCAACGATGCGCAGATCACGGACCACTATGCGATCATCCCGACCGGGGAGGGGCTTTCCGCCCTTAAAGGATTAAAGCAGACCCAGATGCGTGTCTACGAAGTGATCGCGCGGCGGTTTCTGGCGATTTTTCTGCCGCAGGCCGTTTACAAAAAAGCGTCATTGGTTTTGGATATTGCGGGCGAGAAATTTTTCGCGTCCGAACGGTATCTGGTGGAGCCGGGCTACCTTGCGGTGATGGATTATTCCTTTACTGAGCACAAGGAGCAAAAGACCGGATCGGTGCTTGAGAGCTTCCGAAAGGGCAAGACCGTCAGGTTACATGACATTGTGATACGGCAGGGCGAGACGACGCCGCCGAAACGCTATACGACCGGTTCGATGATACTGGCAATGGAGAATGCGGGCAACCTGATTGAGGATGAAGCGCTGCGGGAGGAAATATCCGGCAGCGGGATTGGGACATCCGCGACAAGGGCAGAGATTTTGGACAAGCTGCTGCGGATCGATTATCTCCGCAAAAATGAAAAGACGCAGGTGTTGACACCCTCCCTGCAAGGGGAGATGGTCTACTATGTGGTCGGCAAGTCGATCAAGACGATGCTCAATCCCGAGATGACGGCGGGCTGGGAGAGGGGACTTACATTGGTCACCGAGGGCAAGGTCAGCGAAGCGGAATATATGAAGGAGCTGTCGGGCTATATCCGCAAATGGACCGGAAAGGTTCTGAATCTTAACAACAGCTACGAATTGCAGCAGTATTTTTCTTATGCCAGGCCGTTCCACGAAGGAGAAGCCGCAGCAGGTAACGGAAAAAGGCGGACGGCAAAGAAGCGCCGCAGCCGCGTAAAAGCAGAAAGTGAGGACAAGTGATATGGCATTTGAAAGCTGTCAGATAAAAAACATGTTTGATCTGTCGCAGACGATCGCGGCGGCATTGTTTGAAGGCAAGACATATCCTTGGGAGGTGCTGCCGGAGATCGGCGATTTTATCCTGCGGATCGGACCGACGCTGGATCCTGCGGTTTTTGAGCAGAGGGAAGAAAACATCTGGGTCGCGAAATCGGCGACCGTGGCACCGACGGCGTACCTGCACGGGCCGCTGATCATTGATGAGGATGCGGAAATCCGCCACTGCGCGTTTATCCGCGGCAACGCGATTGTCGGCAAAGGTTCGGTGGTCGGCAATTCAACCGAGCTGAAAAATGACATCATTTTCAACAATGTGCAGGTGCCGCATTACAATTATGTCGGGGATTCGGTGTTAGGCTACCGGTCCCACATGGGAGCCGGTTCGATCACATCCAATGTCAAATCGGACAAGACGCTGGTCGTGGTCAAAGACGGGCAGGATAAAATCGAAACCGGTTTAAAGAAATTCGGCGCCATGCTCGGGGATTTTGTCGAGATAGGCTGCAATTCGGTGCTCAATCCGGGCAGCGTGATCGGCTGTCACTCGAATGTGTATCCGCTGTCGCTGGTGCGCGGCGTCGTGCCGTCACACAGTATCTTTAAAAACCGGCAGGGATTTGAGATTGTTCCAAAGGATGAGTAACGGTTTTTGTCCGGTTTTTACTGACAAAGGGCAGGAACCGGCCGGATCGGAAAGCAGGCGGGGGTTCGCGTGAGTGAAAAGCCAAAATACAATCTGATGGTCTGCGGTACAATGTCGTCGGTCGGCAAAAGCATGGTGACGGCGGGACTGTGCCGCATTTTTTTACAGGACGGATTTCAGGTCGCGCCATTCAAATCGCAGAACATGGCTCTCAACTCCTTTGTTACAAAAGACGGATTGGAAATGGGGCGGGCGCAGGTGATGCAGGCGCAGGCGGCGGGAGAAAAGCCCGTCGTGGCGATGAATCCGATCCTGCTAAAGCCGACCGGCGACCGCACTTCGCAGGTGATCGTCAATGGAGAAGTCGTCGCGGATATGGACGCCCGCACTTACTTTGCTAAAAAGACGCAGTACATTCCGGCGATCCGCAAGGCGTATGACAGCCTTTTAAAAGACCACGATATCATTGTGATCGAAGGCGCGGGTTCACCTGCCGAGATCAATTTAAAGGAAAACGACATTGTAAATCTGGGGATGGCGGAGCTTGTGGACGCGCCGGTCATTCTCGTGGCGGATATCGACCGCGGCGGTGTGTTCGCACAGCTTTATGGGACGGTGATGCTGCTTTCGGAGGCAGAGCGGAGCAGGATACGGGGGATGGTCATCAACAAATTCCGGGGGGATGCGTCGCTTTTGGATTCCGGCGTGGAGCAGATTGAAAAGCTGCTGGGGATTCCGGTGGTCGGTCTGGTTCCTTATATGGATCAGCTGTGTCTGCCGGATGAGGATTCGCTGTCGGAGCGGTTTCACAGAAAAAGCGATGATATCCATGACGGGCTGCGGATCGCGGTGATCCGTTATCCGCGGATTTCCAATTTTACGGATTTTGACGCGTTTGAACAGTATGAAAATGTCAGCGTGGCTTTCGTGAGGACCGTAGAGGAGCTTACAAAGGCGCGGCCGGATGTGATCATTCTGCCCGGAAGCAAGCATACGGTTTCGGATCTGCAGTGGCTGCTTAAAAATGGGTTTGATCAGGCATTAAAAGAAGCTTTTTCGGATGTACCGCTGATCGGGATCTGCGGGGGGCTTGAAATGCTCGGAACAAAAATCGTGGATGCCGCAGGCGTGGAAGGACAGCCGGGGACAGAACAAGGGCTGGGTCTGCTGCCGGTAGCGACAGAAATGGCTGCCCAAAAGACGAGACGGCAGGTGACTGTCAGGCTGCCGGAAATCAAAGGCTGTTTCGCGGGGCTGTCTGGGATGCAGGCGGCCGGATACGAGATTCACAACGGGCGGATCGTCGGAGAAAGCGGTTCGTTTGGCGGGACTATAAAAACATCTCCGGCGTCAGAAGAAGGTCTTGTGAGGGAGCAGAGTGAGTCTGCGGTCATCGCGTCCGGACGGGTACTCGGGACATTCTTACACGGACTGTTTGACCAGGTGAAATTACGGGAACGGTTTCTTATGAGCGTGGCAGACTGCCGTGGAAAAGCGGATTTTGCACTATCCGGGGGCAGACTGCCGCAGGATGAGTTTGTGGAAATGCAGTTTGACCGGCTGGCAGCCGTACTGCGGGAGCATTTGGCGATGGAAGAGATTTACCGGATCATGGGGATGGACGCTGCCGGTTGCATTCGGGTTTGATCCGGACTTAGGATAAAAGAAGCGAAAGATGGCAATGACGATAGAGGAATTACAGCAAAAGCAGGAACGCCTGAACCCGATGGATGCGGACATCTACCGGGCTGTACTGCATCATTGGGACAGCCTGGCAAAGCCGTTGGACGGATTGGGCGATTATGAGCGGCTCGTGGCGCGGATCGGCGGGATCCAGCGGACCGACCATCCGGCCGTTGACAAGCGCGTGCTGCTGGTGTTTTTGTCGGACAATGGCATTGTGGAGGAAGGCGTTTCACAGAGCGACGCGTCGGTGACGCTGGCAGTAGCGGAGGCGATGCGGCTTGGCAATGCGACGGTCTGTGTCATGGCAAAGGAGGCGGATGTCGATGTGCATCCGGTCGATGTCGGGATGCAGAGCTTCCACATTTCCGGCATTGAAAACCGCCGTGTCCGCAAAGGCACGCGGAATTTTCTGCGGGAACCGGCAATGACAGTCCGGGAAACACTTGCCGCGATCGACGCGGGTTACCAGGTTGCAAAACAGGCGGGGCGGGATGGCTATAAGGTGCTGCTTTTGGGAGAAATGGGTATTGGCAACACGACGACGGCGACAGCGATCGGATGCGTGCTTTTAGGCGTGGATCCGCTGGAGGTGACCGGGCGCGGGGCAGGTCTGTCCGAGGAGCGGCTGGAGCGGAAATGCGCGGTCATCGAGGAAGCGATCCAGCGATACCAATATGACGATGAAGACGCGCTGGAGGTATTGTCGCTGTTCGGCGGCTATGACATCGCTGCGATGGTCGGCGTCATTATCGCGGGCGCCGAAGAGCATCTGCCGGTCGTGGTGGACGGACTGATCACGCTGTCGGCGGTGCTTGTAGCAGAGCGGCTGTTTCCGAGCATCAAAGATGTCTGTATCGCGTCGCACAGACCCAAGGAGCCGATGGGGCGGATGCTGCTGTCGGAGCTGGGATTTGAAGCGCCGATTGACGCGAACCTGGCGCTGGGGGAAGGTACTGGCGCGGTGCTGTTGATGCCGCAGGTGGATGTGGCGATGGCATTGTACGACCACGGAAGCCGGTTCGAGGGGATCGGCATGCAGGCATATCAGAGGTACAAGGAGCGGAGTTAAAGTTCGCTGAGGGTAGGCGGTTTGGTTGTGAAAAAGGGCAGTGAGTGAGGCGGATTCCATGATGATCGTAGTCTATGGCGGAAATGCCAGCGGAAAATCGGTCCTGGCGGAAGGATTGGCAGAGAAATTGTTTTTGTGGCAAAACAAAGAAGATGAAAAATCCGGCGGTAAGGTGTATTTGGCTACGATGCGAAACGACGGTTCACCGGAAGCGGAAGAACGGATTGCAAAGCATCGGAACTTGCGGGAGGGAAAGGGCTTTGTGACCGTGGAGTGTCCGGTGGATCTGATGGAAAATTGCCGATTGCAAAAGGACGCGTCGGTTGTGCTGTTGGAAGACGCGGGAAATCTGGTGGCGAATGAGATATTTGAGAATGAAAGCAGGCAGAAAAATGTTGGAAGGACTGCTGTTTCTGAAAAGGAAATGAAACGTGTTGTGGAAGAGATTTGTTCGGAAATGGATTGGCTGACCGCGCAAACGAAACATACTATTGTCGTCACCAACAACATTTTCGACGGCGGGATAGAGATTGACCGGGAAATGCAGCGGTATTCTGACGCGCTTGGGGCAGTCAACCAGTGGCTGGCAAAGCAATGTGATGTGTTTGTCGAATCGGTCTGCGGATTGGCCAATGTGCTGAAAGGACAGTCACTGTTTGAGGAAATCAGCCGATGAAGTGGGTGAAATCGTTTCTGTTGGCATTTTCCATGTATTCGCGGATTCCGATGCCGCAGGTGGATTATAAAGAGGGGGACGGACAGTACTCCTTCTGTTTCTTTCCGGCTGTCGGCGTGGTCATCGGCGTTCTGGAATTTCTGTGGTTTGGGTTCTGCAAAAACGGGATGTCACAGTTGGCAACCGTCTTTATCGCGACGGCGATCCCGCTGGTTGTGACCGGCGGTTTTCATGTGGACGGATTTTTGGATGTGACGGACGCATTATCTTCTTACCGTGATGTGGATGAAAAAAAGCGGATTTTGCGCGATCCGCACATAGGAGCCTTCGCGGTGATCGGGCTTGCAACAGCAGGCTTGGTGTTTACCGGCTTTCTGGCGGAGCTTCAGACCGCAGAGGAGGTCTGTTTCTTTGCGGGCTGCTTTGCGTTGGCGCGGATATTCAGCGGACTGGCGGCGTTTTACCTGCCAAAGTTTGACGAAAACGATAACCTGGCGCAGACGGTGGCGATGCAGGATTTAAGGGTCGTGCCCGCAGTGCTGTGGCTGGAGCTTTTGGCGTGGATGTGCGGATTCGGGATGTTGAATTTGCAGACGATGGCGGCAGAAATGGCGGCGTCAGCTTTTCTGTTCTGCTTTTACCGGTGGAAGATGCTGAGGGAATTCGGCGGAACAGTCGGAGATACGGCAGGATGGTATGTGGTCGTGCAGGAAGTGGTGTATCTGCTGGTGCTGGTGTTGTTTCCCTGAATGTCATATCCTTTTGAGCTTTTTGGTTTCTGTGTTTTAATGTATGCTTCGGGAGAGATCATAGCGTGAATACAATAACGCACGGCGGGGATATTTACAGAAATAAAGTCAGCGCGGATTTTTCAACGAGCGTGAATCCGTATCCGCTGCCGGAGAATGTTGTAGCGGCAATGCAAAGGGCGCTTAAGCGTGCGGGGCAGTATCCGGATCTGAGGCAGGAGAGGCTGCGCGGTGCGTTGGCGGCACACTACGGGGTCATGCCGGAGCAGGTCGTGTGCGGAAACGGAGCATCGGAACTCATTCTGGCGGTATTTCACGCGATCCGGCCGGGACAGACGATCCTGCAGAGGGCGGATTATGGCGGATACCGCCGATGTGCCGGGGCGGTGGGGAGCGAAGTGATCCGTGTGGACAGTATCAATGACTGGCTTCCGGATACAGAAAAAAGCGGTGCCGGGAATCCGGATCAGGATTTTCTGCTGTTATTCTCCCTGCCCAACAACCCGACGGGCAGGCTGATGAGTCAACAGACGCTGATGCGGTATTTTCAATATTGCAAAGACCATCATCTGTGGCTGGTGATCGACGCGAGTTTTTTGGATCTGACGGAGCAGGCAAAAACATATTGGAAGCTGCTGTTACAGTTTGTCGATCAATATGACCGTTGTATCGTCATTTCTTCCTTTACCAAAAGTTTTGCCCTGCCCGGCGCGCGCATGGGGTATCTGTTCTGTGACAAGTGCGTGGCAGACCGGATCAAAGAGCAGCTTCCGGAGTGGAATGTATCGGTCATTGCGGAGGAGGCGGGAATCGCCTGCCTGCAGGAGTGGGCGTATCTATCGGAGTGCATCGAAAATATTGCCGCAGAGCGGAAGAGGGTATCGGAGGCATTGAAGGGATTTGGCTTTACGGTATATCCTTCGGATGCGAATTTTATCCTGTTTCGGGCAGGGATTCCATTGTATGAGGCGCTGCTTGAGCAGGGGATCCTGATCCGGGACTGCGCGGATTTTTTCGCGGGGCAGGAAAAAAGCGGTCTGCTTAGCGATGAGGCTGGAGAAAATGAAGCTTTTGGCGGCGGACATTACTATCGGATCGCCGTGCGGCAAAAAAGGGACAATACCTTGTTATTGGAAAGTATGGATGAATTGCTCAATAAGGGATGAAATACTGTGTATGAGGCAATGTTAAACGAAATTAGCATGGCACCTCTGTCCGCGGCGGACAGCCATATGATCGCATTCGCGCTTGGCTTTTTGCTGGATCTGCTGCTGGGCGATCCGCAGAGCCGTTTTCATCCGGTCTGCATGATCGGCGGGCTGATCGGTTCGATGGAGAAGCTTTGGAACAGCCGCAAGGACGACTCCGGGAACCGGATGAAGGGCGCGCTTCTTGTCACCAATGTCCTGCTTATCACAGCGGCGGTGACTTCGGAATTGCTGCGGCTTGCGTATTTTGTCCATCCGTTTATCGGAGTTGCGGCGGAAACGGTCATGGTCTGGCTGCTTTTGGCGACAAGATCACTTCACCGGGAAAGTGAGAAGGTCTACGCTTCTTTGGCAGCGGGGGATGTGGACGGAGCGCGGCAGGATCTGTCGATGATCGTCGGGCGGGATACCGGAGGACTTGACGAGCAGGGGATCGTCCGCGCGGCAGTCGAAACGATCGCGGAAAACACATCGGACGGCGTGATCGCGCCGATGCTTTATGCGGCATTATTCGGACCCGTTGGTGGGTGGATTTATAAGGCCATCAACACAATGGATTCGATGATCGGCTACAAGAATAAACGCTACCGGACATTCGGGACAGTGGCGGCGCGGCTTGATGATCTGGCAAACCTGCTTCCGTCCCGGATTGCGGCGGGCTTGCTGTTGCTGTCGGCGGCATTTCTTGGCAGTGAGTATGACGGGCGAAACGGAATCCGTATTTTTTGGCGTGACCGGAAGAAAAGCACCAGTCCGAATGCCGGACAGACGGAGAGCGCGGTCGCCGGTATATTGGGGATCCGTCTGCTGGGGGACGCAGTGTATTTTGGGAAAACCGTGCACAAGGAAACGGTCGGCGATGCGCTGCGCCCGGTTGAACGAGAGGATATCCACCGCGCCCAGAAGCTGTTGTACGCCGGCGCGGTACTCTGCTGGATACTCTGTCTGGGCATAATGCTGTTGACACGCTGCAGCAATAAAGTGTAGAATTGATAAAGCCGTTCATCGGCCGGACGGGCATGAATTAAGGTTCAGCCAAGCCATGAGTCCGGAGATGGATTTTATCATCAAAATCAGAGGAGAAACCTGCCATGGTAGTGAATTTTGTCATTGCAATGCTGCCGATCATCTGGCTGATCATCGCATTGTCGGTTTTGAAAATGAAGGGGCATATTGCCTGCGTGCTGACGCTCGCGCTGACGCTGGTGCTCGGCGTCGGTGTGTGGAAGCTCGCTCCGCTGTTCGCGGCGAGCGCGGTGGTCGAAGGAATATTAAACGGCTTGTGGCCGATCTGTCTGGTCATCATTTCCGCCTTGTTTACCTACAATCTGACCGTGGAGACCGGGGCGATGGAAAAGATCAAGCAGATGCTTGGAAGCATTTCCTCGGATTCCCGTGTGCTTGCCCTGCTGATCGGCTGGGGCTTCGGCAACTTCATGGAGGGGATGGCGGGCTTTGGTACGGCTGTCGCCATTCCGGCATCGATGATGGTCGGGGCGGGACTAAATCCCGTTGCCTCCGTGGTTTCCTGTTTGGTCGTCAATTCGACACCGACCTGCTTCGGTTCGGTCGGCGTGCCGACGCAGACGCTCTGTTCCGTGACGGGACTGACGGATCAGGTGCTTACTGTGGCAAGTGACGCGTCCGGTCTGCAGGCGCTGCTGACATTTCTGTCGCCGTTTTTTATGGTGATGATCGTCGGCGGCAGTATCAAAGCCTTAAAGGGAATGATCCCGCTGACACTGATCGCATCGGTTTCCTTTTTGGTTCCGCAATTCATCGTCGCGACCTTTGTCGGTCCGGAGCTTCCGAACATCATCGGCTCGATCATCTCGATGGCATGCATTATCGGGGCGACGCGCATTTTCAATAAAGAGGCGGATCCGCAGTATGAGATCGCGCAGGAGGGAAGCAGGCTGTCGATCAACGCAAAAGAGGGCGTCATCGCCTGGTCACCGTTTATTCTGATCTTCATTTTGCTGCTGTTTACATCGAATCTGTTCCCGATGGTTCACGATGCGCTCGCAAAGGTGACGACGGTCATTTCGGTTTATCAGGGGGAGAATCCGGGCTCGCTGACCTTCAACTGGCTGGGCTGTCCGGGCATTATGATTTTTCTGGCGGGCTTTATCGGCGGGGCGATACAGGGCGCGTCATTCGGAAAGATGTTATCTGTATTGTGCTCGACGCTGTACAATTACCGCAATACGATCCTTACGATCTGTTCGGTGATGTCGGTCGCAAAGATCATGGGCTACAGCGGTATGACACTGGATATCGCAAAATTCCTTGTGGCGGCGACCGGACGCGCATTCCCGCTGATCTCACCGCTGATCGGAGGATTGGGCGGATTCGTGACCGGGTCGGGGACATCGACCTGCGTATTGTTCGGGCCGCTCCAGGTGCAGACGGCAGAGTCGCTGGGACTGAATGCGCCGTGGATAGCCGCGGCAAATGTGGCGGGAGCGGGAATCGGAAAGATGATCTCGCCGCAGGGTATCGCGATCGGCACCGGAGCCGCGGGGCTTGTCGGCAAGGAGAGCGAGGCGCTCGGACGGGCAGTGAAATTCTTTGCCCTGTATGTGGCGATCGCAGGAGTGATCTGTTTTATCGGGGCGTAATGCAATATGAATCGGGCGGCCGCATGGCAGAGCGGGAGCCGTCCGGCTTTTTCCGTGATGGTATGCTGGGAAACGAATGCGAATGAAACCACAGGACATTGAACAAAAAAGTTTTTCCATTATTCAAAACGAGCTGAAAGAAATGGGAAAGGAGCTGTCCGAAAGGACGGCTCCGGTTATTATGCGCTGTATCCACACCAGCGCTGATTTTTCGTATGCGGACACGCTGGCTTTTTCGGACGGCGTCATCGATACGGCGGTTGACCTGCTGAGGAATGGCGCGACGGTCGTGACAGACACGAATATGGCGCTTGCAGGCATCCGCAGCGGACAGCTTGCCGGATTCGGCGGGAAGGCGGTCTGCTTTATGGCGGATGAGTCTGTGGCAAAAGAGGCAAAAGAGCGGGAGACCACCCGCGCCTTTGTCTCGATGGAGCGGGCGGCAGAGCTTGCGGGACCGGTTGTTTTCGCGATCGGAAACGCGCCGACGGCTCTGTTATCTTTGCATGAAATGGTGCAAAAGGGCAGCTACCGTCCGGCAATGGTGGTCGGCGTGCCGGTCGGGTTTGTCAATGTAAAGTCCGCAAAAGAGATCATTATGGGAGACGGGATCCCTTATATTGTCAACCGCGGAAGAAAGGGCGGCAGCAACATCGCGGCGGCAATCATAAACGCGCTTTTGGGGATGGCGCTATGACCCTCGATACAGAAATGCGTACGGACATTTCGTGCACGAAAAATCCCATGCGATGCTTGATAAAAAAATGAGCTCGCTCCGTTCCGGCAGTTTTGATTCGTGACGATAATACCGTGTGGGAAAGATATTGAGCCGATTGTTCAGCTTCGATGAAAAGAAAAAAATCGGCGTGACAGGATTTGAACCTGCGGCCCCTTCGTCCCTAACGAAGTGCTCTACCAAACTGAGCCACACGCCGATGTACCGAAGCAAATATTAACACATTTTTCTTCCACTTGCAATATGATTTATGGTATGATGTTAGCGTTGTTTTCACACAGCATTGGGAAAATGGCGGCTTTGCAATGGAAGGAAACAGAAATATGGACCAATCACACATCCGCAATTTTTGCATTATCGCGCATATTGACCACGGAAAATCGACATTGGCGGACCGGATCATTGAGATGACGGGACTTTTGACCGAGCGGGAGATGCAGGCGCAGGTGCTGGACAATATGGAGCTTGAGCGGGAGCGCGGGATCACGATCAAATCCCAGGCGGTCCGGCTGATCTATCAGGCAAAGGACGGCGGGGAATATGTGCTGAATTTGATCGACACGCCGGGACATGTGGATTTCAATTATGAGGTATCACGGGCGCTTGCCGCCTGTGACGGTGCGGTACTGATCGTGGACGCGGCGCAGGGGATCGAGGCACAGACCCTTGCCAATGTCTATTTAGCGATCGATCACGATCTGGAGGTGCTTCCGGTGATCAACAAGATCGATCTGCCGAGCGCGGATCCGGACCGTGTCGCGGATGAGATCGAAAATGTGATCGGGATTGAGGCGATGGATGCGCCCCGTATTTCGGCAAAGACCGGAGAAAATGTCGGTGAAGTCTTAGAGCAGATCATTACAAAGCTGCCTGCGCCGGCAGGGGATGTGGATGCGCCGCTTTCCGCGCTGATTTTTGATTCGCTTTACGATTCCTACCGCGGCGTGATCGTGTTCTGCCGTGTGCGGGACGGACGGCTGCGCGCGGGGGACGAGGTGCTGATGATGGCGACCGGGGCGAAATTCGAGGTCGTCGAGGTCGGTTATTTTGGGGCAGGGCAGTTTATCGCCTGCGAAGAGCTTGCGGCAGGCATGGTCGGCTATATGACGGCGAGCATCAAAAATGTCCGCGATACGCAGGTCGGGGATACGATCACCCATGCGAAAGAGCCGGTCAGTGAACCGCTGCCGGGCTACAAAAAGGTCAATCCGATGGTCTACTGCGGTCTGTATCCGGCGGATGGCGCGAAATATCCCGATTTAAAGGACGCTTTGGAAAAATTACAGTTGAATGACGCGGCACTCCAGTACGAGCCGGAGACCTCGGTGGCCTTGGGGTTCGGATTCCGCTGCGGATTTTTGGGTCTGCTGCATCTGGATGTGATCCAGGAGCGGCTGGAGCGGGAGTACCAGCTTGACCTTGTGACGACGGCGCCGGGCGTTGTCTACCGCGTGTACAAGACGGACGGGAGCATGCTCGAACTGACCAATCCGTCCAATCTGCCGGATCCGTCGGAGATCGAGTATATGGAAGAGCCTGTCGTCGATGCCGAGATCATGGTGACGAGCGACTTTATCGGGGCGATCATGGATCTGTGCCAGGAGCGGCGCGGGCGCTATGTGTTGATGGAATATATGGAAGAGACGCGGGCGCTGTTAAAATATGTCCTGCCGCTGAATGAGATTATTTATGATTTCTTTGACGCGTTAAAATCCCGGTCCAGAGGATACGCGTCGTTTGATTACGAGCTGTCGGGCTACGAGCGGAGCGAGCTGGTCAAGCTGGACATTTTGATCAACAAAGAGCCTGTGGACGCGCTGTCATTCATTGTCTTCAAGGACACCGCTTACGACCGCGGCAGAAAGATGTGCGAGAAGCTGAAAAAGGAGATACCCCGTCATCTGTTTGAGATCCCGATCCAGGCGGCGATCGGTTCCAAGGTCATCGCGCGGGAGACCGTCAAGGCAGTGCGCAAGGATGTCCTGGCCAAATGCTACGGTGGTGACATCACGCGCAAGAAGAAGCTGCTGGAGAAACAGAAGGAAGGCAAGAAGCGGATGCGCCAGGTCGGCAATGTAGACATACCGCAGGAGGCATTCATGAGCGTCTTGAAGCTGGATGAATCATAATGGAGCTGTACATACACATCCCATTCTGCATGAAAAAATGCGATTACTGTGACTTTCTGTCGGCACCGTATGATCTGGATGTCCGGCGGGCTTATACTAAGGCGTTGTGCAGGGAAATCGCTTTTTTCGGGAAAAAGCTTGCCGGTGAGCGCATAGAGACGATCTTCATCGGGGGCGGGACGCCAAGCTGGCTGGAAACAGAGCTTTTGGATGCGGTCATGCAGACCGTGCACGCAAGCTTTGCGGTGGAAAAGGAAGCTGAGATCTCGATGGAATGCAATCCGGGGACAGTTTCCGCGGCGGCATTTGCTTCGTACCGCAGATGGGGGCTGAACCGTCTGTCGATCGGCCTGCAGTCCGCCAATGATGACGAGCTTGCGCTGCTTGGGCGGATACACAATTTTGACCGTTTCCTGCGTACCTATGAGAACGCCAGGAAAGCCGGGATCTACAACATCAACATTGACATAATGACCGGATTGCCGGGGCAGACTCCTCAGAAGCTGTATTTTACATTGCAGCAGGTTATCGGCCTGCGTCCGGAGCATATTTCCGCCTATGCCCTGATGATTGAAAAGGGGACGCCGTTTTACGAGCGCTATAAGTTTGACGCGGTCCGTCAGCATGCGGGGATGGCAACTGAGGAGCTTCCCGATGATGATACGGCATATCAGCTGACCAAGCTGACGGAGCAGGTGCTAAAAGAGCATGGTTTTTTGCGGTATGAGATTTCGAATTTTGCCAAGGACGGTCTTGTCTGCCGGCACAATGTCGGCTATTGGACGAGGGTGCCGTATTTAGGTGTGGGACTGGGCGCGGCTTCACTGCTTGGGCACACGAGGTATGCCAACGAACGTGACATGGATTCCTATCTGTACCAATGCAGCCTGCTTTCAGAGGATGGATCGGGCGAGTCGCCGGTCTGGGCGGGCGTGGATGAGCTGAGCCGGAAGGATGAGGTGGCGGAATACATGTATCTGGGGCTTCGGATGACGGACGGCATCTCAAGAGTGGGCTTTGAGCAGACATTCGGCCAGTCTATCGACACATATTATAAGGAAACAATGGAACAGCTGCGGAATGAAGGGATGCTTTCGCTTGATGGCGGGCGCGTCCGTCTGACCGAGCAGGGGATGGATCTGTCAAACCGTGTTCTGGCGGAATTTCTTTTGGATTGACAGCTTCGGTTTTTTCCGTTTTTTCAAAAAAAATAAAATAATGGTTGACAAATCGGGTGCGGGGTGCTAAATTATCTTTTGGATATATTAGCACTCCGTCTTGTTGAGTGCTAACAAACCAAAAGAGGCAGACCGGCAAGCTGTTCCAAGCATTTGGAAAGCCGCCGGGAACCCACCAAGAGGATGGCATCGCATGGAAGAATTGGATGAGAGGAAGGTCAAGATATTAAACGCTGTGATCCAGACCTATCTGGATACGGGCGAGCCGGTCGGGTCGCGGACGATTTCCAAGAGCTCGGATCTGCATTTGAGTTCGGCGACGATCCGCAATGAGATGTCCGATCTCGAAGATCTGGGCTACATCATCCAGCCCCATACTTCGGCGGGCAGGATTCCTTCCGACAAGGGCTATCGTTTCTATGTCGATCATCTGATCGAGCAGAAGGACGCCGAGGTCGAGGAGTTCAAGGAGCTGATGCTCGAAAAGACCGAAAAGATGGAAAAGGTACTCCGGCAGGTGGTAAAGACGCTGGCGACCAATACGCAGTACGCGTCAGTGATTTCCGCTCCGGTGGTGCAGGGGACGCGGGTCAAGTTCGTCCAGCTTTCGGCGGTCGACGAAGACCACATCCTTTCTGTCGTGGTGATGGACGGCAATCTGGTCAAAAACAAGATGATCGAGCTGCCCGAGCCATTGGACAATGAAGAGCTGTTAAAGCTCAATATGCTTTTGAATACCAATCTCAACGGTCTGACCGTCCACGATATCAACCTGTCGCTGATCACGCGGATGAAAGGGCAGGCGGGCGAATTCGAAGGCATCATCGAGGAAGTGCTCGCAACCGTGGCGGATACGATCGAGCAGGATGAGGAGCTGGAGATCTACACGAGCGGGACGACGAATATTTTCAAGTATCCGGAGCTTTCCGATTCCCAGCGGGCGAGCGATTTTATCTCGACTTTGGAGGAAAAGGATGCGCTAAAGGAGCTTTTGTCCGACGCGCAGTCGGATGAGACGGGCACCGGCATCCAGGTGTACATCGGGGATGAGTCGCACATCCAGACGATGCGGGATTGTTCGGTCGTGACAGCGACCTACGAGCTTGGCGAGGGAGTGCGCGGGACGATCGGCATCATCGGTCCGAAGCGTATGGATTATAAAAATGTGATGAGCAATCTCAAACATTTAAAGCGGGAGCTGGACAATGTTTTGAAAAAGAATACATAGTGAGAGGGTGACATATTTTGACAGAGAATTTTGAAGCAATACAAGAAGAAAACGAGCAGGAGCTTTCCGGGGAGGCTGCAGCGGAGGAACCGGAAGAGACCGCTTCCGCAGGAGAAGCAGAGGAGGAGTTTTCCGAAGAAACAGAAGACACGGAAGGCGAAGCGGAAGCTGACGGCGACGAGGCTTCTTACGATGCGGATGAAGCAGAGGATGAGTCTGAGCAGCCGGGAGAGGACGCAAAGCAAAATGGAGCCGATAGCAAGGCAGCGAAAGCGGCAAAGGCGTATGGCTTCTTTAAGAAAGATAAGAAGGACGGGCAGATCGCGGATCTGCAGGACCGCGTCAAGCGGCAGATGGCGGAATTTGAGAATTTCCGCAAGCGCTCCGAAAAAGAAAAGTCGCAGATGTACGACATGGGCGCGCGGTCGATGCTTGAAAAGATACTTCCGGTGGTGGACAACTTTGAGCGCGGACTTGACGGCTTGCCCGAGGGAGAGGAAGATCCGTTCGCGGATGGCATGAAGATGGTCTACAAGCAGCTGATGACTGCTTTGACCGATGCGGGCGTCAAGGAGATCGAAGCGATCGGCAAAGAGTTTGATCCCGAAATCCACAATGCCGTGATGCACATCGACGACGACCAATACGGTGAAAATGAGATCGTCGAGGTGCTCCAAAAAGGATATACCTACCACGATGGAGTGGTGAGACACAGTATGGTGAAGGTTGCCAATTAGGGACAATTAGGTTTTGGTAAAGATTTAAGAGAAGTAGATAGATTTGCCGTATTGCTTATGTTGAATTCCGTTAAGCGATACGGAAATGAGATCCAGCGTCTACGCAGACACAATGGTTTAAAATATGACCGCAAGGGAATATTTTCCAAAGCATTGATGTCGGAGTTGACGATTAGCTCATTGGAGTGGTCTGAGTGCCGGAAATCAACATAAGCAATATGGCAAATCGGTAGGCAGTAAATAAAAACAAACAAAAAAAAGGAGGACACAACCATGAGCAAAATAATAGGAATCGATTTAGGAACCACAAACAGCTGCGTAGCAGTTATGGAGGGCGGACAGCCCACCGTCATTGCCAATCAGGAGGGCGCGCGGACGACACCGTCGATCGTCGCGTTCACCAAGACAGGTGAGCGTCTGGTCGGCGAGCCGGCAAAGCGTCAGGCAGTGACCAACGCGGAAAAGACGATCGCTTCGATCAAGCGTGACATGGGTACAGACCGTGGCCGCACGATCGATGGCAAAAAGTATTCGCCGCAGCAGATTTCCGCAATGATCCTGCAGAAGTTAAAGAGCGACGCGGAAGCGCATTTGGGCGAGAAGGTGACCGAGGCGGTCATTACCGTACCGGCATATTTCAACGACGCGCAGCGCCAGGCGACCAAGGACGCAGGCAAGATCGCAGGTCTGGAGGTCAAGCGTATCATCAACGAGCCGACGGCGGCAGCGCTTGCATACGGCCTGGACAATGAAAATGAGCAGAAGATCATGGTCTATGACCTTGGCGGCGGTACATTCGATGTGTCGATCATCGAGATCGGTGACGGTGTCATCGAAGTTTTGGCGACGAGCGGCGACAACCGTCTCGGCGGTGACGACTTCGACCAGAAGATCACGGACTGGATGCTGTCTGAGTTCAAGGCAAAGGAAGGCGTAGACCTTTCCAGCGACAAGATGGCGCTGCAGAGATTGAAGGAAGCGGCGGAAAAGGCAAAGAAAGAGCTGTCTTCCGCGACAACGACCAATATCAACCTGCCGTTCATTACGGCTACGGCGGAGGGTCCGAAGCATCTGGATATGGATCTGACGAGGGCGAAGTTTGACGAGCTGACCCACGACCTTGTGGAGCGGACGGCAGTGCCGGTGCAGAACGCGCTGAAAGACGCGGGACTGACGGCCAGCGAGCTGTCCAAGGTACTTTTGGTCGGCGGCTCAACGCGTATCCCGGCGGTTCAGGACAAGGTGCGTTCACTGACCGGACACGATCCGAGCGCAACCTTGAATCCGGACGAGTGCGTGGCAATCGGCGCGTCGATCCAGGGCGGCAAGCTGGCAGGCGACGCAGGCGCCGGTGAAATCCTTCTTTTGGATGTTACGCCGCTGTCACTGTCGATCGAGACAATGGGCGGTATCGCAACTCGCCTGATCGAGCGTAATACGACGATCCCGACCAAGAAGAGCCAGGTATTCTCTACCGCAGAGGACAATCAGACCGCAGTGGATATCAATGTCGTACAGGGTGAGCGCCAGTTTGCCCGTGACAACAAGTCACTCGGACAGTTCCGTCTGGATGGCATCCCGCCTGCACGCCGCGGCGTACCGCAGATCGAGGTGACATTTGATATCGATGCAAACGGTATCGTCAATGTATCGGCAAAGGATCTCGGCACAGGCAAGGAGCAGCATATTACGATCACGGCAGGCTCCAATATGTCCGACGAGGAGATCGACCGCGCTGTCAAGGAAGCGGCAGAGTACGAGGCACAGGACAAGAAGCGTAAAGAGGCGATTGACGCGAGAAACGACGCGGATTCCTTTGTATTCCAGACGCAGAAGGCGCTTGACGAAGTCGGTGAGAAGCTCGATGAAGCAGACAAGTCGGCCATTGAAGCGGATCTTGCGGCACTTAAGGAGCTCGTTGACAAGCATGAGAATGCGGACAGCATGACCGATTCCGATGTGGCAGAGATGAAGGCAGCACAGGAGAAGCTGCAGGAGAGCGCGCAGAAGGTCTTTGCTAAGATGTATGAGAACGCCCAGGCGCAGGGCGCGGCAGGTGCCGGTCCGGACATGGGCGCGGCCGGTTCCGATATGGGCAACATGGGCGGCGGAGCCGGCCCTGACGACGATGTCGTGGATGCGGACTTTAAGGAAGTATAAATATGGCAGACACAAAACGAGACTACTACGAGGTACTGGGCGTCGACAAAAACGCCGACGACGCAGCCTTGAAAAAAGCATACCGGCAGCTTGCCAAGAAATACCATCCGGATATGCATCCGGGCGACAAAGAGGCAGAAGCCAAATTCAAAGAAGCGTCCGAGGCCTACGCCGTGCTGTCCGACGCGGACAAGCGGCGGCAGTATGACCAGTTTGGCCATGCGGCATTTGAAGGCGGAGCAGGGGGAGGCGGCGGATTCGACTTCTCCGGCATGGACTTTTCAGATATCTTTGGCGACATTTTCGGCGATTTCTTTGGCGGCGGAGGCAGAAGCCGGGCGAGCAACGGTTCGATGCGCGGCGCCAATATCCGTACTGCTGTGCGGATCACCTTTGAGGAAGCGGCGTTTGGCTGCTCCAAAGAGATTGAGCTGGTCTTAAAGGACGAGTGCGAGACCTGCCACGGGAGCGGCGCAAAGCCGGGTACGAGCAAGGTACGCTGCGGCAAGTGCGGAGGAAAAGGACGGGTCGTGATGACCCAGCAGTCATTCTTCGGCACGGTTCAAAATGTGACGACCTGCCCGGACTGCCAGGGCACCGGTGAGATCATCAAGGAAAAATGCACCAATTGCCAGGGTACAGGTTACGTATCGCGCAAAAAGCGGATCGAAATCAACATTCCTGCCGGTATCGACGACGGACAGTCCGTGCGCATCCGGGAGAAGGGTGAGCCGGGTGTCAATGGCGGCCCGCGCGGAGACCTGTTGGTCGAGGTACGGGTGGCAGCGCATCCGATCTTTCAGAGACGGGATTACGATATTTATTCTTCGGCGCCGATCTCGTTTGCCCAGGCGGCTCTCGGCGGAGAGGTGATCATTGACACGCTTGACGGCAAGGTCAGCTATGAGGTCAAGCCCGGGACGCAGACCGATACGCGGATCCGGCTGCGCGGCAAGGGCGTGCCGACGCTCCGCAACAAAAATGTCCGCGGCGACCACTATGTGACATTGGTGGTACAGGTTCCGACATCCTTAAACGGCAAGGCAAAAGAGGCATTGCGTACCTTCGATGCGGAGACCGGCAATACGCTAAAGCCCGGGGGCACCAAGGTCAAGGCGGAGAAACGCCGCAAGGGTTTTGGAGAAAAAATACGGGATGCGATTGATGATCTGTGATAAAAAGTTTAAAAAGACCTGCTTTCTGTGGTGGAAGCAGGTCTTTATATATATCTGATGAAAGGTTGTTGATCTACGCCAAAGCCTGATCTCGTGTGCGGCTGGATTCTGTGGCTGTTGAATCATCATAAAAATCCTGCAGATGAGAAATGTAACCTACCAAATCTGAGGCTGTTGCGGTCGGGTGTTTGTCCATATAGTTTTCCAAACGGATTTTTCGTTCTGGTCGAAATCGTACATAATCAATCATGCCGTGGACAAAATCAATATAAGAATCTTGAATATTCCAAAGTCTTTTTTCAAATAATTTATTATCCATATGATCCTCCTGTCTGACTTTTTAAAAGTAATTTTTAAATCTGGCATATATATTGATGTTGTCAAATCCTTTGTTTTCAAAATAATAATGGTAGGCCTGACCGTTTAGTCCATAGGAATCATGAATACAGTAGTAGCCATGATATTTGCTGTAATTTGTGTTTATTTCATGTCGTATTTTTTCTTGCTCCATCCATCCGATTGCAGCGGACGGGAATTCGAATGGTATGCCATTATTATCTAACGGCGAAAAGATTTGATGCATAGACAATACCCTTAGATGAGATCAAAAGATTTGGTTAGTCATCATAATCTGATGAATAGATGAGAAAATCCTACCATAATCTTTTAAAATGTACAATAGGTTTTGGAACAGTCGGATGATTAAAAATATGACAAAAAATGCAAATATGAGATTGGTCAATATCAAAAAATTTTACATATAAATGGGATGTGTTTTGATGAATCAGTGATTGTCGCTTATTGACATGATGAGAATGAGAGTGTATACTGTGTATACACAGCTGGATGGGAGGGCTTAGAATGGAAGTGAAACTCAGAAATGTCGGCAATAGTGTAACAGCTACCATTCCGAAAGCGATTTTAGAGCAGATGGGGATGAAGGCGGGCGATACTGTTGAATTCCAAGTATTGAATGATTATGTGACAATGCGGCAGAAAAAGAGGAAATTAAAGGGAGAGATTTATTTGGAAAAGCTTTTTGGAAAATCCATGGACGAAATTGAAAAGTTTGACACGGAAATGGTGGATATGGGTGCTCCAGTTGGAGAAGAGATATGGTAACGCCTAAAATTCGGCAAGGAGATGTCGTAAAAATAAATTTTGATCCCTACATAGGACATGAACAGTCTGGCTACCGTCCGGCAGTAGTAGTCAGCAACAGACTTTCCCATGGATGGATATCCGTTGTGTTCCTATGCCCTGTTACGCATACGGACAGGAAAAATCCGTTTCATCACAAGCTAAACGGCTATGATTTTGTAGATGGGTTTGTTCTGTGTGATCAGATAAAAAGCATGGATCTGGCGGCACGAGAATATCATGTTATCGGACATTTAAGGGATCAAGACATTTTAGAGATTATTGAAAAGATAGAAATGCTGATAGAAGTGGAATAAAAGACAAAGGATTGAGGTTGTTGAAAATGAAGATGGAACTAATGAGAGCATAAGTGTGAAGCAAGGGATCGTATCAGAATATGCGATGCATATAAAATAGAGGATGGAAAAATGCTGGAAGAGACAGCCGTAACTCGACAAAAAGCACTTGCCGTGCGGTATGTAAAAATACACTTTACAATTAAATTTGTAGAAAATACAGTTATGCCGATCAACAAAGCATCTGCGTTGCGGGGCGGCATGGGCGAGATGCTGCTGCGGATGAATTGTATACGGGATAGGGACTGCGGGAAGTGTGATTTTGAAACGGAATGTCTTGTATGTCGGATCATGTATTCCCAAATGGACATCCAGCCAAAGTTCATGACGGCAGGGGACAGTGTAGGCTATGTCCTCGACTGCGAGAATTATCAGGAAGAGTTCAAAAAAGGTGAGAAGTTGGATTTCAGTCTGCTCTTGTTTGGAAAAACGATCGTGTATTTTGCGCAGATACTTGACGCATTTTTTCGGCTGGGACTATATGGAATTGGCAAGAACCACAGCCGATATCACATTATCGCCGTGACAAATACAAAGAAAGAAATGATGCTAGATGGAAATGATATCCTTATGGAGCGGTATCGAGTACAAATGTTGGCAGATTATGTCTGTTATCGAATGGATCATTTTAAGCAGAAGCCGAACGGACAAATGTCCCTGAAGGTGAGATTCAAGACACCCCTGTCACTGAAATACCGTGGTAGGTTTTTAAAAGAATTTGATATGGATGCAATTGTTGCCGCTATAAGGAGGAGAATTTATATTTTAGACTGTTTCGAAGGGATTTCAATTGAACAGGAAGAAATATATAGTAAGGGGAGTCCAGCGATTGTCTGGCAGAGTCATAGGCAGGTTAGTGTTCCGAGGTATTCCAACCGAAGGAATGAGAAGATGAGGTTGTGGGGAATTGAGGGAGAATGCTTGGTTGAAAATGTATCAGATGAATTCCTATGGTTGCTTTTGGCAGGGGAATTGACACATATTGGGAAAAATACAAGTTTTGGCTTCGGAAGATACCGGATAGAGGAGAGCTGAAGACAGATAGGATGATTGACTTTCATATATACCTCCATTGGCGGAGCAGATGTGACGCTCATGACGAAAAAATTTTCTAAATTATATAACAGAGTCAGTTTTATAGAAGTCCGTCAAAAACATTCCTCTAAATATACTGCTGGCGGCAGGATAAATGTGACGTGAAAATTGAAATTTGGTTTTGTAATAGGTTCCTATGAAATGTAATCCCGCAACTGTTCCACAAGTAGGTGAACTGTCGTGCCGGGAGACATATCGGATGGCTTATCAATGCCCTCACGGTAGTCCGCCATACGACGCTTGGCATTTTTGATTGCGGTGGAGATGCCGTCTATGGAATCCAGCAGGTCGTAGAGGTTCTCCAGATTCTTTTCATACCCATGCTCTGTAAGATGGTTTGCTTTAAAGAGGGAATTCAGCTTTTCAAACCACTGCGAACGATGCAGGTCGGAATCGCTGTATTCAAAATGCAAGAAAATCCAATACTCAAAGCATTGGTTGCTCCATCCCACTGAATATCCTTTGCTTTTGCCGAGGGCAACCGCAGAGTCAAAATCCGCAAAATCATCTTTGTCGAAGATGACCCAGATATTCTGGTAGATGATTTTCGCCTTGCTGACATACTCTTCAGTAATCTCTATCAGTTTCTCCGTGGACGCACCCTCCCCGTAGATGTCTATCAGGGGAAGGTCAACGATGTCCACCGTGCCGCCAACGGATGCAAGGATTTTATCCTTTATTCCACTGAAATATAGAGGCTCCGTCTTTTTCCCTTCCGTGACAATTAGATAGGAATTCGCCTTTGGAACACGGAAATCATGCGTTCGCTTCTTGCGGTCTTCACGCCGCTTCTTGAACAGATCATCACTTCCCATCAGATTCACCCGCCTCCATCACATAGTCCAATAACGTGGGTATCCCTCCATAAACACCGGAAAGGTAGTCCTTTTCAAATGAAGCGTCAGAACGAATCTTGAAGTCAGACAATGCCTTTAGCGTTGAATGTCCGTAGTCATCTTTCTCGACAAACCATACCTGGTCCCTGCGGAAAAACTTCTTGTCCAAAAGCGTCGTGTCGTGCGTCGTGTAGATTAACTGCGCATTTGACCTATCGTTTTTAAACAGGTCGATTACGAACTTAAGGAGCAGGGGATGGAGCTTTATGTTCAGCTCATCCACGACCATTACACCGCCGTTCTGGATGATAGAAGAGGCGATGATGAAGATAATGATGCTCTTTAGCGTGCCCTGCGATTCCCTGTACAAATTTAGGTGATGGATTTTCTGATTCTCCCCCCTATGGTGCGTGAAGAACACAATCCTGCGGTCAACGGTCTCGTAGGAGATGTCCCTGATGCCGGTGTCAATAGCGGTCAAGAATTCAATCAGTTTATCCTTGTGGTTGTCAATCACATCTGGCAGAAGTCGCTCCATAAATCGCCTGTTCTCATAAAATGCAGTATCTATAATCACCATCCTGGAAATTTCAGCGTATATGCGGGAAAAGATGTCTGTTTTTAAAGCCAGCCTGCTAAAAAAGGAAAGAGCGAGTGTCTCAGGCATAATTTGTTCCTTATACTTGTCGCATTCCCTGCGGATGGATGCTCCGACCGTGATGCCCTCTTTTGACCGCTCTATGATGATGGACTGGCGGTTGCTGTTGTAATCTTTTTTATACAGCCATTCGCTGACAATCTTCTCGTCCGTAAATTCAAACCCGTAGCGGTACTCATTTTCACTGTCACAGATGACAATCTGGTATTCAGAGGGGTTCTCCATATCCTCAAAAGCAAAGGGAAGATAATTGCGGGTCAATGCATTATCTTCCATCTCCCCAGCCGTGTTCATGGAATTTACAACGATGTCGCGGAACATCCTGATCCCATAGTACAAATTAGATTTTCCGCTGGCGTTTGCGCCATAGATGGCGGCAAAACGGACAAAATTGTCCTGTGTGCCCGGGATCAGGTTATACTTGTGCTGCTTATACGCCGGGATGGATGTCAGGTCAAGGGTTGTTTCATCTTTGAAGGACAATACATTCTTCATCGAAAACTGTGCTAACATGACTTTGCTTCCTCCTGCAAGGAGAAGAATATCATATTTTAAATATCAAGTCAAGAAAAATGTGAAAAAATCACAAAAATATTGGTATAAGATGCAAATGAGAGTAAAATGACAATGTGAACATTTGATCGCACCTAATTGTGATTGCATTTATGTTCATGGCGTTTTGTTTCACCAGGGATTATGTTTTGGAGTATGGATTATATCTGGGAGTGGCGGCATCAGCTTTTATAGTGTCTTTTTGCTGCAACCGTATCCACAGGATATGGAGAGTATTTCCGATCATATTTTACACCATTGTCACAGTTTTTTCGGAATGGAACGAATGTCTCAAGATCGGATATGCAGATGAGTTGAGTGTGTTTTATGTAATATCCGTGATCATCCTAGTCTTAATGTCACTTAATGGGATTCGGAATGCGACAGACAGCGGCATAAAAGCAGAACACAGTTATTGGTGTGAGTGTAAATTATATCTGCTGGCATTCATGTATATATATTTCTGTATGTATTATATCGCATATGAAGTACTTGGAAAGAATCATCTGGTAGTAGGGATGGATGTGTGGTTTAATGGACTCGCGGGATTGTGTTTCTTTACAACGATTGCATTATTGAACTGTCCGGATGATTTTTGGCTGAACGGAAAAAAGATTCTTAGGGCATTATATGGATTCGGTATATGCGTAGCAGTTGCTTTGCCGTTTGCAAAAGTATTTCTTTATCGGATGAATGGGATACAATACAGCAGCGCTTCTCTGGAAATGATTCTTGCGATATCGTTTGGGGTGGTTCTTTATATTATGAGCTTTGAAATCCGGAATGGTATTCGCTGTATAAAAGAGAAAAAAGGGAATGAGAAAAATCGTACATCTATCGAGGAAGGAATAGATATGCCGGCAAAAGAGATATTCAAATGGATTGATGTTGCTGTTACAAGGAATTATGTTTCAAAATATATAGACAGATCGTTTCTGTACAATGGTAAAAAGTGTAAAGAGATTGCGGATATGGAAAAAGTGGTGGCAGCATATAAGAGACAAGAGGACAAAATCCATACAATGGTGCCGGATGAAGCAATGCAGGAAGCATGTCTTGACGAGCTGAAAAGGGATGCATATTGTGCAATTATGGATTTGGAATTATTGGTTTTATGAATTTGACATGGTATTATAAGGAAAATGTTTAAGATGCAATCAATGAACGGAGGCTGTATATGAAAATACGGTTCTTGAAAGAGGACAAGTCTTTTTCATTTGAAATGGGACGCGATGTTTGTGAGACAGAAAATAAGAAAAACGGACTGTTACATCTTGATCCGATGATACGCCGGGCCGTCATTGAAATGGATGCGGATGCGGTTGTAGCCACCCAAGACGACAAAATCGCTGTTGGGATTTTATACGATGCAAGGATATCCAATGCCCCATTCATTACTTTTTCTGAAATGGGGAAAAAGGCAAAAATACTGCTCCAATCAGTACAGAAGCAAGAAGTATATATATCAAAGGACGGGCTATTGGCATGGACACTATGGAATACACATCATGTCGGTGACAGAATTGCGCCCCAGCATTATCAGGATGTAGCAAAAGTATTGGCGAGGGCATTCGATCCAAAGCGGTAACGCAGAAAAATGGTGCATATGCATATTGGCTGAATGTTTTATAGACTTAACAAGGTCAGAATAAGGCGTGTTAATAGGACGAGGATGACCTAGATAATATGAAAAATTGAGAAATTCATCTTATGAGAGGATTGACATGGAAAAAATCCAAATTGTCGTAGGGGCAAATAAATACAGGATTGCAGATGAAAAACAGTGGGATAATTGCAGATTGTTGAGGACAAAGGATGTACCTGAGTCAGGGTATCGTTGTTTGTATGACAAAACTGATGTAGACGATCAGACAGCGGAGAATGTGTGTCTTTGTGAAAAACACATAGAGTGTGAAAAATATATTGAGGCAACGACAATTTCTGCGACACAGCTAAACGACCACTTGCGCAGGCAGCGGGAATTTGAACAGACGCTGGAAAAGGCGAAGAAGGGAGATGTTGAGGGAGCTTCTTTGGCCGGATACAAGTATCTTTGGGGAGATGGTGTTCACAGCAATCTGACAGAAGGAATAAAGTGGATGACTTGGGCATCGCTGCAGGGCTGCGTCAGCGCAATGTATGAATTAGCGGATTATTACACCCATTCTTTGAAATACCATATATCGGATGAAGTTGTTTTAAAAGAGTATTACATGCTGGCATTTGGGATGTACAAGGAAATCCTGAGGAGACGGTTTGCCATCAGGTTTTCCGGAAAAAAAGCACAGATGGAGCGGGGAGATTATGGCAGCGTTTATGGAAATAGTATATTTGGTTTGGTGGAATGCAATATTGCTTATCATTATGAAAAGGGGCTGGGTGTAGAGCAGAATGTGGAAAAGGCTTTGAAATGGTATAAAAAAGCAGCGAAGGATAAAAGCAATGCGGCAAAACTTTGGCTGAAAGAAGAAACAAAAAAAGGACGGAAAAAATAAATCAGCGTTTATCATGTATAGTTTATCATGTATAGACTTTTTGCTGTTGACATCGCACCATATCGTAACATAGAATACAGTATCGGAAGCGGTTCAGCCGAAAAAACGGAATATAAAGGACGGGGCGCATAGGCACTGAAAGGATGAGCGTATGGCAGTAATGAATATTGATAAAGTTAATGGCATAAAGCGCGATCAGGTTTCCTCATGTATTGAGATCGTAAAGACACTGCCCCGGATAAAGCGCATGATTATATTCGGGAGCAGCGTGACGGATTACTGCCGCAAGGACAGTGATATAGATATCTGTCTCGATATCGAGGGAAGCACAAAAGGCATGGATCTGTTTGAGGTCTCAAGCAATATCAGCAAAGCCTGTGACTATAACTGTGATATGCTGACCTATGGCAAGCTTCATGGGAAGATCAAAGAAGAGATCGACACGAAAGGAGTCGTCGTCTATGAATTATCATGAGAAGGCGCTGCGGGACTTAGAGGTGGCAAAGAATTAAAATTCCGCACAGGGCAATCCGGGCAACGACGAGGGGCTGTATGACATTGCGGCATATCATGCGCAGCAGGCTATCGAAAAGGAATTAAAGCACATCCTACATGACGTGTTTGGCGCAGATGAGACCGAGAGGAAGTTCAAAACGCATACGATCCCCGCGCTTATATCACAGGTCGAAGAATACGATGTTTCCGTGCCGGATAATGTGAAGGCGATTGCGTACGACATCACGGCATGGGAAGCGATAACACGCTATCTAGGCGGGGCAAAATCAAACAGGGATGATATTAACGAAGCGATCCAGATATACGAAGAGTTTTCTGAGTATGTGAAGGATAATATTGATAATATCAGGACTGAAGGAAAAACGGAAACTGGGCAGGAGGAAGAAGGAAAAGATGAAGTTTGATTTCAGAGGTATGCCAGAAGGTACTGTAGAAATGGAGGAAGCCCGAAGCAGGGCATTGAGAGAGGTTCCAATTTAGATATTATAAGAGGTGAACTGCCAGTTGTTTGTATCCAGATGGGTGCACCAGTGTGTCGTGGCGGTCGGGAATCCGTGCCGTGTGGTACAGAAGATTGGGTAGCTATCCGAAATCTGCAAAATAAAACAGCCAAAATTTGCAAAACAAAACAGCCGAAATCTATAAAATAAAACAGCCGAAATTTACAAAACAAAACAGCCGAAATCTGCAAAATAAATCTTGCGAAAACGCAGAAACAGTGCCATAATAGGATATATCTATTTGCGGGCAGGAGACAGTCGTATGGAGTATATCAGCAGAATTGCGGATCGGGAGCTTGACAGGAGAATGCAGGCATTCAATGCGATCAATATTGTCGGACCGAAGGGTTGCGGAAAGACCCGTACTGCACGGGAACGCTGTAAAACCATTATAGAATTTCAGGATGAGGAAAAAAGGGAAGGGTATATTTCCATTGCGGATACGGCACCGGGACTGCTTTTGAAATATGAGAAGCCGATTCTGTTCGATGAATGGCAGGATGCTCCCAAGGTATGGGGAGCGATACGAAAGGATTGCGATGACCGTCCGGAAGCCACAGGGGAGTATTTTCTGACCGGATCAACTTCGCAAAAGGCAACGACGCCGCATACCGGGACAGGCCGCATTTCAGAATTGATGCTTTATCCGATGACGCTCTTTGAAACAGGTGATTCCAATGGGCTGGTATCACTGTCCAGGCTTGTTGAAGAAAAAGGATATGATATTGACGGGGCAAAAGCGAAACTGGGTCTGGAAGATCTGTTTTATTGTGTCTGCCGGGGGGGATGGCCAAGAACTCTTGCGATCAGGAATGACCAAGCCAAACTGGAGGTTGCGAAGGATTATTTCCGGCAGATTTATATGAAAGATATCAGTGCGGTTGATGGTGTCAGACGCAATTCGCAATGGGGGAGAACCCTGCTTTTATCTTACGCAAGAAATATGGCGACACTTGTAAAAAGAAAAGTGATTTTTGCCGATGTCCAGGCAACGCAGCAGGTTTCGGATGTGACATTGCTGTCCTATATTGAGGTTTTGGAGAGCTTGTTTGTCATCAAAGATATTGATGCGTGGATGCCGCAGATTCGCTCAAAAACGGCAATCAGAGCGGGGAAAAAGCGGATTTTTCTTGATCCTTCCATCGGCATTGCGGCATTGGGGATCGGACCCGAGTATTTTTATAAGGATCTTGATACATTCGGGCATGCATTTGAAAATATGGTCATTCGTGACCTGCTGGCCTATGCGCAGGCGCATGATGCGTCAATCCTTCACTATCGGGACGACAACGGTTTAGAGGCTGATGCAGTTTACCAGATGGCTGACGGAAGGTATGCGTTGATTGAAATCAAGACCGGAGCTAATGCAATCCCTGCCGCGGAGTCGTCATTATTGAAATTCGGCCAGTTAATTGAGGCGCATAATGAAGCTGTGCTGAAGGATGAAAAGCATCCCGGTATTCCTTACCGGCAGCCAGAGGCTCTGATCATTATCTGCGCAAATATTCCAATGGCATACACCACCCCGAACGGGGTCAAGGTCGTTCCGGTCAGTTGTCTGCAGGATTAGAACAGTGTGTGGGCATGAGGATGTGTCTGCGTTCGTCAAGGCGTTTAAACAGAAATGCAAAATCAGTCCAAGCGAATGCCGCAGTCAATCAAGAAACGGGGCAAATACTCGGATATAAACAAACGAATACAGCCATCCGAACAGTCCGCATCCGAACAACAGCAGCATGGAAAGGACAAGGGCAAAGGCGGATGTGCCGGTGAGCATAATGCCGACGAGCGATGCCGGAAAGAACGCCATCGGTATCGTAAATGCCAGATGTCCCGTCGCCAAAGAAAAGGACTGCACGACCTGTGCGCGCAGATTGCCGTCAAAGGTCGGAATCACCGCAAACAGATAGAGCACCGTAAAATAGCATACGAGAACCGCAGTGGTACAAACGATTGCCAAAAGCGGATTGGTCAGAGGACCTTTGTCCGAAAAGGCATAGATACCCGCGGCAAAAATGACAAATATGGCAAGCGTGATGAGCCAAGCCGTCGTCGCTTTTCGGAAATTCGCCTTGAAGCCGTCGAAGTACAGCCGTGTGATTGGCTCGTCGGAAAGCCGCCGCCGTTTTAGGAAAGCATAGTTCATGCCGGATAAAGCGGCGCCCATCGTTACGACCGGCAGGGATGTGACGACAAACAGCAGATTGACGATGATCACATCGCAAAGGTTTCCAAACAGAAGCCGAAAAATATGGTTTGCAGAAAATCGTTTGTCCATACGCCAAACGATACCACATCGGCATTTTTCCTGTCAATGATTACAGAAAGAATTTTGGACGATTGTACATTTTTCCATCATTAGGATCATTCAGCGGAGAAAATATACCGGGAGAAATACGGCAAGAAGCCGGAGTTTTATGTGGTGGATTCCTGGAAGGGGGCGCACCGAATCTTGGACACATCTTGTGTTTTAAAGTATCATAATGTAATATAGAGTGTAAAGCAATAAGAGGGATGAAGAATGTCAGAGCATTTCTATGCACTGTTCTGCGGATGGAGGGCGGAAAATAAGTTTTTTGCAAGGGGTGATTTCAGTAAAGGGAGCTTAGTATTTACATGAGTTTTGACGAAATGCTATCCATGTTTGATTCTGCATGCTGTGTGATGAGCATAGAAAAAAAGGCAGATGGACAGGTGGGGGAATGTAGGATCATAACATCAAATGACAAATATGTCATCTCGATGGGGCTTGATAAAAAACCGGACAATATCTTATATCATACCATTGTGCCAAAGGACGATGTATTTGAGGCTCATTGCTTCGATTGCGCCCATAAAGGGCTTCGTTTGCATTATTATCAGCAGATCAAGACAATGAACATGTGGATCGAGGTGGTGATGCTTCCACTTCAGGGGCAGTCGAGAAAAAGCGGTGGTATTGTAGTGAAATACATGATGTTTGACTACAGATTTACGGAGACGGTCAGTGCCGAAATGCTCGCGGATGTCTCCAGAGAGAATGGCGCGGCAATCGTAAGATCTTGTGTTTATCTACAAGAGAAGGGATCCTTTGAAGAGCAGACTCAGAAGGTTGTTGAAGATATCCGGCAAACGATAGGTGCCGCTTCAGTCGGGCTGATACAGTTAGATCACGAGCATAAGCAGGCTTTGCTGTTAGCAGAGGCTTCGGAGGAGGAAGGACAAAAGAAGCTTTCTCATCGGATCAGGGTTTTGCCATACAAGGTTTTTGCGGATTGGAGTATCAGCGTTGTCAATGATTCCATTGTGTTGACGTCAGAGAGTGATTTTCATAAGCTTTCACTAAATAATCCGGCGTGGACACATGCCATGATGGAGGATGGGGTGAAAACCCTTTGTGTCGCTCCGCTTTACGATGATGAAAAGGGTATTCTGGGTTATTTGTATGCGGTTAATTTTCCTGTAGAAAACGCTGACTCGATCCGAGAACTGATGGTACTTGAGTCCTATTTTTTGCGAATGGGCGTGCTCAAAAATGACCTGATCATCAGACTACAGAGATTGTCCAACTATGATGTTCTTACAGGGGCATACAATAGAAATGCGTTGAAGCAGAGGCTTAAGGAGACCGAAGATCAAGAGCAGGAGATCAGTGTCGTTTACGCAGATTTGAATGGATTAAAGATTGCAAATGACACATACGGACATGAAGCCGGTGATAGATTGATAGTAGAGGCGGTTAGGCTTTTAAAAGATATATTTGGTGAATATGAGGTGTATCGCGCAGGAGGGGATGAATTTGTTGTGATCGTAACGGCTCCCAAGAAGGAATTTGACGATCTGCTAAGTGCGTTGGAGCGGCTTCTTACAGAACGGGACGATATAAGTTTTTCAATTGGTTATAGTACAAAAGATGCGGATGAAAAGCTGGAGAGGGTTATTGAAAGAGCCGATGCGATGATGTATGAAAGAAAAAGGCAATACCACAGCGAACATCATACGATGAGAGCTTGATAAGCGGCAGTCCTATGTGACTGCTTTTTTTTTCGGAAATTATCGGTTTTCCTAATATTGGAAAAAGTCGGTATTATATATAGTAGTTGCGTTTGCTATCCTGTTCGTTGTCAAAGGTTGGATCGTCATGGCAGGAGGGCTTATGAAAGAATATCTGATGGGAATTGATATCGGGACAACGGCGTGCAAGGTGGCAGTGTTTGACTCAAAGGGTAAGCTATGCGCATCGGCAAGTGACCAGTATCCTGTGTACTATCCGGAAGAGGGATATGCGGAGCAGGATCCTGAAGAATGGTGGATGGCTGTGAGTAATTCGATAAAATGCTGCATGGAGGAAGCGAAGCTAAAACCGTCGGAAATTGCAGGAATTGGAATAGATGGGCAGAGCTGGTCGGCGATTGCTGTTGATAAAAAAGGTGAAGTCCTTACCCGCACACCTATATGGATGGATACCAGAGCCGCTGAGATATGTATGGAATTAAATAACGAAATCGGAAAGGATGCAATAACGAAGCTCTGCGGCAATCCATTGGCTGCCACTTATTCAACAGGAAAGGTTTTGTGGTATAAAAAGTACATTCCTGATGTTTATAAAAGGATAGATAAAATATTACAATCAAATAGCTTTATAGCTTTTAAACTTACGGGCGTTTATTCGCAGGATGTAAGCCAGGGATACGCATTTCATTTCTTCGATAACAAAAATGGTAAATGGAATGCTGATATGTGTAAGACAATGGGGCTACCTGTGAATTTTTTCCCTGAAATATCGCCATGTGATAAAGTGATCGGAACGGTTAACAGGGAAGCTGCGGCCAGGTGTGGTTTGATGGAGGGGATACCAGTTGTAGCTGGCGGACTTGATGCAGCAGCCGGCGCGCTTGGAGTAGGTGTCATACATGAAAAGGAAACACAGGAATTTGGCGGCACCTCTTGTGGTTTTTCAATATGCATGGATTCTTATCGTTATGACTCCCGTTTGGTGTTGTGCACGCATGTGGTGCCTGGGAAATGGCTATTGCAGGGCAGTTCTAATGCAGGCGGGAATGTGATGCGTTGGCTGGAAATGGAGCTAGGGGAATATGAAAGACTGATCGGGGCGGATATGGGGAAAAGCACGCTTGAAATGTATAATGATCTGGCTCATAAAATTCCGGTAGGCTCAGATGGTCTGGTGTTTTTGCCATACATGAACGGAGAGCGCTCACCTATTTGGGATGCTAACGCGAAGGGCGTGTATTTTGGATTGGATTACAATAAAACAAGAGGACATCTGATTCGTTCCGCTATGGAGGGAGTTGCTTTTGCGGAAAGGCACAGTTTGGATGTTGCTGAAAACGCAGGCGCTGTAGTGGAGGAGATACGCGCAACGGGTGGAAGCACTAATTCTTATCTGTGGACACAGATGAAAGCAGATATATTAAGGAAAACAGTTACCGTCCCGGATGTAAGGGAAGCAACGGCATTTGGCGCGGCGCTGTTGGCAGGCGTGGGTGTGGGGATGTATGCTTCCTATGATGAAGCATTACATAATAAAGTAAAAATTGCAAGAACACATAAAACCAATGAGGATGACGCTTGGCGTTATGAAAAGAATTACAAGATATACCGCAGGCTCTATGAGTGTCTAAAAGATCTGATGAAGGAAGCCGCGTTAAAGTAGGCAGTGATGGATGTCTGCTCGCTCTCTTAATGTGTTTGTATAATCAATGATTTTATTTTTAAAATAATCTATGGCATCACGATACTGCGGAGGATATTCCTTGCGATAAATGAGATAGATCGATCGGTATGGAAAGTTTGAGTCGCTGTGGATGGTATAATCAGGACGATCATTTATCACAGAGGAAGCAATAGTGTAAGGCGCAAGAAAATATTTTTTCTCGTCGATCAAAAAGGAGGAGATCATAGAAGCCGATGGAATTTTGATAAAGGGATGCTTATGATCGGGGAGAAAATGGTTCCTAAAGCTATCATAAAAGGAAGACCATGAAACATAGATCTCGTCTTTTTCGTCAAGCAAGGAAAAGTGTGAGGTCTGATTGAACGGGTGAGATCTGTGAGTAACGATGACAAGGCGTTCACGGAACAGAAGCTGCGTAGAAATTTTTTCGTATGTACAATCCTCTGTGGAAAAACCAACGGCTGAGAAATGGTCAATGATATGCTTATGCACATTGTCGGCAGAAATATTATTGATACAAAGACTCAACCTGTCTGAGTCGTCAAGCAGACTGTGGTATACGGGAAGGAAGGTGATCTGGTTTATGTCCTCTTTTGAATACACCGAGAGAGCCGGGGTAGCAGGGAGGTCTCTTAGCTGCCCGGATTCCGTAAACAGATCTTTCATGCGCAGAGCGATATAAGTGAAATTATGCCCATGCGGGGTCAGTTCAACATATCGGTTTCCCTTGTGTCGCTTGAAGAGTTCTATGCCTAGTTCCTTTTCCAACTGCTGGATACGGACGCTTATGGTTCCCTGTGTGGTGTAAAGTAATGCAGCAGCTTTAGCCATGCTGCCTGTTTCACGGACTGTCAAGAATGTTTCAATTTGTTCCTGCTTCATTTTACACCTCAAAATATTAAAATATCTAATAATATATACCAATATAATTCGATTTTATTATTATATGATAAGGTCTATTATATTACAAGCAGTTTTTGGTATGTTTTATTTGAGTATAGGAGGTCGCTATGGGGAGTTGGCTAAATGAAAAAGTAATGCCACAAGTAATGAGATTTGTGAACACTCCGGCTATTCAGGCGTTGAAGGATGGTATGGTTGGTACGATACCGCTTATCATAACGGGTTCTATCTTCCTTATCTTAGGGCAACTGCCGGTTGAAGCTTTAGCTGAGGCAATTCGAAATGCCGGTTTGGAAGAGCTTTTCTTAAAGGCATATGGGGCTACATTCCAGATCAATGCTATCGTAGCCGTTACAGGTATAGCGTATGCATATATAAAGAATGCGGGATATGAGCCGTATTCCGGCTGTATGGTAGCGCTTGGTTCGTTTCTTACGATCCAGCCGAATGCGCGGGATATTTTTGATGAGTCGGGAGAAGTGATTGGAACGGCTTCGAGTATTATTGATAAGACCTGGACAGGTGGACAGGGAATGGTTGCCGCTATCATAGTAGGTCTGCTTGTAGGTTGGGGATATAGCGCTATTTTAAGGCGTGACATCAGGATCAGGATGCCTGAAGGAGTTCCAGAGGGCGTGGCAAATGCCTTTACGGCTTTGATACCTGCGATGGTTATCATTACAGTAACGATGATATTAGAGGGAATTGCAACCCTTGGCTTTGGGGATGATCTGATCAGTTTGATCTATACATGGATCGGCATTCCGCTTCAGGGTCTGACGGACAGTTATGTCGGCGTGCTTGTTGCCACATTCCTGATATCGTTTTTGTGGTTTTTCGGTGTGCATGGTTCCTCTGTCGTTTCTGGTGTGCTGGGTGGTATATGGACGGCAAATTATCTTGAAAATGAGGAGCTTTTCCAAGCAGGCAATCTGACCCTGGACACGGGTCATATAGTAACACAACAGTTTGTGGATCAGTTTATCACGGTTACCGGTTCTGGACTGACGGTAGGCATAGCGATCTATTGCTTGTTCTTTGCAAAATCTGAGCAGTTTAAGACGCTTGGAAGACTTGAGATCGGACCCGCAATATTTAATATTAACGAGCCGATATTGTTTGGTATCCCTATTGTAATGAATCCTATCTTGGGCGTACCGTTTATTCTGGTTCCTATGTTTTCGGCTACTATAGAATATGTAGCTATTGCAACCGGTTTATGTCCGATGTATCGAGGCATACTTGTGCCTTGGACGACACCTCCGATAATATCCGGTTTCCTCGTAGGGGATTGGAGAACGGCTGTGCTTCAATTAGTGATCATCGTCATGTCGATCATAGTATATTTCCCGTTTATCAGGATCGTGGATAAACAGGCAGTGGTTGCTCAGGAAACTTCCACTGAAGACGACGATGATGAAGATTGGTAAGATTTTTCCATATCTACTCTTTCGTAAAACCGCTCCTTAGTTTGTAAGGGGCGGTTTTGCGATGTTATTGCCTGGTTTCCTATTGACATCCGACCACAACCTAACATAGAATACAGTATCGAAAGAAAACGGTGACTGACCATAAGGATGAGGACGAAACGCAGTGCGGCAAACCAGAGAAACACGAAAAAAAGCGTCCGGAAAGAAGCAGATATGAAGTGGGAAAAGTACAGCATTGCGACGACGACGGCGGCAGAGGAGGAGATTTGCGCGCTGCTGTCCGATCTCGGCATTGACGCCGTGGAGATTGAGGATTTCCAGCCGGTCGAGGAGATGACGGAGAAAGAGGGCGGCTATTTTGAGGAGCTGCAGCCGGATCTGCCGGAGGACGACGGTACGGCGCGGGTCATCTTTTATTTGGAAGAGGGCAACGACGCCAATGCCGGCATTCTGGAGCGGCTGCGGCACGGGCTGGAGGACAAGAAAAAAGATCACGACATCGGCTCCGGGGAGATTGCCGTTTCCGTGTCGGACGAGATGGACTGGAGGGACAACTGGAAGGCGTTCTTTCACGCGTTTTCCATCGGGGATCTGTTGATCAAGCCGACATGGGAGTCTGTTCCGGTGGATGCAAAAGCACAGACCGTATTGGAGATCGACCCCGGCATTTCGTTTGGGACGGGACAGCATGAGACGACGCGGATGTGCATCGAGGAGCTGCAGCGGCATCTGATGCAGGGCGATACGGTGCTGGATGTGGGCTTTGGCAGCGGAATCCTTTCGATTGCCGCATTAAAACTGGGCGCGGGGAAAGTGACCGGCACGGACATCGACGAAGACTGTCTGGGATCCGTGGCATCCAACCTTCGCATCAACGGACTGGATCCGTCGGCTGGCAGTTTTTACATTGGCAATCTGGCGACGGATACGGCCTTGCAGGAGACAGTCGGACGGGGCTGTTATGACATCGTGCTCGCGAATATTCTGGCGGACATTATTCTGCAAATGCGCGCGCGGATCTACGATGCGTTAAAGCCTGGTGGCATTCTGATCGCATCGGGGATCATTGATTTTAAAGAAAATGAAGTGCTTTCGTCGCTGACCGAAAACGGATTTTCGATCATTGAGACCAATCATCTCGGTGAATGGGCTGAGATCACGGCGAAAAAGGAGCCGATTATGTCCATGAATGCGAAGCATGAGTGGCAACAGAATCGAGCATCCGAATGACGAGAAGGCAGATAGTACTTGCAGTAAATGAGGAGATAGTATGAATGCGTATCTGGACAATGCGGCGACGACGCAGTGCCTTCCCGAAGCGGCGGAGCTGGTAAAAAAAGTGCTGACTGAGGATTTCGGCAATCCGTCCTCCCTGCATACGAAAGGGATGGAAGCGGAGCAGTATCTGAAGGATGCGCGCAGGGTCATCGCCAAGTCCTTAAAGGCAGAGGAAAAAGAGATTATTTTCACTTCGGGCGGCACGGAAAGCAACAATCTGGCGATTTTCGGGACAGCGCGCGCAAAGCAGCGGCAGGGCAGGCATATTGTGACGACGATGATCGAACACCCTGCGGTGCACAATCCGGTGGCGGCACTCGAAGAAGAAGGCTTTGAGGTAAGCTATCTGCCGGTAGACAAAAACGGCGTGGTGTCTCCGGATCAGCTGCGGGCGGTGCTGCGCAGCGATACGATTTTGGTTTCTGTCATGCATGTGAACAACGAGATCGGTGCGATCGAACCGGTGGAGGAGATCGCGCAGATCGTCCATGAGAGTGCGCCGAAAGCACTGTTTCATGTGGACGCGGTGCAGTCGTATGGGAAAATGCTGGTCTATCCGGGGCGTGTCGGTATCGATCTGCTGTCGGTGAGCGGACACAAGCTGCATGGACCTAAAGGCAGCGGATTTTTGTATGTCAACGAAAAGGCGCATATCCTGCCGGTGCTTTACGGCGGCGGGCAGGAGCGGTCGCTTCGTTCCGGCACGGAAAATGTTCCGGCGATCGCGGGATTGGGGCTCGCGGTGGAGAAGCTGTTTGCCGATCAGAAAGGAAACCGCGATCATCTGTATGCTCTAAAGCAGAGGTTTGTGTCGGGGGTAAAAGACATTGAAGGCCTGTCCTTCAACGGACATACCGGAAAGGCTTCCGCGCCGCATATCGTCAGCGTGACGGCGCAGGGCATCCGCTCGGAGGTGCTGCTTCACGCATTGGAGGACAAGGGCGTTTATGTATCGGCAGGCAGTGCCTGCTCGTCGAACCGGCCGTCAAAGAGCCGGACATTGATGGCGATCGGGGCGGATGATGCCGTGCTTGATACGACGATCCGGTTTTCGTTTTCGGTGCATACGACCGAAGAAGAAATTGATATGGCAGTGAATGCGCTAAATGAGTTAGTGCCGTTGTTGCGGAAGTATCAGCGGCGGTAAAGTATGGGCATAAAGCGGACTGGGAAAGGAGAAACGGCATATGAAAATTTTAGTGACGGGCGGAGCAGGCTATATCGGAAGCCACACCTGCGTGGAGCTTTTGAATGCGGGACATGAGGTGATCGTGCTGGACAATCTGTCCAATTCCAGTGAAAAATCATTGGACAGGGTCAGGGAGATCGCAGGGAAGGATCTGGTATTTTATAAAGGAGATATCCGCGACCGCGCTTGTCTGGAAAAGATTTTTTCGCAAGACGGGATTGACGCGGTCATCCACTTTGCGGGATTAAAAGCAGTCGGCGAGTCCGTGGAAAAGCCCTGGGAATACTATGAGAACAACATAGCCGGGACATTGACGCTCGTGGATGTGATGCGGCAGAACGGCTGCAAGAATATTATTTTCTCCTCGTCCTCGACGGTCTACGGGACGCCGGAGGAAATTCCGGTGACCGAGCAGACGCCGAAGGGTACCTGTACGAATCCCTATGGCTGGACGAAATCCATGCTGGAGCAGATCCTATCCGATATTCAAAAGGCAGATCCGCAGTGGAATGTGATCTTGCTGCGGTACTTCAATCCGATCGGGGCGCATCCGAGCGGAAAGATCGGGGAGAATCCGAACGGCATCCCCAACAACCTGATGCCGTATATCACGCAGGTCGCTGTCGGAAAATTGGAAAAGCTCGGCGTGTTCGGGGACGATTACGATACGCCTGACGGTACCGGCGTGCGCGATTACATCCATGTCGTCGATCTGGCGATCGGTCATGTGGCTGCACTGCGAAAAGTACAGGAAAACGCGGGATTAAAGGTGTATAATCTGGGTACAGGCGTCGGCTACAGCGTGCTGGATATCGTGAAGAATTTTGAAGAGGCGACGGGACAGAAGATCCCCTATGAGATCAAGCCGCGCCGCGCAGGAGATATTGCGGCCAACTACGCGGATGCGTCGCTGGCAAAAGAGGAAATGGGCTGGGAGGCGCAGTTCGGGATCCGCGAGATGTGTGCGGATTCGTGGCGGTGGCAGTCGAACAATCCGAATGGATATGAATGAATCATGACAGGAAAAGCATTTTTATTAAAATACGGCGAGATTGCCCTAAAAGGAAAAAACCGGCGCATCTTTGAGGATGTGCTGGTTCGTAAGGTCAAAGAGGCACTGGCAAAGACGGACGGTGAGTTTGCGGTCTCAAAGACCCGTGGGCGCATCTTTGTCGAAGCGGTATCGGAAATCGACGAGGAAGAGACGATCGCCGCATTGCAGAGAGTGTTTGGCATCATCGGGATCTGTCCGGTGGTACTGACCGATGATGAGGGTTTTGACGCGCTGGCAGAAAAGGTTGTCGCCTTTGTGGATCAGAATTTTGCGGACAAGCATTTTACCTTCAAGGTGGATGCCAGACGCGCGCGGAAAAATTATCCATTGAGATCGATGGAGATCAATGCGGCAATCGGGGAGAAGCTGTTGGATGCGTTTTCCGAACTGTCGGTGGATGTCCACGACCCGGACGTGCTGGTGCGTATTGAAATCCGTGAACGGATCAATTTCTATGTCCGCGAGCTGCCGGGACCGGGCGGGATGCCGATCGGGACCAATGGCAGTGCGCAGCTTTTATTGTCGGGCGGGATCGATTCGCCGGTGGCAGGCTATATGGTTGCCAAGCGCGGCGTGAGCGTCCACGCGACTTATTTTCACGCGCCGCCTTATACGAGCGAACGGGCGAAGCAAAAGGTTGTCGATCTGGCCAAGATACTGTCGCGGTATTTAGGACCGGTGACGCTGCATGTCGTCAATTTTACGGATATCCAGATGTACATTTACGAGCAGTGCCCCCACGATGAGCTGACGATCATTATGCGGCGCTATATGATGCGGATCGCGGAGCATTTTGCGAAGGAAGACGGCGATATGGGGCTTGTGACGGGGGAGAGCATCGGGCAGGTGGCGAGCCAGACGATGCAGTCGCTTGCCTGCACCGATGCGGTGACGACGATGCCGGTTTACCGTCCGCTGATCGGGTTTGACAAGCAGGATATTATAGATTACGCGGAAAAAATCGGGACTTATGAGACTTCCATCTTGCCCTATGAAGACTGCTGTACGATTTTTGTCGCCAAGCATCCGGTGACCAAGCCGCGGGTGGAGCGGATGGAAAAATCGGAAAAGTCGCTGGCAGAGAAAATTGACGAATTGTACCGCACGGCGATAGAGACGACGGAGACGCTTGTCGTTGAAGAGTAAGCGCTTTTTCGGATGACATCCCTGTGGTCATAAGAATGGCTGGGCGCTTTTGTTTATGGCATAAAAATACACACACCATACTGTATGAAGTATCGTGTGTGTATTTAAAAATCTTTGACTGCTGCGGTCCGGTTATGCGATATAGGACTTCAGCGCATCCAAAATCTTGGTATCGTCGTCAGCATGGATCGTCAGGTCGATCGGCTGGGACAGATCAAGGGAGAAGATGCCCATAATGGACTTTGCGTCGATGACATATCTGCCTGAGATCAGGTCAAAATCGCTGTCGAACTGGCTCAATGTGTTGACGAATGACTTTACCTTGTCGATGGAGTTCAAAGAAATTTTCACGGTTTTCATAAATGTACCTCCTACTTGCGAATCTCATGTTGTTTTTATCGTAATGGATTAGTAGTGAAAAGTCAACTGGAAAAGGGCAAATTGCGAAATTTCCGTGGCGCGGAAAATGCCCGGACCGGACAAGCATTTTTGCGGAAGAAACGGAGAGAATGTGTGGAAAATAACTGGCGGGCGGCGCTGCACAATTTAGGCTGTAAGGTCAATGCCTACGAGACCGAAAAGATGCAGCGGATGCTCGAAGAGAGCGGATTTGCGGTCGTGCCGTTTACGGAAGCGGCGGATGTGTATGTGATCAACACCTGTTCGGTGACGGCGGTCGCGGATAAAAAATCGCGGCAGATGATCCACCGGGCGCGGCGCAGAAACCCGGGTGCCGTCGTGATCGCTGCGGGATGCTATGTGCAGAGAGAGGATGTGACGCCGGAGAGCCTCGACTGTGATCTGATCATCGGCAATGATGAGAAGCACCGGTTGGCGGAACTGGCGGCGGGGATGCTGGATCACAAGCGAAAGATTTTGGAGAAGGAGCTGTCACAGAATAGCGGGTTGCCGGAGGAGCAGGAGGCTTTTTGGGACCAAGAGGCATGCAGACAGATCCACCGCCACGATATCAACAGTCAGGATGAAGCCTATGAAGAGCTGTACGACTCTGCAGCGGACGGCGGGCAGGGGCAGCAGTCAGAGCGGACACGCGCTTTTGTCAAGATCCAGGACGGCTGCAACCAGTTCTGTACCTACTGCATTATCCCTTATGTGCGGGGGAGGACGCGCAGCCGCAGAGCGGACAATGTGATCGCGGAGATACAGACGCTGGTCGGGCAGGGCTATAAAGAGGTCGTGCTGACCGGAATCCATTTAAGCTCATACGCGGATGGCGATGCAGGACTGATCGATCTGTGCGAGCGGATTGACCGGCAGACAGGATTAAAAAGACTGCGGATCAGTTCTTTAGAGCCGCGGATCGTGACAGAGGATTTTGTCCGGCGCTTATCGGCATTGCCTTCGGTCTGCCCGCATTTTCATTTGTCCTTGCAGAGCGGCAGTGATACGGTGATCGCGCGGATGAACCGCAAATACACGACAGGGGAGTTTGCCGCGGGCGTCGGCCTGCTGCGGCAGTATTTTGACAATCCTGCGATCACGACCGATGTGATTGCGGGGTTCCCGGGCGAGAGCGAGGAGGAGTTTGCCGAGGGACAGGCGTTTCTGGAAAGTATGCAGTTTTACGAAATGCATGTCTTTCCCTATTCGAGACGGAAGGGAACGTCGGCGGCAGACATGGACGGACAGCTTCCGAACCGCATCCGTCAGGAGCGGGCGCGCAAGTTGATCACTCTGGCAAGGCAGATGTCAAAGACCTACCGCGCGTCGTGGAAGGGCAGACAGACGGAAGTGCTGTTTGAGGAAAGCGAAACGCGAAACGGGAAACAGATCTGGAGCGGATTTTCGCGGGAATATGTGCGTGTGACCGTCGCGTCCGATCAAAATCTGGCAAACCAGATCGCGACCGTTGTTTACGACGGATGAAGTTTCAAAAACCAACGAGAGAGCTGATGGACACAGAAAGGAGAGAAAAGATGATTATTCGACAGGCGAAGGTGTACAGCGCGGATCACAAATTTCGCATGGGAGACATACAGATTACGGACAGACGGATTTCCGGCACTTCGGAGCGGATTGCCGCATCGGACGGAGAGGAGATCATTGAGGCGGACGGACTGTATGCCATCCCCGGTCTGGTCGATATCCACGAGCATGGCGCGATGGGATGTGATTTCTGCGACGCCGACCACAAAGCATTCGATACAATTTTGGAGTATGAGGCAAGGCACGGCGTGCTGGCAGTCTGCGCGACGACGATGACCCTGCCGGAAGAGGATTTGGGAAAAATCGCCGATGCAGTGGCGGACTATGAGACCGCGTCGGGGGCGGACATCGTCGGCATCAATCTGGAAGGACCGTTTGTCAACGGAGAAAAACTAGGTGCACAGAACCCCGACTACCTGGCGCTGCCGGACGCGGCGATGGTGCGGCGAATCAACAAGCGGGCGAAAGGAAAGGTCCGGCTGTTGGATTTGGCGCCGGAGCTGGAGGGCGCGATGGCGTGTATCGCAGAGCTGAAAGAGGAGCTGGTGCTCTCGATTGCCCATACGACCTGCAGTTATCAGACGGCGATGGAGGCACTGGCGGCAGGCGCGTCCCATGTCACCCATCTGTACAACGCGATGCCTTCCCTGCACCACCGCGAGCCGGGACCGATTGCGGCGGGCGCGGAGGCAAAAGCTTATGCGGAGTTGATCTGTGATGGCGTCCATGTCCATCCGGCAATGGTGCGGCTGGCGTTTGCCCTGTATGGCGCGGAACGGATCGCGATGATCTCCGATTCGATGCGGGCGTGCGGTCTGGAGGACGGCATCTATGACCTCGGCGGGCAGGAGGTGCGGGTCAGCGGCAGCCGTGCCGAGCTGGTACGGGATGCCAATACGATCGCCGGCGGCGTGACCAGTCTGTTTGACTGTATGAAGACGGCAGTGCAGACGATGGGGATTCCGCTGGAGATGGCGGTCCGTGCCGCATCGGAAAATCCGGCGCAGTCCATCGGGGTGGAAAAGGACTACGGTTCGATCGCGCCCGGAAGATACGGAAATATCATCCTGTGCGACGAGGAGCTTGCCATTCAGACAATCATCAAAAAAGGGAAGGTCATCGTTGCCAAAGGATAAAAGACACGGTGCGTAAGCACCGTGCCTCTGACAATCGGATGGATGAAGCGGGCGGTTTGCAAAATGGTTGCTTACCGTCCGACTTTTTTTGCCTGTTTCTGTTCGTACATCCGGCGGTCGCTCTCTTCGAGAAAATCGTCGATATTCTCCACATTGCCGTCCGTGTGGGCGACGCCGACGCTGACGGACAGGCCGACCTTCAGATGCGCAAAGACCTTTTCGATGTTGCGCGTAAGCATATCGATCGTGGACTGTAAGTCGTCCTGGCGTACCGTACCGGTCAATACGACCGCGAACTCATCCCCGCCCAGACGCGCGACAGTGCCCTTCGGGAACAGGCGGCGAATCTCGTTTGCCGTGCCGGTCAGCACCTCATCGCCGGCGGCGTGTCCGTGGACGTCGTTGACCTGCTTGAAATTGTCCATGTCCATAAAGAGGACGGTCATCGGTTCATTCCGGTGCGCCTCCATAAACTCAAAGAAGTAGCGGCGGTTGTACAGCGAGGTCAGTGGATCGGTGTTTGCCGTGTGCAAAATCATCCGCTCGTACTCGCGTGCCTCGGTCGTATCGCGATAGAGGCAGTAGTAGCCGGTCACATTGCCGAAATAGTCGAGGATTTCCTGCTCCGTCACGGAAAACGAGCGTTCCGCGCCGTTCTGCTCCACGGTAATCTCCTGCTGGTAGGAGTGGAGCTTGTCGTCGTAGACGCGCTCATCAATCGGGTGCAGGGTCTGTTTTTTCCAATCGAGATAGTCAAAGGTCTCCTCGTCCTCGGGATCGATGTGGATGCCGAACAATTCCGAAAACCGTGAATTGACCTGCGCGGGTTTCCAGTGCTCATTGCAGACCGCGACGGCAAGCGGCAGGTGGTCGATCAGGATCTGCAGCTCAAGGGAAGCATTGTTCATATCCGTCACATCGTGTCCGATGCCGACCGTACCCATGACCTGTCCGTCCCGTCCGTAGAGGGGGGATTTGTAGGTCAAAAAGTGGCGCAGTCCTTTGGCGTTCTGGACCATTTCATCGGCGACGACGGTCTCCTTGCGACGCATGACCTCGCGTTCGGATTCCATACACTTGTACTCCGCCGTGTGTCCTTCCTCCGGCGGTACATCCCAGATAAAATTGTGCCCCATGCCGTAGACCTGGGCGCGGGTCTTTTTGACCGTGTCCTCGAATTTGTTGTTGACGAGCCAGTGCAGCCCCTCTTTGTCCTTGTACCAGACGAGATCCTGCATGCTGTCGATCGTCGCCATCAGATAGTTGCGGTACAGCCACTCGTGGTAGATCGTAATGTGGTTGGTCGCCGCGTGGTACAGACGGGATGACCGGTAAATCAGCGGCGCGTCCGGATCCCAGATCTCTAAAAGGTTGTTGGGCGGTACCCGTGTCCATTTGCACAAGTCGGTCGACGTGCCGATGAAGATCAGGCTTGTACCGCGCTGGTTGAAGAACGGCATCAGGTGATCGAGCCTGTCCGTAATGATCAAGTGGTCAAAGGTGCCTTCGATATGTCCGATATTCCATGCGGAACTGACCGTCTGGAAATCGTAGGTGACTCCCTGCACCGGGCGGCATTTGCGAAGCTCGTCCGTCAGCTTTTCATTGTCTGCAATCACCCAAATATGTAATGTGATCTGATCCAATGTAAATTCCTCCGCCTTTAATACTGTAATTGATGAAATTTTACTACTATTTACAGTTTTTTTCAATGGAAATATGGATTTGTTTTCGCGGTTCTGAAATGTTCACTGAAATGGAGAATATGTGGTATAATCTCCTTATATTTTTGACAGGAAAGGAATGGTAAAAAGCTATGATGAATGACAGCAGGCTTTCCGCGCTGCGGGAGCGGATGCAAAAGAAGCATATTGACCTATATATGGTATTTTTGGCGGATTACCATGCGTCTGAGACGGTGGTGGACGCATTCGGCGAGATCGCGTGGCTGTCAGGTTTTACCGGCACCAATGCCACGATCATTGTGACGGCGGAGGAAGCAGGGCTTTGGACTGACGGACGCTATTTCATCCAGGCCAGACGGCAGATCGCAGGCAGCGGCGTGACATTGTTTCCGATGGGGGAGGAGGATGTGCCGACGGTAGAAGAATACATCGAAGATGTCCTGCCGGAGCGCGGGCGGATCGGCTATGACGCGCGGGTGGTACCGCTTGCCGGCCACCGCCGGTATATGGAGATTGCCAAAAAGAAAAAGGGAAAGATCCTGCCAATCAATCTGATCGATCCATTGTGGAAGGACCGTCCGCCTCTTCCGAAGCGGCAGGCGTGGATCCTCGGCAAGCAGTATGCGGGGGCGACCGTAAAGAAAAAGCTTTCCCAGGTTTACGCCAAGCTCGGGGAAGCAGGGGCGGATGGTCTGCTGTTGTCCGATCTGTGCGGCATCGCGTGGCTTTTGAATCTGAGGGGGGATGATATCCGTCATGTACCGGTGGCGCTGGCATTTTTCTATATGACAAAGAAAAAGCGGATCCTTTATATCGCGCCGGAGTCGGTGGATGAAAGGGTAAAAGAACACCTCAGGCGCAACCACATCCACACCCGCCCGTATGAAAAGATATTTACGGATATCCGGAAATTACGCTGCAAGAGACTGATGCTTGACGGGCAGTCGGTCAGTGCCGCTCTGGCCAATGCCACGCCGCGGGGAGTGAAGCATATCTATGCAAAAAATCCGACCGAAGAATTAAAAGCGAAAAAGAACCGCACCGAGATTGCCAATACTTTAAAGGCGCACATCCGTGACGGCGTGGCGGTGACGAAATTCATTTACCGGATCAAAACGGGGATTGGCAAAGAACCGCTGTCAGAGTGCATGGCCGTGCGTATCCTGCATGAGCTTCGGAAAGAGCAGAAGCATTTTATCGACGAGAGCTTTGATACGATCGCTGCTTACGGCGCGAATGCCGCGATGATGCACTACGAGCCGGATCAGGCGCGGGATGTAAAGCTTGAGCCAAAGGGATTTTTGCTCGTGGATTCGGGAGGACATTATTTAGAAGGGACGACGGATATTACAAGGACGATCTGCTTAGGCAAGCTAAGCGAGGAGGAAATCCACGGTTATACGCTTACGCTGCGGGCGAGCCTGCGGCTGATGGCGGCGAGATTCCCGAAGGGAGTGCTCTGCCAGAACCTCGATGTGCTGGCACGGGGCGTCTTTTGGGAGGAAGGGCTGGATTACCGCTGCGGTACCGGACACGGCGTAGGGCATGTCCTAAGCGTCCACGAGGGACCGAACGGTTTCCGCTGGCGGATCACGGAGAAGCTGCCGGCGTGCGAGCTTTTGCCGGGGATGATCACGACAGACGAGCCGGGGCTGTATGAAGAGGACAAATTCGGCATACGCATTGAAAATGAGCTGCTGTGTGTCAAGGGTGACAAGACGGAGTACGGGCAGTTCCTGCAGTTTGACAACATAACGGTGGCACCGATCGATCTCGATGCCGTCGATGTATCGCTGCTGAATGAGGATGAGAAGCGGACACTGAATGCATACCACAAAAAGGTCTATGAGACTCTGGCGCCTTTTCTGACAGAGGATGAGGCAAAGTGGCTGAAAAATGAGACAAGGGAGATCTGAAATGGAAAAATTATTGCTGATCGACGGGCACAGTATTTTAAACCGCGCGTTCTTCGGGCTGCCGGATCTGACGAACGCGAAGGGCGTGCATACCGGCGCGGTCTACGGGTTTTTAAATATTCTGTTCAAGGTCGTGGATACGGAACAGCCGGACTATCTGACGGTGGCGTTTGACGTGCACGCGCCGACCTTCCGCCACAAGATGTACGAGGCGTACAAGGGGACGCGCGGACCGATGGCGGAGGAGTTGCGGCAGCAGGTGCCGATGATGAAGGAAATGCTGCACGCTATGGGGATCGTGACAGTCGAAAAAGAGGGACTCGAAGCGGACGATGTTTTAGGGACGCTTGCGACGCGGGCCGCAAAGGAAGGCAAGGAGGTCGTGATCCTCTCGGGAGACCGCGACCTGCTGCAGTTGGCAGGCGAGCACATCAAGATTTCGATCCCCAAGACCAAGCGGACGGGAACGGAGATCGAGCACTACTATGCGAAGGATGTCCTGGAGCAGAAGCAGGTGACGCCGACTGAGTTTATCGATGTCAAGGCATTATGGGGAGACACATCTGACAACATTCCCGGCGTGCCGGGCATTGGGGAAAAGACGGCAACGGCGATCATTGTGAAGTATCACAGCATTGAGCAGGCGCATGAGCACGCGGATGAGATCAAACCGCCGCGGGCGTCAAAGAATTTAAAAGAGTATTACGATCAGGCGGTGCTGTCAAAGGAGCTGGCAACGATCGTGGTCGACGCGGATATTGATTACGAGCTTGCGCAAGCGAAATACGGCAATCCCTACACGGAGGATGCTTATCTGCTCTGTAAGGAGTGGGAGTTTAAGAATCTGCTCTCCCGTTTTGAGGTGAAAAGCCCGAAAAACGATGTCACGAAGGATTTCGTGCGCTGCAGTGACCGGGCAGAAGCGGGGCAGTTTGTCAATAGCCTGAAGGAAGCAAAAAGCATCGGGTTGGCGCTTTATGCTGTGGCAGAGTCGCTGGCGGGCATAGCTGTTTCTGACGGTGAGAAAAGCATGCTGTTTGCGCCGGAAAATGAGGCAGCAGGGGAATGGACGGCGGATGACCGGGAAGCCGCGGAAGACTGGCTGGTGCAGATCATCGGGGAAGTGGAAAAGCATCCTTTGGGGATCTTGGATGTCAAGCAGACTCTTAAAATTCTCCCAAAAGCCGGAATGACAAGAGCGGCGGAGGCACTGTTCGCGGAGCGAAAGAGCGGACGGGTGCGGGATATTTCCGTGGCGTCATATCTGCTCAATCCGCTTGCCAAGACCTATACGGCGGATGATGTGGCAAGAGACGCATTGGCGATGACGATTCCGGCCTATGTCGATCTGTTCGGCAAGGCCAAGCCGCAGCAGGCGTGGAAGGAGATGCCGGAGCAGATGACGGCCTACCTGTGCTATGAGGCGTATGTCGCAGCCGCATCGCAGGAACCTTTGTTAAACGAACTAAAAGAGACTGACATGAAGCAGCTGTATTTTGAAATAGAACTGCCCCTGGTGTTCACGCTGTATGCGATGGAGTGCGAGGGGATCGGTATCGACGGGGAAGCGCTGTCAGAGTACGGAAGCACGCTTGTCGGCGGGATCGAAGAGCTTGAACAGCGCATCCACAAGGAAGCAGGGGAGCCGTTCAACATCAATTCCCCGAAGCAGCTCGGAGAGATTTTGTTCGGCAAGCTCGGACTGCCGGGCGGCAAGAAGACAAAGACCGGTTATTCGACGGCGGCGGATGTACTGGAAAAGCTGTCCGGGGATTATCCGATGGTGGCGGATATCCTGCAATACCGGCAGCTGACAAAATTAAAATCGACCTATGCGGACGGACTGGCGGACTGCATTGATGAGGACGGGCGCATCCGCACGACCTTTGAACAGACGGTCACGGCGACCGGCAGACTGTCTTCGACGAATCCGAACCTGCAGAATATTCCGATCCGGATCGAACTCGGCAAAGCGATCCGCAAGGTGTTCCATCCGAAAGAGGGATTTGTCTTTGTGGACGCGGATTATTCGCAGATTGAGCTGCGGGTACTGGCGCATATGTCAGGCGATGAGAATCTGATCGACGCCTACCGTCAGAATCAGGACATCCACCGGGCGACGGCGTCCGTGGTATTCGGCGTGCCGTTTGACGAAGTGACTGAGCAGCAGAGGCGAAATGCCAAGGCAGTTAATTTTGGCATCGTTTACGGCATCAGCGCGTTTGGGCTGGGTGAGGATCTGGATATTTCCCGTCAGGAGGCGCAAAGCTATATTGACGACTACTACAAGGCTTATCCGGGGTTGAAGGGCTTTTTGGACGGTTGTGTCAGCGACGCAAAAGAAAAGGGGTATTCACTGACGATGTACGGGCGCAGGCGTCCGATCCCGGAGCTTTCCTCAAGCAACTTTATGCAGCGGAATTTTGGCGAGCGCGTGGCAATGAATGCGCCGATCCAGGGGACGGCGGCGGATATCATCAAAATCGCGATGAACCGCGTGTATGACCGCTTGGAGCGGGAGGGTCTGGAGTCGAGACTTATCCTGCAGGTGCACGATGAGCTGCTGATCGAGGCAAAGAAAGAAGAAGCGGAACGCATCAAGATCATTCTGGAAGAGGAAATGAAGCACGCCGCTGATCTTGCCGTGGAGCTGGAAATCGATGTGCATTGCGGGGAGAATTGGTATGACGCGAAGTAGGTAAATACAATATATTGTGTTTACGGATCAAAAGTGGTATAATCGGGCGTATGTATTTCATAGGAATAACGGGCGGCGTGGGAGCCGGGAAAAGTGAGATACTCGAATACCTTGCCGGACTTGAGAATACGGCAGTTCTCCGGGCGGACGATCTGGCAAAAGAGCTGATGGAGCCGGGGCATGCGTGTCACGACAGGCTGGCGGAGGCGTTTGCGGATGATTGTGTATTTGATGCGGACGGGCGGCTTATGGTCGAGCGGATGAGCCGGCAGATCTTTGGCGATGGGGCGAAGCGTCAGAAAGCCAATGCGATCATTCACCCTGCGGTAAAGGATGAGATCATGCTTAGGGTGGAAAAGGAACGGCAGGCGGGCAGACTGGAGTTTTTCTTTCTGGAAGCGGCGCTGCTTTTGGAAGAGCATTACGACGAGCTTTGCGATGAGATCTGGTATATTTACGCAAGCGAGCAGACGCGGCGCAGGCGCTTGTCGCAGTCGCGGGGATATACAGAGGAAAGAATAAATGAAATACTGGCGAGCCAGTTGGAAGAGGGGGAGTTTCGCGGCAGATGTCAAAGAATCATCGACAACGACGGAAAGCTTTGGACAGCAAAAGAGCAGGTGCGAGGCTTCGTAGAGCGGCTGCAACGAGGGCAGTCAGGGAAGTAAAAACAGGCGGCAGGCAGGACACAGAAGCTGTTGGCAAAGGAGACGGACAGATGAGATTGGAAGGCGACGAGAGGGATTATGTATTCGGTCTCGATATCGGGACGAGGAATGTAGTCGGTTCGGTCGGTTATTTGGAAGATAAAGAATTCCATGTTTTGGCTCAGTATAGCGAGGAGCATGAGTCGCGGGCGATGCTCGACGGTCAGATCCACGATATCAACCGGGTATCGGGCACGATCGCCCATGTCAAGGAGAATCTGGAGAATCAGGTCGGATTTAATCTGACAGACGTATGCATCGCGGCGGCGGGGCGTGTGCTGCGTACCGTGACGACCCGCGTGGAAATGGTATTTCCCGAAGAAAAGGTTGTGACGGGCGAAGATTTAAATACACTGGATCTGATGGGCGTCGATCAGGCGCAGCGGGATATTCTCGCAAAAAATGAGCGCTACAAATTCTACTGCGTCGGCTACACGGTCATGAAATATTATCTGAACGGCGAGCGTTTTTCCAATCTTGAAGGGCACAAGGCGGAGCGGATCGAGGAAGTGATCATCGTGACTTTCCTGCCCGAGGATGTCGTCGACGGGCTGTATTCCGCGGTGGAGCGCTGCGGACTGACCGTAGCCAATCTGACTTTGGAGCCGATTGCCGCGATCAATGTCGCGATCCCTGAAAATTTCCGCATGCTCAACATCGCATTAGTCGATGTCGGAGCCGGTACGAGCGATATCTGCATCACCAAGGACGGCAGTATCATCGCTTATGGCATGATCCCGGCGGCGGGCGACGAGCTGACCGAGGTGATCGTGCAGGCATTTTTGGTGGATTTTGCGATGGCGGAGCGGATCAAAAAGGATTCGACCGAGCTTGAGGAGATCACCTATGAGGATATCATGGGGATTTCGCACAAGATCAAGGCGCAGGAGGTATGGAAGCTGACCGATCCCGTGATGGAGAAGATCACGACCGATGTGGCGGCGCAGATCAAGGCATTAAATGGCGACGAGACTGTGGCGGCGGCGTTTATTGTCGGCGGAGGCGGCAAGGTACACGGCTTCTGCGAGGCGCTGGCAAAGAAGCTGGATGTGATCGAAGAGCGTGTCGCGCTGCGCGGTGAAGAGGTCATGAAAGAGGTCTTCTTCGAGCAGAAGGATATCAAAAAGGATCCGCTTCTGGTGACGCCGATCGGCATCTGCCTCAATTATTATGAGCAAAAGAACAGCTTTATTATGATCCGGTTCAACGGGGATTTCGTAAAGCTGTATGACAATGGACATCTGAAGGTCGTGGACGCGGCGCTGCAGGCGGGCTTTTCCACGGAAGAGCTGTTCCCGCAGCGGGGCAGGGAACTGCATTTTACGGTTGACGGCAAACAGCGCATCGTGCGCGGTACGCAGGGTGAATCCGCTACGGTGCGGATGAATGGCAATGTAGTCGGTCTGAACGACCGTCTGGAGCCAAATTCCCAGATTACCGTTGAAGCATCGACTGTTGGCGAGGAAGCGGTGCTGCGCGTGGAGCAGCTCGATGAATTTGCCAATTCGTATGTGACTTTTATCGTCAACGGCCAGCGGGTCAAATGTCCGAAATTTGTCGAGGTCAATGGCAAGCTGGAGCCGGGCAGTTATGTGATCGCGCAGGGCGACGCGGTCGAGATGCGGAATTTCTATACGGTGGGCCAGCTGGCGGCGTTTATGGATGTTGAGGTCGATCCGAACCACGAGATCATCGTCAACAATCTCTCTTCGGATATGGATACGCTGGTTTATGAGAATTTCACGATTGAATGGACGGTGACGGGCTACGGCTTAAATGACGGTGATTACCGTCCGGAGGGGCTGGATATCGGAGAAGAAGCGGGTGACGCCGCAGAGGCGAGTAATGAATCTGTCGGAGAGGCGGCGGAAAGCGCGGAGGATTCTGCAGAGGAAGCAGCAGGGGATTTCGCAGATGCCGCGGATAGTGCGGAGGACACCGCAGAAGATTTCGCGGATACCGCAGATGAAAATGGGACTATAGAAGTTGAGAGCACTGATGTCGAAGTCCGGGATGATACAAGCAGCAATATGACACAGAGTGCAAGTCCGTCGTATGCAGGATCGGATAGCGCAACCGGCGACTCCGGCCTTGCGTCACGGATCGGAAAGATTCCGCCCGGCATGGGCACGACTCTGATGGATGAAGAGGACACGGTCTCCAAATATGTCGGCGTCGGCTACAACAATGTCGTTCCGACGGCCAATTCTTTTACCAAGCCGACGAGGCCTCTGACGCCAATGACAAAGGAGATTGAGATCCCGCCCCAGGTGCTGAATATCCGGGTCAAAGCCAATGGACAGGAGATCACGCTGACCGGAAAAAAAGAATACATTTTCGCGGATATTTTCATGGGTATCGAATTCGATGTCAATGCTGGCGAAGGACGGCAGGTGGAAACGACCAGAAACGGCGAGCACTGTGTGTATACGACGCCGATTTTTGAGGGTGATACACTGGAAATCTATTGGAAGGACGAGTGATGGAATTATTTTCAATCGCGAGCGGGTCGAGCGGCAACTGTATCTGTGTCGGCAATGAGACCTCGCATGTGATGATCGACTGCGGGATCAGCGGCAAGCGGGTGGAAGCCGGCATGAACGAGCGCAATTACACGACAAAGGACATGGACGCGCTGCTGATCACCCACGAGCACAGCGACCACATTGGAGGGCTTGGCGTGATCGCAAGGCGTTACGGGCTGCCAATCTACGCCACGCGGGGGACTTTGCAGGCGATCCGCAGGTGCAAGAGCCTCGGCAAGATCGATGAAGGACTGTTTCACGAGATTCATGCCGATGAGGATTTTACGGTTGGATCGCTGACGGTGCATCCGATCGAGATTTCACACGATGCGGCGGAGCCGGTAGCGTATATCGTGCGGGACGGGCAGAAAAGCGTCGGAGTCGTGACCGATCTTGGCATGTACAATGACTACATTATTGACAACATCATCGGACTCGACGCCCTTCTTTTGGAGGCGAATCACGATATCCGGATGCTTGAGGCCGGACCGTATCCCTATCCGTTGAAGCAGCGGATTCTCGGCGAGCGGGGACATTTGTCCAACGAGCTTTCGGGACAGCTTTTGGGCAGGGTGCTGCACGACCATATGAAACACATCCTGCTCGGACACTTAAGTAAAGAGAACAATTACGAGGAGCTGTGCTTAAAAACCGTTTCTCTAGAGGTGACGCTGGGGGACAATCCGTACAAGGCAAAGGATTTTCCGATCACTATCGCAAAACGGGATCAGGTGTCTGAAAAAATAGTGGTCTGACAAGGAGGACTTATGGAAGATAAAATTATCGTGACGGTCGTCGGAAAGGATACGGTCGGCATCATCGCCAAGATCTGCACCTATCTCGCCAACAACCGTATCAATGTATCAGATATTTCCCAGACGATCACGGGCGGATTTTTCAATATGATGATGATCGTGGAGCCGAACGAGACCGAAAAGCCGTTTGACGATCTGCAGAGGGAGCTCGGGCAGGTCGGCGAGGAAATTGGCGTGGATGTCCGCTGCCAGCGGTCGGAAATTTTTGAAATGATGCACAGGGTGTAAAGATGATCAATTTATACGAAGTCAATGAGACAAATAAAATGATCGAGCAGGAGAATCTCGATGTGCGGACGATCACGATCGGGATCAGCCTGCTCGACTGCATGGATGCCGACTTGGATCGGCTCTGCGACAAGGTTTACGACAAGATCACGACGGTCGCAAAGGATCTGGTGCAGACCGGCGCGGATATTGAGAAGGAATTTGGCATTCCGATCGTCAACAAGCGGATTTCAGTTACGCCGATCGCCATGATCGGGGCGGCAGCCTGCAGGTCGGCGCAGGATTATGTGCGTCTGGCAAAGACATTGGATCAGGCAGCGGCAACCGTCGGGGTCAATTTCATCGGCGGTTATTCGGCATTGGTGTCAAAGGGTATGACCACGCAGGATGAATATCTGATCCGCTCGATCCCCGAGGCGCTTTCCGCGACAAACAATGTATGCAGCTCGGTCAATGTCGGTTCGACCAAGCACGGGATCAATATGGATGCGGTGCGGCTGTTGGGAGATGTGATCCACGATACTGCAGAGCAGACGAAAGAGGCGGATTCGATCGGCTGCGCGAAGCTGGTCGTATTCTGCAACGCTCCGGATGACAATCCGTTTATGGCGGGAGCGTTCCACGGCGTATCCGAAGCGGATGCCGTGATCCATGTCGGCGTATCCGGTCCGGGCGTGGTAAAAACAGCGTTGTCGCAGGTGCGGGGCGAAAGCTTTGAGGTGCTCTGCGAGACGATCAAAAAGACAGCATTCAAGGTAACCCGAGTCGGGCAGCTTGTAGCGAAGGAAGCGTCAAAGCGGCTGTCTATTCCGTTTGGCATCATTGACCTGTCTTTGGCGCCGACTCCGGCGATCGGGGATTCGGTGGCGGATATTCTGCATGAGATCGGAGTGGAATACGCCGGCGCGCCCGGTACGACGGCGGCGCTTGCCTTGTTGAATGACCAGGTGAAAAAGGGCGGTATCATGGCTTCGTCTTATGTGGGCGGCTTGTCCGGAGCGTTCATCCCGGTCAGTGAGGATCAGGGAATGATCGATGCGGTGGAAGCCGGCGCGCTGACACTCGAAAAGCTCGAAGCGATGACTTGTGTCTGTTCGGTGGGGCTGGATATGATCGCCATCCCCGGAGATACGCCGGTGACGACGATCGCCGGTATCGTGGCGGACGAGATGGCGATCGGCATGATCAACCAAAAGACGACAGCGGTACGGCTGATCCCGGTGATCGGCAAGGGTATCGGAGAGAGCGTCGAATTCGGCGGACTTTTAGGATACGCGCCGATCATGCCGGTGAATTCATTCGGCTGCGCCGATTTTGTGAACCGAACGGGACGGATTCCCGCGCCGGTGCATAGTTTTAAGAATTGATGAATAGGATCTCTAATGCTTCGTTTTCGGCAGTTGCCCGCTGGCACATTTTTTGCAGCTTGCGGATGTAACTGCCGAGGCGGGCTTCTGCGGTATCCGTGCCGGTAAAACGGATGTTCCAATCCGTTGACGGCTCGGTCAGAATGTCAAAAAGCGCATCGAGATTTCTGCCGTAGTGGTGCGGAAGCGGCAGGATTTCTTTTAATATGTCATGCAGGTCGTCTGCGGATTCGGCCTGGTCGAGATGTATGGTATATGCTGTCATCTTATGATTTCCTCATGTTGATCGATTGTCCATGGTTGCCTATTGTTCATCGCCATACAGCAGGTCAAATGACGCGTAATGGTCTTCGGTGTAATAGATCAGGCCGTCATCGGAGTAGACGATCCGCTTGGCTCCGCGGCTGTCTTTCCCGAGGGTATCGATATCGCATTCGTGGTAGTCTCTTCCGTTCTGCTCCGGCAGCAGTCCCTCATAGTTTCCGAAATAATCTCCGCCGATGCATTTGCCGGGAGCGTATGGCTCTAACGAACCGCCCGGCCAGCCGAGCGCCTGTGCTTCTTTTTTGGTGATGAAATTGTCCGGCAGTGTGCCATAGGTGTAAAGATAGAGCGCCACATCGTCTTTTGAGGTGTAGGTGCCGTCTTTGCCGATCGTGGCAGTATCCTTTGAACCGGCATCAGCCGAAACCGCTTCATCATCTGTAACGGCAGCCGGAGCTTCGCCTGAAAGATCAGAAAAACTATTTTCACCGGCAAATGAACAGCTGATAAGTCCTAAAACGAAGAATCCGATCAGCAGGCAGGCTAAGTATTTTGGAATCCGATGTTTTATAAATGAAAGCCGCATAGTCAAATCCCCTTTCCATGTTCTTTTAAAGTCTAGCACGACGGGAAAGCCATTTCAACAAAAATCGGCTCGCGCTGCCATTTTACAAAGCCATTTTCTCCAATCCGTTTTACCTTTTGGATGTTTTGTGGTAAGATAAATGCCGAATGCATAAAATTTTAGCGAGGCAGTATGATGAATTATTATTTTTTGGATTATGAGAATGTCCACGCGGATGGCTTCAAGGGAGCAGGCTCGCTTAAAGAAAACGATGTCGTCTGCGTGATGTATACGGATCAGAGCCGCAATGTCACCTTTGACATCATAGAAGAGATCAACAGCCGCGGCGCGCGGATCGAGTCTTACCGGGCGGGAACGGGCAGCAAGAACGCGCTGGACTTCCAGTTATCGTCCTATTTAGGCTATGTCATCGGGAAAAATGAAAAAAAGCAGTATCAGTATTTTATCATTTCCGAGGATACCGGCTATGACAGGGTCGTGGAGTTCTGGAAGGGCAGGGGCTTTTCGATCAAACGAATGGCAAATCTGTCCGGCAGCCAGGGTACGAAGCCATCGCCGTCGTCCGGCGGGCAGGGGAGCAAGCAGCAGACCCAGTCCCAGCAGACCGGAAAGACAGCCCAGCCCAGGCGGACAAGGAGGCGTTCGCGGGTTGCCGAGGAGAATCTGGCGACAGAAGAAGAACTGCGCCGTTATTTGGACGATGAGGAATACAGCGACAGTATTCTGGAGATCATCAACACCTACAAGTCCAAGCAGGCGATCAACAACGCTTTGACCAAGGAATGCAAGGACACGAAAAAGGGCGGGGCGATTTATAAAAAGCTGAAATCCCTATTAAAAGAGAAAAAGAAATCGTAGTGGGATGATCGTTAAATAGACGGGCACAAGGACTGTGAGAGGAACAGGGAATCGATGTATTACAGAATTTTGGGGAATCAGGATTTGATCGGGATCCGTGTCCTGACCGATACGGTGATCAAGGCATTGGACAAAAAGGAGTGGTGGCGGCCGGTCATGTCTGAGGAGCGGCATTATTTTGACCAGACCTGGACTTTTTTGAACGGCTGTTTTTTAAACGACGGAACGATGGTCGCGATGTCGGGGCTGTTTATGAATCCCGAGGAGTGCGCGGAGCATGCGCTTGAGGCGGATCTTGACCCGGTGACGACGGCTGAACTGTCGCGGTGCATGGTGCTCGGACCGTTCCGCGGCAGGAAGATTACGCTGCGGCTGAATATGGATCTGATCGACTATGCGAAAATGCGGGCAAAGACTGATCTGGTGGCGGCCGTCCATCCCGACAACGCGGCTATGGCGCAGTCTTTGATCCAGCTGGGCATGAAACCGGAGAGGAATATGGACGACGGGCTGCAGAAATATGTGATCTACCGGATGAAATTATAATTCTTTACATCATCGCTTTGTTGTGGTAGAGTATCAGAGTTGATGTTTTTTGCTATCAGCAAAAGAAACAGATAGATAAAGGCTAAGGAGGGAACATGAAACGGAAATTTTTGGCAATGGCACTGGCAGCTTGCATGACACTGGCGTTTACGGCATGTGGCGGCAGTACGGGTAGCGGTGACGATGCGGCATCGTCGGATGCGGATACGGCTCAGGAGGCGGAGAGCACAGAGGAGACTGGAGATGCGGACAGTGATGTCGCGTATATCCAGGACAAGGGCACGCTGGTTGTCGGCATCACGGACTTTGAGCCGATGGACTACAAGGACGACAGCGGCAACTGGATCGGCTTTGACGCGGATATGGCGGGCAAGGTCGCTGAGGATCTGGGCGTTGCGGTTGAGTTCGTTGAGATCGACTGGGACAACAAGATCCTGGAACTTGAGAACAAGAGCATCGACTGTGTCTGGAACGGCATGACGCTGACGAATGAAGTAAAGAGCGCGATGGAATGCACGAATGCATACTGCAACAATGCGCAGGTCGTCGTGCTGCCGTCTGCGGATGCGGACAATTATCCGGACATTGACAGCATGAAGGAATTGTCCTTTGCAGTGGAAGCAGGCTCTGCAGGTGAGGCTGCGGCAGAGGAGAACGCATTGGATTATACATCATTGACCCAGCAGTCGGATACACTGATGGAAGTGGCTGCGGGCACGAGTGACGCCAGCATTATCGACCTTCTGATGGCAGGCGCTATGATCGGCGACGGCACGAGCTATCCGGAGCTGACACATACTTTAGAGCTTACGACTGAGGAATACGGCATCGGCTGCCGCAAGGGTTCTGACCTCGCATCCTACATCAACGATGAGCTCAAGAAGTTTTACGATGACGGCAGCATGGCTGAGATCGCTGAGCAGTACGGCGTGCAGGAAGCATTGGTTGAGCAGTAAGGAGCTGGGATGTTTTATACAGTTACCTTATCGCTGTTAGAAGGTTTTCTGACAACGGTAAAGTTGTTTGCGCTGACATTGGTATTCGCGCTGCCGCTGGGGCTGATCATCAGCTTTGGTTCAATGAACCGACTGCCGGTGGTGCGTCTGCCGATCCGCTTTCTGATCTGGATCGTCCGCGGGACGCCGCTGCTGCTGCAGCTTTTGATCATCTATTACGGACCGGGCATTATTTTAAAAATGAATGTCTGGGGCTCCGGGGATGAGGGCAGGTTTTTAGCGGCATTGGTCGCGTTTGTGGTCAATTATGCCTGCTATTTTTCGGAGATCTACCGCGGCGGGATCCAGTCGATCCCGGTCGGGCAGTATGAAGCGGGGCAGGTGCTGGGGATGACAAGGACGCAGATTTTCCGCAGGATCATTCTGCTGCAGGTCATCAAGCGCATCGTACCGCCTATGTCAAATGAAATTATCACGCTGGTCAAGGATACCTCTTTGGCCCGCGTGATCGCTGTTTATGAAATTATTTGGAGCGGACAGGCGTTCATCAAGAGCGCCGGCATCATCTGGCCGCTGTTTTACACCGGCGTATTTTATCTGGTGTTCAGCGGACTGCTGACCGTGCTGTTCCATACGATTGAAAAGAAATTAGGTTTTTTCAGGTAATGATATGGCTCTTTTAGAAGTACAGGGCATCAAAAAGAATTTTGGGCACATAGAAGTGCTTTCGGATATCAGCTTCTCGATGGATGCGGGACAGGCAGTGTCGATCATCGGTTCGTCAGGCAGCGGAAAGACGACACTGCTCCGGTGTCTGAATTTTTTGGAAAAGCCGGACGGCGGGACGATCACGGTACACGGGGAAAAGCTGTTTGACGCATCGGACAGCACCAGAGTGAGCGAGGCGGACATCCGCAGAAAGCGTCTGCATTTCGGTTTGGTATTCCAGTCGTTCAATCTGTTTCCGCAGTATACGGCACTTGAAAATGTCATGCTGGCGCCGCAGCTTGCGGCAAAGGAGCGGGGCACCTACCGGCAGGAGGAGGCACAGATCCGTACCCAGGCCAAGGAACTGCTGGGACAGATGGGGCTTTCTGACCGTACCGAAAATTATCCGCACCAGCTTTCGGGCGGACAATGCCAGCGGGTAGCGATCGCAAGGGCTCTAGCGATGAAGCCGGATATCTTGTGCTTTGACGAACCGACTTCGGCACTCGATCCGGAGCTGACGGGGGAAGTCCTTAGGGTGATCCGCGGACTTGCGGACCAGCATACGACGATGATCATCGTGACACATGAGATGGCATTTGCCCGTGAGGTGGCGGATTATGTGATCTTCATGGACGGCGGGCATATTTTAGAGCAGGGGACGCCAAGAGAGGTCATCGATAATCCGACCAAGGAGCGGACGAAACAGTTTTTGGCGGGATACAGCCGGGATGGCGCTTAAAGACTTGTTTTCATCAAAGGGTCATGGACACATATATTGCAGCAAATGTCATCATTTATGCGTTGGCAATTCAGATTATAGGGCTGTTACTGGCAGTTTTGTTGGATCCATATATGAGCAGGGACAAGAGGAGGGTATTTCTTGTCATCATTTTTGTGGTGTCCAGTCTTGTTGTTCAGAATTATGTGGGGTATATGCTGGATAAGAAAGGGACAATGCCTTACGCAAGAACACTTGTGGGTATCTACGGGTATTGCATACGCCCGGTTATCATTGTGCTTTTTTGTTACCTGACGAATATAAACAGGAAATATTTCGCTGCATGGATTTTATTAGCCATCAATGCTGTGGTGAATCTTACAGCCATCTTTTCAGGTATTTGCTTTTCGATCACGCCGGACAATGAGTTTGTCAGGGGACCGCTCGGTTATACCTGTCATATCGTGAGCGCCATATTGCTGATCTATTTATCCCGGCTTGCCCTCAGTGAATTTGATTTTTCCGGCAAGCGTGATACGGTTTTTCCTCTGATCATAGCTTTTTTGGTTACGGCTTCCGTGATCGCTGATTCTTTCATGGATTACCGGAAGTTTCCTGCCACCTTTTTGACTGTCTCTGTGGTATCAGGGAGTCTGTTATATTATATATGGCTCCATCTGCAGTTTTTCCGGGAGCATGAAAAAGACTTGATGGCCCGGCAGCGGATCAAGACAATGATCTCACAGATACAGCCCCATTTTATTTACAACAGCCTTTCCGTAATCGGTTCTTACCTGGACGAGCCTGATGTAGCAGAGGAAGCGCTGGAACATTTCGCGGGTTTTTTACGGGGAAACATTGATTTGCTTAATGTCGAGGAATGCATCAGCGTTCAAAAGGAACTGGATACGGTAGATAATTATCTGTATTTGGTGAGAAAACGCTTTGGCGGCAAGATTATCGTTGAAAAAGACATTTCAGACACGGATTTTTCCCTTCCTCCGTTTACGATACAGTCCTTGGTTGAGAATGCAATCACGCATGGCATACGGAAAAACCGTGGCGGCGCGGGAACGCTTTTGCTAAAGACTTACAATACAAAGGATGCGCATATCATTGAAGTGGAAGACGACGGCACGGGCTTTGATGTATTATCGTTAAATGAGGAGTACGAAGCAGGGAAAGAGAATGGATTTCATATCGGTTTGAGTAATGTCAAAGAGCGGTTGCGGGTCATGTCGCATGGAACGCTTTCAGTAGAGAGCGAAAAGGGAAAAGGGACAAAAGTCAAGGTTTGTATTCCCAAGATACAGGAGAACAGTCGATGAATATTTTGATCATGGATGATGAAATAACAGCCATAAATAATCTTGCCAGAGTTTTGAGAAAGGTTGTTCCGGATGCATCTGTCGATCAGGCAGACGAAGCAGAGACAGCGCTGTTGATATGCGCTCAAAAGAATCTGGATGTGGTTTTTTTGGACATCAATATGCCGGATATGGACGGGCTTACGATGGCAAAGGAGATCAAGAAGCTGCAGCCTCTTACGAACATTGTTATGGTGACGGCTTATGAGCAATATGCTCTTGACGCATTAAAATTGTATGTTAGTGATTATATATTGAAGCCTGTTATTACCGAAGATGTCCGCAACGCGTTGATCCATCTTCGGAATCCTGTCAAAGAATATCGAAAGGGGCTTTATGTACAGTGTTTTGGATCGTTTGGGGTATTTTTTAACGGAGATCCGGTGCGCTTTGGCAGAGCCAAGGCAAAGGAATTATTTGCATATCTGATTGACAGAAAAGGAGCGGAGTGTTCCAATGCGGAGCTGAGGGCGGTGCTATGGAAGGACAATGTCAAGGATGATGAGAAGCAAAGACATTATTTTGCGCAGATAGTTTATGAATTTCGTTCCAGACTTGAGGAACTCGGGTGTGCAGATATTTTTTTTCAGCGAAGAGACGCCTATTCCATCGTGCCGGGCAAGATCCAATGCGATTATTACGAAGCATTAAAAGGAGAAGCGGATGCCCTCACGCGTTATGAGGGCGAATATATGAGCCAATATGATTGGGCAGAAACGCGTATTGGGATGATCAGTAAAATGTTTGAAGATCCTATGTGAATCATAACCGTTCTTCCGGATGGATCTCAACCGGAAACATCCCCCAAAAGTGTGACAGTGGTGTGATAGTCGTTGTGCTATAATACCATTTCAAAAAGATCAGGGAGGATGATGGGAAATGGTTAAGTACAGATTGGGGGGGACAGCAGGGTCAGGGCCTTGGCAGTCGCTATAGGGATTCTGTCAAGCGTCGTTTTGTCTTATGTGGCTTACCGTCTGCAGCTTCCGGTATATCCCGATGCGGTGGGCACGATCGGCATGTCAGTGATTGGCGGATTGTTTCCCGGCATCATGACGGCTGTATTGACCGATACCGCCTGTGTGGTATTTAACGAAAACGCCCTCTATTTTGGTATCGTTAATGCGCTTACGGCAATCTTTACCGCGTGGTTTGTCAGAGAAAAAGGATTTCATCAGAAAAAAAATATAACGATTTTTATTCTTGGCGCAGGAGTCATCGGCGGCGGTTTGAGCGGGATCATCCAATGGACTTTGTTCAGGGAGCCTCAGTCGGCGGCTATTGTGGAGATTTTGGACAAGACAAATCTGCAATCGTCTGTTGTCAGATTCCTGCTTTTTCTGTTTATCAATATTTCCATTCACATAATAGAAAAAGGCATTAGTACCGGAATTGTCCTTCTTGTCGTGTATTTCGTTCCGAAGGATATATTGACGCGCATCAGAAACAGCGGCTGGAGACAGCGTCCGTTGTCGCCGGATGAGGTAAAGGAGATGGATGCGGATGACACCGGCGTGGGCTTGTCAATCCGCAGGAGAATGACCATCATGCTGGTTGTCGTAGTGCTGGCAATAGTAGTGCTGATGAGCTATATCGGGCTTGGTCTGTATTACAGGAACGCCAAAGAGGATGCGAAGAACAACGCCTACGATGCCGCGCGGGCAGCGGCAATGGCGGTTGACGGGGATAAGATTGCGGATTTCTTAAAGGAAGGCAGGGACGCCGACGGTTATGAAGAGACAGCCGATATGCTTTATTACATCTGGAAGGGTTCTACCGATGTGGAATACCTGTATGTGGTGACCATTGATGAGGAGTATGTGACTTTTGTATTTGATGTAGATGACAAAGAGACGGAATCTGACGGGGAACCGTATGCACCCGGTGACAAGGTTGAGATCGAAGAAGAATTCAAGCCGTATATGCCGGGGCTGCTTGCGGGTGAGGAAATTGAACCAGTCGTGTCAGACAACACATGGAGCTATCTTCTGACGGTGTATTATCCGGTATATGACAGCGATGGTCAGACGGTCTGCTATACGGGGGCAGATACATCGATGAACTATCTTGCGGATTATATGAAGGATTTTATCTTCCGGGTACTGCTGATACTGTCAGCCTTCTTTGTGCTGGTTATTGCTTACGGGCTGTGGACCACGGGGCTGTATATCGTCTATCCGGTGGAAAGCATGGTGCATAAGATTTCTAAGTTCACGAACGGCGGCTCGGATCAGAAGCAGCTTGACGCGGATGTCAGAAGCCTAAGGAGTCTGGATATCAGTACCGGAGACGAGATTGAAAAACTGTACAGATCCGTCTGTAAAATGGCAGCTTCCCAGACAGAACAGATTCGGAGTGTCCGCCGCCTTTCCGAAAATACTGCAAAAATGCAGGACGGACTGATCATTACGATGGCGGATCTGGTCGAAAACAGGGATTCCGATACCGGCGCCCATATCCAAAAGACTGCCGCCTATGTCAAGATCATTGTGGAGGGTTTGAAGAAAAAGGGATATTACGCGGAGAAAATTACGGACAAATTCATGTCTGATGTGGTGCGCAGCGCGCCGCTTCACGATGTAGGCAAGATCAGTATTCCGGACAATGTTTTAAACAAGCCGGGCAAGCTGACGGATGAAGAATATGAGATTATGAAAACCCACACCACCGAGGGCAGGAAGATCATGGAAAAGGCCATTGATACGGTGGAGGGCGAAAATTACTTGAAGGAAGCGAGAAACATGGCGGCATACCACCATGAGCGCTGGGACGGCAAGGGCTATCCGGAAGGGCTGCATGGAGAGGTGATCCCGCTGTCGGCGAGGATCATGGCGGTTGCGGATGTTTTTGACGCATTGGCTTCGCCCCGTGTCTACAAGCCGCCGTTTCCGCTGGAAAAAGCACTGTCCATCATACAGGAAGGTGCAGGGACTCAGTTTGACGCGAAGTGTGTCGAGGTCTTTTTAGACGCGCTGCCCGAAGTGAAGGTTATTTTGAGAAAGTACAATGAGAATGTTTTATAGGAGGTTGTCCGTGAAGGTGAAGCCAGCCGGAATAAAATATATGCTTGTGCTCTGCCTGCTCTTTGCTGCAATCATGCTTGCGGCCGCAAAGCCGGAGGTGCGGGCTTTGGCAAAGGAAGTGAAGGCAGATACGGATGAAGCAGAGGTCACATATGATGCCTACGGTGGCGGCTATGCCGCTACCGGACAGCTTGAGAATGTGGGCTATTCTACTGTTGTTTATGATGCTGCCAATGGACTGCCGACTTCCGATGCCATGTCTATTTTGGGCGCAAGCAACGGCTATGTGTGGATCGGCGGTTATGCCGGCGTCATCCGTTATGATGGTCTTACCTTTGAGAGAATGGATACATCACAGGGACTTACCAGTGCCAGGGGCATATTTGAGGACAGCAAAGGCAGGATATGGGTAGGAACCAATGACAATGGCGTGGTTATCATCGACGGAGAGAAGCAGATCCACCTGACTTATAAGGAAGGGCTTGTTTCGTCCTCCATCCGTAATTTTGCGGAGGATGATGCGGGCAATGTTTTTATCGCGACTACGGATGGAATATGTTATGCGGACAGTGAGCTTAAGGTACATATTCCCAGGGGAGAAAATTTGGCAGGTGAGCGAGTGCTTAAGCTGGATAAGGATACAAAGGGCAGGATCTACGGACAGGCATCCGGGGGGAATGTTTTTGCCATTGATGATTGCGCCGTAACGGAGGTCTATACCAGTGAGGAACTGGGCGTAGAAAATATATGGACACTGATGGCTGACCCCATAGATCCGGGCAAGGTTTATCTTGGCACGGAAGGCAATATTGTTTATCACGGAGCCTTTGGGGAAAGGGCAAAGAAGCTTGAGAAGATTAAAACCGGAGAGCTTACCGGTACACATTGGATCAATTATGACTGCGGTAGGATATGGATATCATCTACGAGCCGGGCGGGCTATCTGGATAAAAGAAATGAAATTCATTTGCTGGATGATATCCCGTTCGACAGCGGTATCGAGATGATTACATCTGATTATCAGGGAAATATCTGGATGGCGTCATCCACACAGGGCGCTATGAAGCTTGTGACAAATAATTATGTGGATGTCACGGACAAGGCAGGACTTCCGCAGGAGGTGGCGAATGCCGCCTGCCTTTTTGACGGCGGGCTGTATATCGGAACCGACGCAGGTCTTGAGATTATATCAAAGGATGGTGGCACAGCAGAAAATGAACTGACCGAATATATCGGAGACAGCAGGGTGCGCTGCATCAGAAAAGATAGGGACGGTAATCTTTGGATCTGTACCTATACCAATGAGCTTGGGCTTATCCGCTATGGAAAAGACAAGAGCATAAGAGCTTACACCACGGAAGAGGGGCTGCCAAGCAACGAAGTCAGAGGTGTTGCTTTTGCGAAGAACGGGGATGTGCTTGTGGGCACCAACGGCGGACTTGCGGTCATAAGGGACGGTGAGATCATTCGCGTTGTCGGAGTAGACGATGGTATTGAAAATACAGTTTTCCTCACAGTAGAGGAGTCTTTGGACGGCGCTATTCTTGCGGGCTCAGACGGAGACGGGATGTATGTCATATCAGATGACCGTGTGGAGAAGCTTGGCAGGAATGATGGTCTCACCAGTGAGGTTATCTTAAAGATCATACGGGATGATACGAGGGATGTCATGTGGATCGTGACATCCAACTCCATCGAATATATGAAGGACGGTAAGATTACGGAAATCACTTCCTTCCCCTACAACAACAATTACGACATCTATTTTGATGATGACAATTACGCATGGATATTATCATCTTATGGAATATATACCATAAATGCCGATGAGCTTTTAAGTGATAGTATAACGGATTACAATCTCTATACTGTGGAAAACGGACTCCCTTTTGCCATTACATCCAATTCATACAGCGCGCTTGATGCGGAGGGCAATTTATATATACCGGGACGGGCCGGTGTCATCAAGGTGAATATCAATGAGTATTACGAGGAAAATGAAAATCTTTTGATGGATGTACATTCCATCGCCTGCGATGATGAGCGGATTATGCCGGATGAAAACGGAAGATTCCGGATACCTGCTTCTGACGGACGTGTGGAGATTGTGAGTTCCATTATGGATTATACAATGTTGAATCCCACGGTGAGGATGTACCTTGAAAACGGACCGGATGGCGGCATTACCGTGCCCCTTTCCAAATTGACATCTTTAGAGTACACAAATCTTCCTTACGGAGATTACAAGCTTCACTTACAGGTTGTGGACAAAGTATCCGGTAATGTGCTGCAGGATGATTCCTTTGAGATCACGAAGACTGCCAGATGGACGGAGCTGATTCTGGTACGCGTTCTATTTGTGATGTTTCTGATACTGCTGGCGGGATTTATCGTATGGTATTTTATGCGCTCAACAATCGTTGCCAGGCAGTATGAAAAAATCCGCAGCGCGAAGGAAGAGGCGGAGAATGCAAATACAGCCAAGTCGAGATTTCTTGCCAATATGTCCTATGAAATCCGCACCCCGATCAATACCATTATGGGTATGAATGAAATGGTCATGCGTGAGGATCCTACAGGCGTTCCCAAGGGATATTTTATGTCCATGATGAATTACGCTTTTGACATACGAAACGCTGCGGAATCACTGCTGGGGCTGATCAATGATCTGCTTGATATATCAAAGATTGAATCGGGAAAGATGCACCTCGTGGAGCAGGAATATGATACGGTCGATATGCTGCGTTCCATTGTGTCCATGATCCGTGTCAGAAGTACGGAAAAAGAGCTGACCTTTGATGTGACGGTGGATGAGATTTTTCCGAGGCGCCTGTACGGAGATATGGCGAAGATCAAGCAGATACTCCTTAATCTTTTGACAAACGCAGTTAAATACACAGACATCGGTGGATTTATATTAAATGTTTCCGTTGACGAGAGGAATGGTGAAACGCTTGCCGTCCGGTACTCCGTTAAGGATACCGGCATGGGCGTAAAAGAGGAGGATATGGAGAAGCTCTTTACGGCCTATGAGCGGCTTGACGAGGTGAAAAACAGTGCCATACAGGGTACAGGCTTAGGGCTTGATATATCAAGGAAATTCGCTGAACTGATGGGCGGCAGGCTTTGGTGTGAAAGCGTTTACGGAGAAGGATCAGAGTTTATCCTGACGGTCAGCCAGAAGATTGTGGACGATACGCCCATGGGTGTATTTATCGAGCATGATGAAAGCGCGGCAAAGGGACCGTATGTACCGCAGTTTATCGCGCCGGATGCGGACATTTTAGTGGTTGATGACAATCCCATGAACTTAAATGTCATGAAAGGACTTTTAAAGGCGACGAAGGTTTTCGTTACAACATCCACAAGCGGAGAGGATGCCATTGATAAAATAAAGGATACGGACTTTAATGTGGTACTGATGGATCATATGATGCCCGGTATGGACGGTATCGAAGCGGTCGCGAGGATAAGGGAGTTTGATAAAGAACTCCCCGTGTACGCCCTGACAGCCAATTCCACGGCGGGAGAGGATTTCTACAAGTCAAAGGGCTTCAACGGCTACCTCTCCAAGCCTATTGACAGCGAGACGCTGGAAAGAACTATCATGAAGCATCTGCCGGAACAGATGATTGAGAGGCCGACAAAGGCTGATGCAGTGGAGGAAATCACGGAAATACCGGAGGATATGGGCTGGATTTATGATGTAGGTGAAATTTCCGTAGAGGAGGGAATCAAAAATTCGGGCGGTATATCAAGCTTTCTATTCTCATTAAATCTTTTCTTTGATACGATTGACGGAAACGCAAAGGTCATCCGCGATGCCTATGATGAGGGAAATATCCGTCTGTATACGATTAAGGTACATGCCCTAAAAAGTTCCGCGAGATTTATCGGCGCGGCCGGGCTGTCTGAGCAAGCGGCGGCATTGGAGGATGCGGGCAATCAGGAGGATATGGATTTTATCAATGCGAATACGGATAAGCTGATGACGGAGTATGAGTCATTTAAGGATAAGCTCGCGCGAATAAAAAAGGCCGAAAGGGGAGACGAGGAAAAGGAGCCTATCCCTAAGGACGAGCTTTTGGATGCGTACAGCGCGCTTAATGACTGCATTCTCCAGATGGATTACGACGCGGTGGAGATGATCATAGAGCAGGTGGCAGAGTATTCACTGCCGGACGGGGATCAGGAGAATATGAACCGCTTCCGTGATATGATGAAGGTCTTCGACTGGAACGGCATGGAGGAATTGATCGGAAGCATTGTAAAAGGAGAATAATACATGGTGTTTGACTTTATCCGAGAACATCAAATGAATATCATGCTGGCACTTTGTGCCATCTGCGCTATGATGGCAGTTTTGCTTCTGATTACCCGTTTTCTTCCACGGAAAAGAAAATGGATACTGATTTTAATGGAGCTTGTTGCCACATTCCTTCTGGCCTTTGACAGGGCGGCATACACTTACAGGGGAGATGTATCAAGGCAGGCGTATGTGATGGTAAGACTGTCGAATTTTATGGTATTCTTTTTGACCTCAGCAATCGTATTCGGATTCAATCTGTATCTGACCAATCTGCTTTTGACGGATGGGAAAATGCAAAAGATACCCAAGCGGCTTATGGCAGCGCAGTTTGGCTCTATAGCAGGCATGCTTTTGGCGGTGGTATCCCATTTCACAGGGCTGTATTATTATTTTGACGGGCAGAATGTATATCACAGGGGAGAGGGATTTCTGATCGCCTACCTGATTCCGGTTATCATACCTATTCTGCAGTACACTGTCATCCGACAGTACAGAAAAATGTTTTCAAGGTTTATCTATATTTCCCTTGTACTGTATATCTTTGTGCCAATCATAGTCGGGATCATACAGATATTTACTTATGGCATATCCATTGTCAATATGGCGATGGTAATGGTGTCGGTGTCGCTGTATGTCTTCGCGTATCTGGATATCAATGACGAGGTGGCAAGAGCCCATGAAATCGAAGTGGCAACTCTCGAAAAAGAGCAGCAGAGCATGAAGCGTTTGTTTGACCAGACAGCGACCGCCTTTGTTACCGCAGTGGAAAAAAGGGACGAATACCGTATCGGTCACGCCGTAAGGGTTGCGAATTATGCGAAGCGCCTGGCGCAAGGGGCGGGCAAAGGAGAAAAAGAGTGCGATGAGGTCTATTACGCTGCCCTGCTTCACGATGTGGGAATGATCGGCATACCGGATTCCATCATAGAAAAGGACGGGCATTTAAATGAGGAAGAGCGTCTTACGGTACAGAAAACGCCGGAATTAAGCGCGCAGATATTATCAAGTATTACCGAATACCCGTATCTTGAACGCAGTGCGCTTGGCGCATACGAACGCTATGACGGTTCGGGATATCCCAAAGGTCTGAAAGGGGATGACATACCGGAGATTTCCAGAATGATTGCTGTCGCCGACGCATACGATTCCATGGTGACAAAGAAAAGGTTTCGCGAGCCTATGTCATATCCTGTGGTACGGGAGGAGTTTGTCAAGCAGGCAGGACAGCAGTTCGACCCGGATTATGCTAAGATTATGGTGCATGTCATGGATGCGGATAAGAAAGAAGAGGAGGTTTTAGACAGCCTTTTTGTGGAAACGGAAATGACCTGCGGCGGTTACCGTGACCATGTGGCGACGGGGATTCCCGTGACGGAAGAGGAGATCAGGATACATTTTGAATGCGAAGAAAAAACGGAAAGTGAAAATGACTTCTCCGCGCCGTCCATTATTCTCTTTGACTCCTATGACAGGCATATCCATGACAATGCGAAAGCCATCGAAGCGTACCGTTATCTTGAATACGGGGAAATCTGGTTTGACGGGAACTTCGTGTCCACAAGCGTAAGGAATATGGAGGTGGGCGTAAGGGAAAATGAGCCTGATACCGCACTTGGTGAATATGAGTACAGCATTACTGCAAAAAGATACGAGGACCATGTTTCCATTACGATGTCACATGCTGCGCAGACTGTGGATATCATTGCCGCATTACCGTTCAATTCCAAAGCCTCTTACATAGGCCTGACGGGAGAGCATTGTGTGATAAGGGATATCGAGGTCGTAAAGACAGGAGAGCTTGCAAGGGCGGGGCAGATAAAACAGATTGCAAGCAAAGTAAGCTATTTGGACAGACTGGAAGGTGATATCGAGAATGTTCAGGTTGACCGCACGCGTTCGGCTGCTACGGCCGGAATACCGGTCAAGGATGAGATTTTGATCGAATTCCACTCCATGAGCCTGCCTTCGGCGACTTTGGTGTGGCATTGTCCGTATATTGTGCTTTTTGATTCGGAAGATGGAAAAGTGAATGGTAAGAATTATAAAGAGTACGATCTGATAAAGCTGAACGGCGAAGTGGAAGGCGATGGCACTCACGCTGAAAATCAGTTCCACATGAAAAAGACGAGTGAATTTCAAGGATGGGATGCGTGGAAGGAATCCAATAAAGAGGGTATGGAGTTTCGTGTTTCCCTGAAGAAAAAGGGAAACAGAGTTACGCTTGCCGCAGAGAATGCGGGGATAGAGATCAGAAATACAACCATCCTTCACAAGGATGGAAGGGTATATGCGGCCCTCACCGGAGACCAGGTTGCCATCACGGATATAAGGGTAAGATAATAGACTATGAATAATAGAAACAAGCAGGAAACAGAATTGCTTGACGCGATAGTGGACAGGCAGCTCGCTGTCCGGAAGGATGAGTATGAGGGAGTGTTGAAACGGATTTTAAGCAGCCGCGCGGAGAATGCAGCTTTATATACCGGCAGTATCGCAAATTTTTTCCATTACTGTGAATATGCAAAACGGAATGGAGGATGGATATCCTTTTCTAAGGAACTGGATTTCCTTGAGAACAGTTTTATCATTGAACAGTCATTTTACGGAGAATGTTTTAAGCTTTATAGGGACAGCGAACTCGTTGATTTTGGCATACCTGTCTTTTCAATTTATCCATTGCTGCGTGAGGCGGCACTGAATCTTGTGACATGTAACTTAACGGCAAGGATATGGCTTACAGCCGACAAAGCAGGTGAAAAGGTCATCATTGCGGTGCGGCATGATGTTCCGGATGAATGCTTGAAGGATGAAGATTTTATAGCATCAAACAATTATGGCTTTTCTCTGCTGCAGAAACACATGAAACAGTGTGGTGGGCAACTCAGAAGAGATGCCACGACGAATGGATTGATAGAGAATACAGTCATCGTACCTTTTATGACCATTAAGAGTACGGAACCGGTGTTTTTGTGGTATCGTCAATAAGGGGCAAAATTAAGGGATAAACCATGAAAAAAATCTTACTGATCAAGATGTTTCGTGATCTGAAACAGAATTTCATTCAGTTTTTAGCGATCTTTGTTATGTGCTTTTTTGCCGCATTTGCTTTCTCCGGGATAGATTCTCCCACAGAGGGACTCAGGGTTTCTGTGGACCGGTATTTTACCGAAACGAACTTTATGGATATCGGGATTACTGCGGACTCCTTTACGCAGGAGGATCTTGCGGCTGTGGAGTCCGTCCAAAATGTCGAGGCTGTATCCATGCATGCGGATATCGTCGGCAGGATCGTTACCAAATCCGGCGCGGAGAAAAAGGCGGGAATGCGGTTTATCAGCAATGACGAAGTGTCCAAAATGCTTTTGATGGAGGGTGACGCTTATGAGCCCGGGATGCCTGGAGTTTGGATCGACTGGCATTTTGCCGAAGCGGAGCATTTTGCCGTGGGCGACAAGGTTACTCTAAAATACGAGGGAGCTTATTTTGACGAAACGATTCGGGGGATAGCGGACAATCCCGACTTTTACGAATATACGGTGGATGATACATACACTGAGCCAAGGTTCGGCGATTACTGCTACTGTTTTCTGGATGTGACCGAGTATCCGGGTAAGGACATTGTGTATGACAGGATGGATGTATCGCTCGCCAATGTGAGCAATCAGATATATATTACGGATGCAGACGAACGGGAAATGGAAAAAGCCAAGGTTGACATCATGGATGCGCTTTCCAAGAACAACCTGACGGTCTTGACCAAATCAGATGATCCGGGATTTTCCAGTGTCATCAGTGATATTGATTTTAATGAAATGATCGATGCAGTCATACCGGTGTTGTTTATTGCCGTAGCTATTTTGGGCGTGGTCACGACGATGACAAGGATCATGGCAAAGCACCGGACGCTGATCGGTGCTCTAAAAGCGCTGGGATTCTCCAGAGCCACTATCATGGCTCATTATATGTCGTATGTCACAATCATCGCTGTTTTAGCCTGTATCAGCGGGTCGGTGGTGGGATACTATACACTTGGCGTGTCTTTTTTTCAGGATACGGTCACATACCATTCCAATCCGTATGCCACATTGCTTGTCTCCCAAGGACAGGTGTTTGTGGATATAGCTATTGTAATCATTGCCACGATGACAGCTTATTTTTCCTGCAGGAAGCTTCTAGTGCAAAATGCAGCGGATATTCTCCGCCCGGAGCCCCCGACCCAGGCAGGAGCCGGGCCAATAGAAGGATTTAAGCTATGGAACCGGTTAAGCTTTGCTTCCCGGTGGAACCTGCGGGATGTCAATCTAAACCGTTTCCGCACGATCACGGGCGTGATGGGCGTTATGCTGTGTTCGGCTCTGATGGTTACGGCTTTTGCGTTTAATGATTCCCTAAAGGTGGAAAGTGTGTGGCGACAAAATCATTTGACACCGGCCGCTTACCATATTATTTTTAAAGATGGGACCGACTATGGGACGGTCTATGATTATTCCCGGCAATACAAGGGACAGATGCTGATGATCTCTTCTGTGGAGCTTAAAAGTGAAAGCGATCAGAAGCTTTACACCATGACTGTCGCGGATCAAGGCAATCTTTTCAGGCTTGCCAATAATGATCTTAAGATTATCGACATGCCGCAGGATTCCGCCAGCCTTACCGTGAAGGCATCTGAATTCATGGGAGTCGGGATCGGGGACAGGATCCGTTTCAGGATACCGGGGCAGAAAAGGTGGTACACGGTAAGAGTGGGTTCGATCAACAAGACAGACGGCGCTCAGGGGATTGTGCTGACAAGAGCGCTGTATGAAAAGGTACAGGGACAGTTTCAGCCAAACAATATATATACGAACATGAAGGTTCCGCATGCCATGATCACGGATCATAGTGAGATAGCAGCGGTGATCTCCCATGAGGATTATATCCGGTCCTCGAATGATACCAGCCAGGGAGTGGATGATATGGTCGCGATCATTATGTTTATCGCCGTAGTCGTCGGCGTGGTTGTCATGTACAACCTGGGCGTGCTGTCCTATATGGAGAAGATCCGGGAGATCGCCACGCTGAAGGTTTTAGGCTTTCCTTCCAATCATATAAGGTGGATACTGCAGCAGCAGAGCCTTATCATAACGGGGCTGGGCACCTTGTTCGGAATGCCCTTTGGAGTACCGCTTCTGCATCTGATTTATGAGGAAGAAGCCCATGATATTGACTACATAACGGTAGTTGGTGTTACGCCTTTTATCTATGCCTTTTTACTGTGCTTCGTACTGTCAGTCATTATCAATGCAATTATTTTATCCCAGGTGAAGGACATAGATATGGTAGAAGCTCTAAAGGGTGTGGAATAGGTGGACTATTATGACTGAGAAAAAAGAAGTATTGATTTCTTTTCAGAATGTAGGCAAGATATACAGGACAGGCTCTATTGTCTATGAAGCGCTGCATGATGTAAATCTTGAGATCATGGATGGTGAGATGGTTGTGATCTTAGGACCCAGCGGAGCCGGCAAGAGCACGCTCCTCAATATGGTGGGAGGCCTGGACGCCGCCACCAGCGGGCGGATCCTGTTTGGAGGATTGGACATCACCGGTTTTGATGACAAGAGGTTGGGCGAGTTCCGCGCGAAGGATGTGGGGATCGTATTTCAGTTTTACAATCTGGTTCCCACGCTTACGGCTTATGAAAATGTAGCCCTGATGAAAGAGCTGGGCATAGAGATCATGGATCCTGGGGAGGCTCTTGAGCTTGTTGGGCTTGGAGACAGGAAGGATAATTTTCCATCACAGATGTCCGGAGGGCAGCAGCAAAGAGTATCAATAGCCAGAGCCATTGCTAAGATGCCGCGCCTTCTGCTCTGTGACGAGCCTACAGGCGCGCTTGATACCAAAACAGGCCAGGAGGTGCTGAAGCTGCTGCAGCTTCAGAGCAAGCAATATGGCCGGACCGTTGTCATGGTTACGCATAACAGTGCCTTTGCGGACATCGCGGACAAGGTGGTATTGGTACGGGACGGAACCGTATCAGATATCAAATACAATGAGAACCCGTTGGATGCGGATAAGCTGGAATGGTAGGTTTGATATGAAAAAGTTTAAAGAATTCAACATAACAAAGCGTGTAAAGATTGTGGCTGTTGTATTGGCAGCTGCAGCAGTACTTGGGGGATTGGCATATTATATGTTAAGCCCTGACGAGCTGGAGGTTGTGGCAGTTGACGAGGGTAAAGTGGCTCCAAAGCTTATAGGCGTAGGAAATGTTGCCGGGGATCACACAATGACAATCTACGCCCCGGTGAGCGGAGAGATATCACGGCGTTATGTGAATGCCGGTATGAGAGTAAGAAAAGGCGAAATGCTTGTGGCCTACAAGGATGAACTCCAGCAGCAGATGGTGGATATCGCTGCCACAGATGTTGATTACAGCCAGCAGGTATTGTCTGCAGCTGCCGCTACCAGAGCAAAGTACCAGAGCGATTATGATACGGCAAAGGCTTTGGATGAGCAGTACAAGCAGGAATATGATGAGCTTGCAAAGAATATTCATGAGCTGGATTCTAAAAAATACAAGGGAGACTATACCAACGAAAAAGACAGAAATAAAATCGAGGAGGAAAAATTAAAGCTGCAGGATAAGCTTGCCGAGGCGGAAAGCGGGCTTAAGGATACGGATTACGAGCTTGAGCGTTTGGAAAATGAAGAATCTGATGACGATGATGACGATGAATATGAGGATTATGTATCTGACGCCCAGAGTTATACGGATGAGATCTATGATATCAACAGCAGGCTTCTTGAGATCCAGAATAAAGAACTGGAGCTGCCGCTGGACGGATTAAAGCCCGCCGAATACAAAAGATACACAGGCTATCAGCAGCAATTGGAAAGCTTAAACAACAAATGGGCGCAGGCCAAGACAGATATGTCTACGGCCCAGTCTTTGATCACCGCAGGCCAGGAATTAAAATCTGATGAAGCAACACTTGCCCACAACAAGCAGCTGCTGGCTCAGGCCCAAAAGGAGCTGGACAAGGCTCATGGAGGCACTGCTGCCCCCGACAACGGAATTATTACGGAATGCCTGGTTGATGCCGGCGCGTATGTGGAAAAAGGTTCTCCCATAATGGAGATGCAGAGTGATAATTCATATATTGTCAAGATGATGGTTTCCAGATTTGATATATCTTCTGTCAAAAAAGGACAGAAAGCAAAGCTTATGATCGGAGACCAAAAGTACAAGGGCAAGGTTTCCCGCATCAGCCAGAATGCCATAAATGATGCTTCCGGGAAACCAAAGGCAAGCATAGAAATATCCATAAAAACCGATGAGGATCTCATAGTGGGTCTGGAAAGTGATGTAACCGTCAAGCTTGACAAAGAAGAAAATGCTGTAAGAATTCCTACAGCCTGTGTATATACGGATGACGATGGAAGCTATGTCTATGTAATAAAAGGTGAGAATAAAGGGGAAGTAACAAAGAAGTATATTAAAACCGGATTGGCGGATGAGGACTATACCCAGATATCAGAGGGGCTTTCGGCAGGCGAGAAGGTGATCAGTGATGCCGAAGCCGTTAATTACGAAGGAGAGGTTGTAAAGGGGATTGAGGGAACCGAATGATATTGTTTCACGCGGATGATTATGGAATGACCCGGGCTCAGGCCAAAAGAATTATAAACTGCCGTCTCCATATCAAATACCCTAAGCAAAATCCTGTGTTCCCATAGATACCGTTTTAGCCATGAGCCGATCTCCCATATTATTGCAATCCGAAACACTGATGATGCATTATACCACGAAAGCAAGAGCAAAGTAAATTGGATGACATTTTCTGAAATAAACGGGCATGGAAAAGGAATCACTCTAAAAATGTGGCAGTGGTGTAATAGTTAGTTTGATATAATAAGATATCTTGAGGTGGTATAAGAAAAGCAGGGATAGATGAAAACAATACGATGAAGCAGATTGATAAGCAGGAAAAAGATACAGGAGGATGTGAATGCATAAGGCAGTGTTAAAAAAGGTTGTGGGAATGTATTTGGCAGTAATGTCCTCAATAGTGATTCTGTCAGGGTGCGGAAGATAGAGATTATTTCTATGTGTTCTATGACGAGGGGGCAGGATATACCGAGGATGGAAATAATGGCATAGGTCTTCCTTTTTCCTGTGAGCAAAAAGACAACAAGGTGATTTTCTCATTTGGAGGTGAGGACGAGGAGTCCAGGCAAGAGCTTGTGGTGAAATCGGCGGAAAACGGCATTGTGACTGGAGAATTTGACGAAGACGGTATAGAGCTTGTTTTTGAACTATTAAGCAACGCTGATCCGGATAATTTCAGCAGTATGGAATATATGGGCAAATCCGGCGGCTCGGATGAAGCAGTGTATAATGACCCGAACGGATGGAGCGTCCGATATGCTGCGGACGATTTTGAAGTTACTACGGAAGGGTCTGTCACGACGTTTGTTTATATTGGAGAATCGGCAGGCACCAATATGATAACGGCGGCATATGTGTTATCGAAGGATGCTGAGACATATATTAATGAGCTGGCAAGGTCATGGGGAAGTGAAAATGTGACAGTCACGAAGAGCATTTTTCCGGGAACCGATGCTGTTGACGGTTACTGGGCTTCCCTGCTTCCTGCGGAGGATGGTTCAGGACTGTACGAGACAGCGGTTGCAAGGGACTATATGGATGGAGCGCTTGTCTTTGAACTCACAGGGCATCACAGCGGCAATGATGAGATGGATATTCCTGTCTCTGATAAACTTGCAGCGATAATAGATTCCATTGTGTTTTCTGCGGAATCCGATAACGCATCATCTGATGTGTTTTCTGAAGATCAGGCGTTGGATGCAGTTATAAATTATTACAAAAACAATAATCCTGGATATGAATCCGGAAAAGAAGCAGGAGATTATTGGGATGTTTCCACAAATGATTCCGGTGAGATTGTTGTATTGTACCATTCCTACACAGGAGTGATAAACCGTTACTATGTCGATCCAGATTCCGGTGAAACATATGTTACAGAGCTCGTTCCAGGGATCATAGATGAGGAGCAGAAAATGGATGAAGCATTTAATATAAGAGATTATTTGAATGTGTCGAAGCAGAAGTAAAACTTGCGCTATTAATTTTCAGTAGGAGGAAAGAAAATGAAAAAGAATTATTTGGTAATAGCGGGGATTATTTTTTTGATGACAGCGTTGGCAGGCTGCGGCGCAGCACCGACCCAGGAAGCACCTGAAGAGCAGGCGGAAGAGACTGCGGCTTTGGAGACAGAAATCGCAGAGGAGTCCGGGACTGAAGCGGAACAGGAAGTCGGAATGGAAAATCCCTGGAGAGAGATCACCGAGGAAGAGGCGGAAGAAGCAGTTCCGAATCTCTTCAAGGTGCCGGATGAAGCTGATGTTCTGGCATGGACTATGCTGGATGACGCTTCCGAGGCAAACGGAATTTCCGATCCGATGGTGGATCTGCAGTTTTCCATGGACGATATGATCTTTGATGCCAGGGCACAGGTCACAGGTGATGAATACATGGATTTGTCAGGTCTTAATTATGAATGGACTGCAGAAGATGAGACTACACTGGCAGGCTGGGGCGAGGGACATATGAGCGCAAAGACATACCGTAGTATAAATGACAGCGGTATGATTGATCTTATTACATGGTATGATACGGAGATAGGAATATCGTATTCCCTTTCGGTGGCTGCCGCTGATCTGGAGGGCTTTGATATACAGGCAGTTGCGGAGCAGATGTATGATCCCTCAAGGCAGGCACGGGTAAATGACGATGAAGATGCGAAATGAAAATATTGAAAAAAATGACAATGCTCTTGTATCTATTACTGATGCTGTGTACATTAGCTGGCTGTAGTACGATACCAGCTTCTCCTCCGTCTGCAGAGGTGAGCGAGGGTCATGACAGCAACGCTTTAAGTGATGAACCATCGTCTGATTCTCTGCCTGAAGCTGAGAAAGAGATGGCGACAGATGATCCGCACCTAGAAGCGGTAGATAGCTTACCCGAGGGAAGCTGGCAGGCTGAGAAAGCTTTTCCGGACCAGGCAGGGGATGTGGATAAGGCCCTTGCAATGAACAGTATGTATATGGTCAATTCCTATGCTCCGGATGGCAGCAGGATAAGCGATGGCAGTCCGGTTACAAACGATACATTATATGATCTTGCATCGAATACAAAGATGTATGCGGCTGTCTACGCGATACAATATCTGATTGACCGAGGAGAAAAAGAGTGAAAATAACATAGAGTTTTAGGCCGACTTAAAGTAAAGAGTCGAGATTCCCGGCTCTTGCAAGGTAGAGTATAGGAATCAAACATCAGTTATCGTTGCATTTAACCAATGAGGATGTATCGTAACCCTGTGCTT
>JAFUYB010000021.1 GCA_017470735.1 Lachnospiraceae bacterium | reverse complement strand
TTTTATACAATCTTTACATACTTTTCAAGGGCAAGTTGCAAATGTTTGACAAAATTTTCAAGAAAATACGACAAAATCTGTTAAAACTGCACATTACCGCAGAAGTACTCTACGCCAAGAACTACAACCTGCCCCGGATTTGCGGTGATATGCGCCAATGCTTCCGACAGTTTCGGATAACATGGACTGCATACCCACTGCCCTTTGGCGTTCTTTCGATAGCAGTTGTGGACAATATAGCCTTTTTCTGATTTGGTGATACAGACGGTGTGAAGCCCCGCCAATGGATTTTTCGCATTGTTAAAAACGGTTGCGACGAAGACATCGTGCCGCAGACCGAATGAATTGAGCGCGAATGGATCGTGACGGAATGTCACCGACACTTTGGGAAACCGGCGGCGAAGATACAAGTACAGCGCCGCGACGGAGATCCCGAAATATCCGCCGCAGACTGCACCGTGCCGCTCAAAATGGGAAATGAGCCTCTTCATAACTTTTGAGGCATTCTTTTTCGAAATCGCTCCGGCATCCACGAGCACATTCCAGATGGCGATAATGCCACAGCCCGAATACGCCATGTCCGACTTCGGATGCCAGCCATAGGATATCGATGACCACTCCTGCTGGTCTTCTATGAAACCGCCGTCCTGAAACGCCATCACGACGGATCGACCACCGCAAAGGTCAGCTCGGCGACTGCCGCTACCTTGCCGTCTACGAGCGCCTTGGCTTTGCCGACCCCGACCGGACCCTTCCGCGCAATGATCTCGCAGTTGAGCTCCAGCACATCACCGGGCACGACCTGCGCCTTGAACTTCGCGGACTTGATCCCGCCGAACAGCGCGAGCTTTCCCTTGTTTTCCTCTTCGGAAAGGATCGCCACGGCTCCGGTCTGCGCCAGCGCTTCGATGATCAGCACGCCCGGCATCACCGCCTGCTGCGGAAAATGTCCGAGAAAATGCATCTCATTGGCTGACACGCACTTGATCCCCTGCGCCATCTGCCCCGGCACGCACTCCGTGATCTTGTCCACAAGCAAAAACGGATAGCGGTGCGGCAGTATTTCCTTGATCTGGTCTGAATTTAATTGCATCTTTACTTCTCCTCTGTTTGTCTCAGCCCAACCCGGTCATTCAACCGTATCTGCCATCTCAGATTTTTTTGAACACCAGCGACGCATTGTGTCCGCCGAAGCCGAGCGAATTGGACATCGCATAGTTTACGGTCGCCTTGCGCATCTCATTCGGAATGATATCGAGATCGCACTCCTCATCATATTCGCGGTAATTGACCGTCGCGGGCATGCTGTCATTCTGTACCGCAAGCGTCGTAATGATCGCCTCTACCGCGCCGCTTGCGCCCAAAAGATGGCCGGTCATGGATTTCGTGGAGCTGATCGCCAGCTTCTTTGCCGCTTCGCCAAACGCCAATTTAACTGCCTTGGTCTCGCTCTTGTCATTTAAAACCGTTGATGTGCCGTGGGCATTGATGTAGTCCATATCCTCCGGCGAAATCTGCGCTTCTTCCATTGCCTTCTTCATGCAGGCCGCCGCCATGCTGCCGTCCGCAAGAGGTGCCGTGACATGGTTCGCGTCGCAGGTCGCGCCGTAGCCTGCCAGCTCACAGTATATCTTCGCGCCGCGCTTTTTCGCGTGCTCATACTCTTCTAAGATCAGAACGCCCGCGCCCTCGCCCATGACGAATCCGCCGCGCTCTTTGTCAAACGGAATCGACGCCCGCATCGGATCCGATGCCGTCGACAATGCCTTCATCGACGCAAACCCGCCGATCCCGAGCGTCGTGATGCTCGCCTCGGAACCGCCGCAGAACATGATGTCATGATAACCGTCCTTGATCTGACGGAACGCGTCGCCGATCGCATTGGTGCCGCCCGCGCACGCCGTCACGACACAGGTACACATTCCGTGAATGCCGAAACGGATCGCGATATGGCCTGCCGCCATATTGGTGATCGACATCGGAATGAAATGCGGCGAAAGCCTCTCGTAGCCCTTCTGCTCGCCACGCATGCATTCTCTCTGGATCGTACCCAGTCCGCCGATGCCGCTCGAAAAGATCACGCCGCAGCGATCGCTCTGCTCTTTTTCCATATCGATGCCGGAGTCGTTCATCGCTTCCGTAGCCGCCACAAGCGCGTACTGCGTGAACAGATCCATCTTGCGCGCTTCCGACCGGCTCATGATCTCTTCCGCGTTAAAATCCTTGACCTCGCCTGCCACCGTCACGCTCCAGTCCGTCGGATCGAAATGGGTGATCCGTTCAATACCGCATTTGTTTGCTTTTACCGAATCCCACATTGCCTCTACATTGTTGCCGATCGGCGTGACTGCTCCCAATCCTGTGATCACCACTCGTCTCATATCGCCATACCTCCGTCTACACAGATTACCTGTCCGGTAATATACCCGCTTTCTTCGCCTGCCAAAAAGGCGACTGCATTCGCCACATCCTCAGGCTCTCCGATCGCATGGAACGGAATGCCCTCCAAAATCTTTTCCTTCGCCGCGTCAGACAGCGCCCCTGTCATATCCGTACCGATCATGCCCGGCGCGACTGCATTGACCGTGATCTTCCGCGTAGCCAGCTCCCGCGCCAGTGATTTGGTCATGCCGATCACCGCCGCCTTGCTCGCCGCGTAATTGACCTGTCCCGCATTGCCCATGATGCCGACCACCGAGCTCATATTGACGATCTTGCCCGCCTTCTGCCGCAGCATCAGCTTCGACACGCCGCGCATCATGTAAAAGGTTCCCTTTAGATTGACTTCGAGAACGGCATCGAGATCCTCGTCCTTCATCCTGCCAAGCAGCCCGTCCTTTGTAATGCCGGCGTTGTTGACCAGAATGTCGATCCGCCCGCCGCCGAATTCCGCCGCCTGTCTGATCAGCTCATCGCACTCGGCTGACGAGGCAATGTCCGCCTGCACTGCCAGCACCCGCGCGCCCTTTTCCTCACAGAGTTTCTTTGTCTCTTCCGCCGCCTCGCTGCCGGAACGGTAGTTAAAAACTATATCACAGTCCATCCGTGCCAGCCGGACGCAGATCGCGCGGCCGATGCCGCGGCTGCCTCCCGTCACCAATGCCAGTTTCTTTTCGCTCATGCCGTCTCCTCCTGTTTCCTGTCATCCTGCCATGCCTTTTTTGTATTCGTTTCCCCGGTCATCAGGCACAGCATTTTTCAAAGCTGTTTATCCCGCAATGATCTTCTCTAAATCCTCGGCCTTGTCGATCCCGCGGATCGTAACCTTGGCTCCTGCTGCCCTTGCGGTCTTTTTCAAAAAGCCGCTCATCGTATTGCCCGGTCCGATCTCGATGAAATCCGTATACCCGGCCTCTAACAGCTTTTTCAGATCGTCCTCTAAACGGACGCTGCTCTGGATCTGCCGCATCAAAATCCCACGGATGTCGTCGCCGTCCTGATAGAAATCGCCGGTCACATTCGCGCTCACCGGAATCGATGGTGCCTTAAGCGATATTTCCGCCAGACGCTCCCCGAGCAGATCCGCTGCCGGTGCCATATACTTTGTGTGGAACGGACCGCTGACCTTGAGACGGACACAGCGCTTCGCGCCCTTTTCCTTCAGCACTTCCTCCACTGCCGCAACCGCACTCTCGTCACCGCAGATCACAGTCTGCCCCGGACAGTTGTAATTCGCGACCGTCACATAGTCATCACCTTCATACGCGCGGCACGCCTCCTCGATCGTCTGACTGTCCGTGCCGAGGATCGCGCTCATGCTGCACTCCAAGCCCTTTGCCGCGTCTGCCATGACCTTGCCGCGGTAAGCCACAAGATCCACAAAGGTCTTCGCGTCGAATACGCCTGCCGCGTGCAGCGCGCCGTACTCCCCGAGGCTCAATCCGCAAGCCGCGTCCGGTGTCACGCCGTTTTCCTTGAGCAGTGCCGTCACGCCTGCCGCAAACGCCGCCATGCAGGGCTGCGTGTATTCGGTCAGGGACAATTTGTCCTCCGGTCCCTCGTGCATCAGCTCCTTGATGTCAAAATCCAATGTCAGCGAGTCAATAAAATTCCTGTAGGTCTCATACCCATCGTAAAAATCCTTGCCCATGCCGACACGCTGACTGCCCTGCCCGGCATACAAAAATACCGTCCCCATCTATTTCATTTCCTCCTAAATATGCTTTAAAAACCTTCCCGCATCTGTTTCCAAACAGCCCCACGGACCCCACCGATCATGCTCCCTGCGGCGCAGGCAGCGGTTCTCCTATAATATCCTCGATCAGTTCCTTTACCGGCACGATCTTGTTGACCCTGCCGACATTGCCGCCGGTGAAAAACAGGCCGTCCTTCCAGTTGCCTTTGACCGCCGCCACCAGCGCGCGGCTGATGCAGTACGGCGTCTTGTCGCCCTTGGGGCAGGCTTCGAGGCAGTTGTTGCAGCGGACTGCCGGATATCTCTCACCCTCTGCTAAACGCTTAAGCAGCGGGCTGTTTACCGCCCGCGCCGGCATGCCGACAGGACTCTGGATGATCAGCGCGTCGTCCTCCTTTGCGTCGACGATCGCCTGCTTGAAGCCCGGATCGGCGTCACATTCCTCTGTCGCGATAAACCGCGTGCCGATCTGCACGCCTGCGGCTCCCGCGTCCATCAGCCGCTCCATGTCCTGATGGTCAAACACCCCGCCGCCGACAAACACCGGGATATCCCCGACGATCGGCAGGGTCTCCGCTAAAATCTCTTCGTTGGACTTTGCCGTGTCCTCCAGAAGCTCTTCTTTGGAAAAGCCCAGATGACCGCCCGCGCGGCTGCCCTCGATCACAAAGAAGTCCGGCCGCATGTCAAACCGCTTTTGGTAATGCTTCAACAGCAGCTTTGCCGCCCGTCCGCTCGATACGATCGGCGCAAACAGCGTATCGCTGCCCTTGACATATTCCGCCAGCTTCAGCGGAAGTCCCGCTCCCGAAATGATCGCATCCGCCCCGGCACGCACCGCGCACAGACAAGTCTCCTTGTAATGCGTCACCGCCGTCATGATGTTGACGCCGACCAGTCCGTTGCCCGCCGCGATCTCCTTTGCCTTTTTGATCTCCCGTTCGAGCGCGCGTAAATTTGCCGCCATCGGATCCGTGTCAAAATCCGGCTCGTCAAATCCGGCGTTGACCGAGCTGATCACGCCCATCGCCCCACACTTTGCGACAGAGCCGGCAAGCCTGCCAAGCGAAATGCCGACCCCCATGCCTCCCTGGATCAGTGGAATGGGCAATATCTTATCCCGCAGCTTTACCATATGCATCATCCCCCTTTATTCTGAAAATCCCGGCTTGTCCAAATCCCCCGAAACGCAGACCGCTTTTGCCATCGTAAATTGCCGCTCTTACATCGAAAGCTTTCCGATCACATCGGCACAGCCATCGTACAGCTCCGCGAAAATCTCCGCGATGCTCTTGATCTCATGAAGCTGTCCCGCGACCTGTCCCGCCATCAGAGAGCCGGTCTTCGTATCTCCGTCCACGACCGCGCGCCGCAGGGAGCCAAGCGTGTACTTCTCAAGCTCCATCAATTCCGCTCCCTCTTTTTCGCGCTTGACATATTCGCGTGCCATCTGGTTCTTTAAGATCCGCACCGGCGTACCCGCGATCCGTCCGGTCACAATCGTCGCGTTGTCCTTTGCCTTTAAAACGGCCTCTTTGTACGCCTCATGGATCGGGCACTCCTTGGACACCAAAAGGCAGGTGCCGAGCTGCACGCCGATCGCCCCGAGCGCAAAGACTGCCGCCAGCTGCCGTCCGTCCGCTACGCCGCCGGCCGCGATCACCGGGATCGACACCGCGTCCGATACCTGCGGCACAAGCGTCATCGTCGTCATCTCGCCGACATGGCCGCCGCTCTCCGTGCCCTCCGCGATCACTGCATCCGCCTTGCACTGCTCCATCTTCTTTGCGAGGATCGAACTTGCCACAACCGGGATCACGGTCATATTGTGCTCTTTCCACAATGCCATGTATTTTGCCGGATTGCCCGCGCCGGTCGTCACGATTTTGACGCCCTCCTCGACGATCATTTCCGCCATCTTGTCCGCTTCGGGATTCATCAGCATCAGATTCACGCCGAACGGCTTGTCCGTCAGCCCTTTGCAGGTGCGGATGTGACCGCGCAGGGTCTCCGTATCCATGCCGCCCGCGCCAATCAACCCCAGCCCGCCCGCGTTGCTGACTGCCGCCGCGAATTCTCCGGTCGCGATATTTGCCATGCCGCCCTGGATGAACGGATATTTGATGCCGAGCATTTCATTAAGTCTTGTCATAATTTCTCTCCTCGTACTCTCTCATTTCCCAAAGGGATCCTTTTATTTCGTCCAGCCTTCTGACCGTTCATACAGCCGTCCGACTGTCATTGCCAATCCAAAAATCCTCTACCACTCCATATAGACGCTGTTCCAGGTCAGACCCGCGCCGAACGCGACGCACAAGATCCGCATCCCCTCACGCAGCCTGCCGGATGAGACAAGCTCATCGAGCGCGATCGGTATGCTCGCCGCCGAAGTGTTGCCGTAATCCGCGATGTTGATATAGAATTTGTCCTCCAGCCCCTTGTACTTTTTCTGGACATGGCGGATGATGCGCTCGTTTGCCTGGTGGCAGATCACGAAATCGATGTCCGAAAGCGTCAGCTGCGCTTCCTGCAGTATCTCATCGATCCCCTGCTGCAGCACCTTTACCGCGAATTTGAACACCTCCGTGCCCTGCATCACGATACGCTGCGTCTCCTGCCCGACGCCGGCACAGTAAAGCATCTCGCGGTTGCCCCTCGTCCAGCTCTTTTGCAGATAAGGCTTGTCCGAAAGCTCGACCACTGCTGCTCCGGCTCCGTCTCCGAACAAGATGCAGGTGCCGCGGTCCGTATAATCCACGATGCGGGACAGCTGCTCGCTGCCGATCACCAGAGCGTATTTTTTCGTACTGGTCAAAAGCAGCCCCCGCGCTACGGCAAGTCCTGTCAGAAATCCGGTACACGCGGTGCTGATGTCAAAGGACAATATCTCCTCCGGCAGTTCAAGCCTCTGCGCGACCATGCTCGCCGCCGACGGCAGCATGTCGTCCGAAGTCGTCGACGCGACGATCACCACGGCGATCTCGTCCTTTGCGATGCCGGAACGCTCATACGCCTGCGCCGCTGCCCCCGCGGCAAGCGACACACATGACTCCTCTTCGCATTGGTAGCGGTTGTGGATGCCCGTGCGCGTGCGGATCCATTCGTCATTCGTCTCGACCATTTCGCTCAGCATATCATTGGTGAGCTGCTTCTTTGGCAGGCAGCGCCCGGTCGCAACGATATGTAATCCCATTTCCTCCAAAATCTGTCTCCCTTGATAAAGTACCATCTGAAAATGCGCTTCCCAGGCGTCATTATCAGATCACGATCCAACAAATCCCCCTATATTCTACTGCTGATACAGCCCGTCGATCTTGCGGAAGTGCTGATACCGCTCCGCTACCAGCACCTGCGGACGCTTTTTGGAAAGCCGCTCCAGCTCCGTCGCAAGCATTAAGTCCATGTCCGAATACATCAGCTCGCCCTCTTCGATAATGCCGTCGATCAGACCATAGCCCTTCAAATCCTGTGCCGTCAGCTTCATGCAGTCGCACGCTTCGGGCGCGCGCTTGGCATCCTTCCACAGAATGCTCGCAAACCCTTCCGGCGACAGGATCGAATACACTGCGTTCTCCAGCATCCAGACCGTATCCGCCACGGCGATCGCCAGCGCGCCGCCGCTGCTGCCCTCGCCCGTAACGATCGCGATCACCGGTACGCGCAGACGGCTCATGCACGCCATGCTCTCCGCGATCGCGTTGCTCTGCCCGTTGCTCTCCGCCTCGATGCCCGGGTACGCTCCCGGCGTGTCGATCAGCGTGATCACCGGCCGCTTGAACTTTTCCGCCTGCTCCATCAGCCGCCGTCCTTTGCGGTAGCCCTCCGGGGAAGTCATGCCAAAATTGCAGCGGATGTTCTCCGCCGTATTCTTGCCCTTCCGGTGTCCGATCACCGTAACCGGACGGTTGTGGAACAACGCGATCCCGCCGACGATCGACGGATCGTCCCGGTACAGCCGGTCTCCGTGCATCTCGATGAAGTCGTCAAACAGTCTGTGGATAAACTCGGTAATCCCCGGTCTGCCGCTTTTTCTCGCAAGCTGTACCCTCTCATAAGCCGTCGGCTCTTTTGCCAATGCTTCGCTCATATATCTGCCTCGTTTTAAAAGTCTACACTGTCGCCGTCCCATGCGCTCTCATCTGTCCGCATGAAATGCCGTATGTCCAAGTCAAACACTTACATCTGATGCAGCTTCAGCAGCTTGTAGATCGTCTGCCGCATCCTGCTCCGCTCCACGATCCGGTCGATCATCCCATGCTCCAGCAAAAATTCCGCGTGCTGGAAGCCTTCGGGAAGCGTCTGTCCGATCGTCTGCTCGATAACCCGCGGACCCGCAAAGCAGATCAGCGCATCGGGCTCTGCCAGAATAATATCCCCGAGGCTTGCGTAGCTTGCGCTGACGCCGCCCGTCGTCGGATTGGTCAGATAGGAAATAAAAAGACCGCCGGAGCTTTTGAATTTCTCGATCGCCGCGCTCGTCTTTGCCATCTGCATCAGCGAAAAAAGCCCTTCCTGCATCCGCGCCCCGCCTGAAGCGCTGAAAATGACAAGGGGCAGCTTCCGCTTGGCCGCATACTCGGTCAAACGCACGATCTTTTCCCCGGCGGCAGTACCCATGCTGCCCATCATAAACCTGCCGTCCAACACACCCACCGCAAAGCGGATGTGTCCGACCCTTCCGACGCCCGCGACAAACGCGTCCTGCTGCCCGGTCCGTTTGCGGTTCTCCGCCAGCTTTTTCCCATAATCGGGAAACTGCAGCGGATCCCTCGAATGCACCGACGAATACAGCTCGCGAAAGCTGTTTTCATCACACAAAAGCGCAATCCGCTCCTTTGGCGCCATCGGAAAATAATAATGGCACTTCGGACAGATCCAGTTCGTCTCGGTAAGCCGCGCGGTCTCCGCCATCTCATGGCATTTCGGGCATTCCCGCTGCCCGCCCTCAAAGGTCCTGCGCAGCTTAAGAAGCGAGGTCAGGTTTTTGCGTTTTTCCGTAAATACATCTGTAATATTCATGCCGTCTCACCCTGCTTGCGCCACTGCTCGATCTCCTCGTGGTTGTTCTCCCAAAATGCGGTGCTGTATTTGCCCTTGATAAAATCGGGATGGAAGGTCAGAAGGTGCATGAACGACGCATTGGTCTCAATGCCGTCAATGATCAGCTCCTCCAATGCCCTCCGCAGCCGCCGGATCGCCTCCAGCCTCGTCCTGCCGCTGACGATGATCTTTGCCACCATCGAATCGTAAAACGGACTGACCTCATAACCTGCGAACAAGTGGCTTTCGATGCGCACCCCGTAACCATTCGGGAAATGCAAAAACTCGATCACGCCGGGCGTCTGCGCATTGATCCGGCACTCGATCGTGTGCCCCCGCATCTGCACCTCTTCCTGGATGATGCCCAGCTTCATCCCCGCCGCGATCCGTATCTGCTCACGCACCAGATCGATCCCGGTCAGCTCCTCCGTCACCGGGTGCTCGACCTGGATACGGGTATTCATCTCAATAAAATAATAATGCCCCTCGTCATCCACGACAAATTCGACAGTGCCCGCACTAAAATAACCCGCCGCTTTCGCCGCGCGTACTGCGGTCTGTCCCATCTCATGCCGCTGCGCCTCTTTGATAAGCGCCGAGGGGGATTCTTCCAGTAATTTTTGATTGTTGCGCTGAATCGAGCAGTCCCGCTCGCCTAGGTAAACGGTATTGCCCTCTTTATCCGCGAGGATCTGAATCTCGATATGGTGCGGATTCTCGATCAGCTTTTCCAGATACATGTCGTCATTGCCGAACGACGCCCGCGCCTCCGCTTTGGCTGTCTCGTAAGCGGATTTCAGCTCTTCGGGCGAATAGATCTTGCGGATGCCCTTTCCGCCTCCTCCGGCAGATGCCTTGATCAGCACCGGATAACCGATCTCCTCCGCGATCGCGGCAGCCTCCTCCGGGCTATTGACCAGCTCCTTGGAGCCGGGCACCACCGGCACATCGCTCGCCATCATCAGCCGTCTCGCGGACTGCTTGTCTCCCATCCGGGAAATGACCTGCGACGACGGTCCGATGAATACGATCCCATTTTCCTCACATGCCCTGGCAAACTCAGCATTCTCCGACAGAAAACCATAACCGGGGTGGATCGCGTCGCACTCCGTCCGGCGCGCCGTCTCCAAAATGACATCCTGGTTCAGATAACTGTCCGCCGCCTTTGCCGGTCCGATACAGACCGCCTCGGTCGCGTACATGACCGCCAATGATTTCTCATCAGCCTCCGAATAGACGACGACGGTCTCGATATCCATTTCCCGGCAGCAACGCAGAATCCGCAGGGCAATCTCCCCGCGGTTCGCGATCAAAATCCTTTTAAACAAGAAACATCTCCTTTAAGGAACTTTTCCATTTATAAATGTAAACAGTCCTCAGCCAACCGTCATCAGAACCTGATGGTACTCCACCAGCTGCCCGTCTTCCGCTAAGATCTCCTGGATGACGCCTTCTTTGTCCGCCTGCACTTCGTTGTAGAGCTTCATCGCCTCGATAATGCCGATCACATCGCCCTTGTGCACCATCTGTCCCACCGAAACAAAGGCATCCGCCTCCGGGGACGATGCCCTGTAAAATGTGCCCGCCAAAGGCGCCTTGATCGCACTTTCGTCATCCACCGCCGAAGCAGCATCCGCGGCATATGCTGTCTCAGCCGCCCCTGCCGGCGCCGCCGCAATGCCGCCCGCCTGCGGGACGACCACCGTCTGCGTCTGCGGAACCGCGACTGCAGGAACATCCTGCTTCAGCCGGAAATGCACATCCTGATAGGAAAGCTCCATTTCCGTCGCCCGGGACTTGTCAAACCGGTCCCAAAGCTCCATCATGTCCTGTAATTCCATTTGTGACTCCCAATGACACGCCGAAAAACCCGCTGCAAACAAATCCCCTTGTCTGCATCGGGCAAAACGACCGTGTATCCTGATTACTCTGTCTGGCTGTCGATATACTCTACGATGTCCTTGACCGTCTCAAACTTCTGCAGAGCCTCTTCCTCGATCGTCAGGGAAAACGCCTCTTCCAACGCCATTGAAAGCTCCATCGCGTCGAGTGAGTCAATGCCGATGTCATCCTTTAAGGTTGCGTCAAGCGTGACCTTGTCCTCTTCGCAGTTGATCGTATCCACAATGATTTCCTTGACTTGTTCAAAAGACATGGTTTTCTCCTCCCTTTTGTAAGAATAAATGAGTTAAAATTTAAGATAATTTGCGTTTTCGATTATATACAGACAGGGCAGATTAGTCAATGGAGTTTGCAGAAAAAATTGCATAATTCACGACAAAAAAAGACCACCGAAGTCCAGTCAGCGGTCTTTAAAACTGTGGACGACAGGATTCGAACCTGCGATCTTCAGAGTCGGAGTCTGATGCGTTATCCAGCTACGCTACGCCCACAAACAAATGGTATTGTACCAAATGTTTCATAGTTCGTCAAATGTTCTTTCTGAAATGTTTTGCCCGAATGGTCAAAAGCATCACTCTTCGCCTGCCTCCATCGCCTCAAGCTTATGCTTCTTAAACGAAGCGTACTCCCCTGCCTCGATCGCGTCCCGGATCTCTTCCATCAGGTGATTGTAAAAATAGAGGTTGTGCAGCACCAAAAGACGCATCCCCAACATCTCCTTTGCCTTGAACAGATGGTGGATGTAAGCGCGCGTATGCCGTTTGCACGCGGGGCAGCCGCAGCCTTCCTCCAGCGGACGCTCGTCCTTTTCATAGCGCTTGTTGAGCAGGTTCATCCTGCCGTGCGAAGTGTAGGCGTGCCCGTGCCGCCCGTTGCGGCTCGGGTAGACGCAGTCGAAAAAGTCCACGCCACGGTCAACCGCCTCCAGAATATTCGCCGGGGTTCCGACTCCCATCAGATAGGTCGGCGCATCCTGCGGCAGATACGGCACGGTCCGGTCGAGAATGTCATACATCTCCTCATGCGTCTCCCCGACTGCAAGCCCGCCGATCGCGTATCCCGGAAGCTCCATCTGCGCGATCTGTTTGGCATGCTCGATACGGATGTCGGGATACACCGCCCCCTGGTTGATCCCAAAGAGCATCTGTTCTTTGTTGATCGTATCTTTTAGTCCGTTCAGCCGGTTCAGCTCATCCCGGCAGCGGTAAAGCCACCTCGTCGTCCGCGCGACAGACTGCTCGACATACGACCGGTCCGCCTTGGAATGCGGACATTCGTCAAAAGCCATTGCCACGGTTGACGCCAGATGTGACTGGATCTGCATGCTCTCCTCGGGTCCCATGAAAATCTGGTGGCCGTCAATATGCGACGCGAAGGTCACGCCTTCCTCTTTGATCTGCCGCAGCTTTGCAAGGGAAAACACCTGAAATCCGCCCGAATCCGTCAAAATCGGTCGGTCCCAATTCATAAATTTGTGCAGCCCGCCCAGCTCGTGGACCAAAGCATCCCCCGGACGCAGATGCAAATGGTAAGTATTGGACAGCTCGATCTGCGTGCCGATCCCGTACAAATCCTCCGTGGATACCGCGCCCTTGATCGCCGCCGCTGTTCCCACATTCATAAAAACGGGCGTCTCCACCACGCCATGTACTGTGGTGAAACGCGCCCGCTTCGCGTGTCCGTCTGTTGCTAAAATCTGATACATAACAACCCCTGTATTCTCTGCCGATGCATCGCTGCCCCATCCATCAGGGCAGTGGCGTCATCCCGTATAAATCTGTTTCAGATAATCCATCTTTGCCGTCATATTCTCCAGCACCGCATCGGCAAGCACCAATGCCGCCATCGACTCCACGACGACGACCGCCCGCGGAACAATGACCGGATCGTGCCGTCCGTGGATCGCAACCGTCGTGTCCTCTCCGTCCTTTGTCACGGTCTGCTGCTGCCGCGCGATCGATGGCGTCGGCTTGAACGCGACCCGAAAAGAAATATCGCTCCCGTCGCTCATCCCGCCGAGCACGCCTCCCGAATGGTTGGTCTGCTTTTTTACCGTGCCGTCTTCCATCGCAAAGGGGTCATTGTTCTCACTGCCCCTGTGCCTCGTCGCCGCAAAGCCGTCCCCGATCTCAAAACCCTTTGCCGCCCCGATCGAAAGCATCGCCTTGGCGAGATTGGCATCGAGCTTGTCAAACACCGGCTCTCCCAGACCTGCTGGCACGCCCTTTACCACGCACTCGACCACGCCGCCGACAGAATCGTTTTCCGAAAGCGCGAAATCAATGTACTCCTGCGCGTGCCGTGCAGCCTTCGCGTCAGGCATGTACAGCGGATTTTCCTGCATCTCGGCCACATTCACATGGGAAATCTCATGCGGTCCGATCGACCTCGTGTATGCCAAAAGGCGGATTCCGAGTTCTGAAAGGAGCTTTGACGCCACCGCCCCTGCTGCCACGCGCCCGATCGTCTCACGGGCAGAGCTCCTGCCGCCGCCCCGGTAATCACGGATCCCGTATTTTTCAAAAAAGGTATAATCCGCATGACCCGGCCGGAATATATCCCGGATATTGCTGTAATCCGCCGAACGGTGATCCGCATTGCGTACCAGAAATGAAACCGGCGTCCCTGTCGTCTGCCCCTCGAACACGCCCGAGAGGATCTCCACGATATCCGCTTCCTTCCGCGCTGTCGTGTATTTCGACTGCCCCGGCTTGCGTCTGTCCAGAAACGCCTGCACATCCTCTGCCGAAAGCGGTATACCGGCCGGCACGCCGTCCACTACGGCACCGACTGCCGCGCCGTGGGATTCTCCCCAGGTCGTCACGCGAAACCATTTTCCGAATATGGATCCTGCCATAGCTTCTCTCCATTGTTTTTTCTGATGCTTACGCCATCCGCATCCCTTAAGATCGTAACACCATTAGGGGTGTCTTTGCATCACTACTCCTCCGGGATCGTAACCCCGTCAGAGCTGTCCTTGCATTACTCCGCCAGCTTCAATACCCGGATGCAGTTCGGCTGTGCCACCTTTGCCGGCGCCGACCGCTGAATGACATACGGCTTTTCACCGTGGAAGATCTGGAAGGTCCGTACTTCATTGCTGTCGTGGTTCATCACCGCTACATATTCATCTCCGGGCAGCATCGACAGCGACTTCGGGAAATCACCGCTGATCTTGGTCATCTGCTCAAATGAAAGCAGACCCGTCTCCTGGTCGCGCTTTAGGATCGACATGCCATTGTAGCCGTCGATCGATACGCATAAATAATCGCCTGCAAAGGTCTGGCACATGCATGACGCCTCGGTGAGCATGCTGTATTCCTTATCTAACACCGAAATCTTCTGGATCCGCTCAAATTCCGGCTCGCCGTCCACTTCCTTGTAGGTGTAGACTTCGATCATATTGGCCACTTCGTCAAGAATGTAGCAGAAGCGTCCGTCATGCGAGAACCGCACCGTCCGCGGCGCCGAATCGAGCACACAGCGGATGATGTGCGCCAGCTTTAATTTGCCTGCTTCATAATCCACCCGGTACACCTTGACCTGCGACAGCCCGTGATCCACTGCCAGCAGATACTTCTCGTCGCGCGTCAGCTTGACACAGCTTACCATCGGGTGGTCAATGCGCCGTTCCGTGCGCGTATACGCAACGCCCCTGTGGAAAATGCCGTCCGCAATGCCGTCGACGCTGCCGTCCTCATTCAGCCGCATCATCGTCACCCTGCCGTCGTGGTAACCGCCGACAAACAGATAGCGGTTCTGCGAATCCACTTCGACAAAGCATCCGCGCATCCCGCCGATCGGCTTTTGCGCCGTCATGGTAAGGTCGCCGTTCTTGTCGATTGAAAATGACGCCACGCCCTCGTCCGCGATCGAGTAAAGGAAACGCCCGTCCTTGGAAGTCGTCAGATAGGACGGATTGTTGATCTCCGCCACACTGCGCTCCGTGAGCCTGCCGCAGCTCGTATCGACATCATAAACATGGATGCCGACCGATGTCTCATGCGTGTAAGTACCTACATAAGCGACAAATTTCTCTGCCATTTTTCCCCTCCTTATTTATGTTTCATTTCCCCAATGATTTCTCTGGCCAAAATCAGCGCATCTCGCTTCTCCGCAAAATATCGTACGGTTTAAGCTCCACCCCCACATCGACATAAAATACCTGCTTTGCGTGGGGCACACTATCCACTATATTACCCTCTTCGTTCCATAATTGCAACACTTTCGCGGAGACATTTTCACCGGACGGGCGCATGACCTCCACTTCCTCGCCGACAGAAAATTTATTCCGCTGAACCATCCGAAAACAGCGTCTGCCGTCGATCTTTTGCTCTGCCTCCGCATATCCGAGATAAGTGTAGCCGACAACATAGGTCGACGCATCGTAGATCATCGCCTCGTCGGACGGTTTGCCAAAGAAAAAGCCCGTCGTAAATGTCCGGTTCGTGCACGCCGCCACTTCCCTTTCGTACTCCTGCAGCCTGCTATAGTACAATTCTTCTGACTTACCATAATCGTCGATCGCCTGCCGGTATGCCCGCGCCGTCGTCGCCACATACAGCACCGACTTCATCCGCCCCTCGACCTTGAGGCTGTCTACGCCTGCTTCGACTAATTCGGGAATATGCCCTGCCATGCACAGATCCTTGGAATTCATGATAAATGTACCGCGGTCATTTTCCTCAACCGGCAGATACTCGCCCGGGCGCGTCTCCTCCTGCAAAGCGTATTTCCAGCGGCAGGGATGCGTGCATGCTCCGCGGTTGGCATCTCTTCCTGTAAAATAATTGCTTAAAAGGCACCGTCCCGAATAGGAAATGCACATCGCTCCGTGCACGAATACTTCGATCTCCATATCCTCCGGCAGATGCGCTTTTACAGCTTTGATCTCCGCCAGCGAAAGCTCCCGCGCCGCCACGATCCGCGCCGCTCCCTGCCCATGCCAGAAGCGCGCGCTCGCGTAATTCGTCGTATTGGCCTGTGTGCTGATGTGGATCGGGATCCCGTCCAAATGCTCTTTTGCCAGCGCAAACACACCTGCATCCGCCACCAGCACGCCGTCGGGACGCAGGTCATTTAACTCTTCAAAATAATCTTGGATACCCGGCAGGTCAGCGTTGTGCGCGAAAATGTTGGCCGTGATGTAGACTTTTTTTCCGCGTTCGTGGGCGTAGGCAATGCCCTCCGCCATCTCTTCCCTTGAAAAATTGTCCGCCTTTGCCCGCAGGCTGTACGCGTCACCGCCGATGTAGACGGCGTCGGCGCCGTAGGTAATGGCTATTTTCAGGGTTTCCAGGTTGCCTGCCGGCAGTAGTAGTTCTGGTTTTTTCATGATTTTTGATTTCTAACAGCCGAAAAAATTAATTTTACCCCTGCAAAATCGCTTGCGCTCCGGGCACTCACGCAGTGGTACTAAACTCACTTCGTTCGTCAAGTGCCAGCGTGAGTAACGGTTTTTCAGAGGTAAAATTAATTTTTTCTCCATACTAAACCGCAAGCAAAAATGCCGTAAGTACCCAATAACGCAAGTGCTGGGCAGATAATATATCACATTTTTATGGTTCATTACAATTTAACAGAAACCGCAATACCGTCTCCCACAGGCAGCAAATCCGTCACGAGGCGTTCGTCATGCGTGATGGCGTACAGATACTCCCGCATGCGCTTGTGGATCGTCCGGTCGCGGCGCCGCACGGCGAAGCGAGATTCTAAAGTATCCCCGTCCTGAAGGATATTGTCCGTCACGAGGATCCCACCCTCCCGGAGCAGACGCAGTATTTCAGGCAGCAGCACGATATACTGTCCTTTTGCCGCATCCAAAAATACGAAATCAAAGCTTCCCTCAAGCCCCGGCAGCACTTCGGCCGCATCGCCTTCGATCAGCGAAACGCGGTCCTTTATCCCTGCCAGCGAAAAATTCTTTATTGCCTCCGGGATCCGTCCGGCGTCATTTTCGATTGTCACAAGAGAAGCCTGCGCGGGCGAATGGCGCAGCATGCAGATTGCCGAATAGCCGATTGCCGTACCGATTTCCAATATTCTTTCCGGCCTTTGAACCGAAAGCAGCCAGCGCAGAAAATACTCCGCCTCCTTTCGGATGATCGGAATATCTTCTGCTTCGGCCCGTCCGCGCAGGGCGGACAGCAATTCATCCTCTTTTTGCAGCAGCGAATCCAAAAACCCCCGCCACCGCTCATTCCTGTCGTTTGTTATATCCATAGTCCCGGCATCCAAAAAGAACCTGGCCGTCTTGTCACACTTCCATGATCACCGGCATGATCATCGGCCGCCGCTGGGTCTCTTTCCAGACAAAATCGGACAGTGCCGTTTTGACTTCATTTTTAATCCTGCCCCAATCCGAGATCTTCTGATCCTCAAGCGACTGCATCTTGGCTTCGATCACCGCCTGCGCCGAATCCATCAGATCCTCCGCGCCGCGCACATAGACAAAACCGCGGGATACGATGTCCGGGCCCGCCAAAACAGTGCCCGTCCCGGACTGCAGGGTCATAACCACGACAATGATCCCGTCCTCCGCCAGCCGCTGCCGGTCGCGCAGAACGATGTTGCCGACATCCCCGACCCCCAGGCCATCCACCATGATCGCGCCGGTATGCACATTGCCGGTCACCTTTGCCCCGTTTTGGTCAAGAGTCAGAATGTCGCCCGATGACAGCATAAAGATATGGTCATTGTCATAGCCGAGTTTTTTCACGATCTCCGCCTGAGCCTTTAAGTGCCGGTATTCACCATGCGCCGGTATCGCGTATTTCGGACGGACCAGCGAATAGATCAGCTTGATCTCCTCCGCGCAGGCGTGCCCTGATACATGGACATCCTGGAAAATTACATTCGCGCCTCTGCGGTCAAGGTCGTTGATCACGCGCGAAACCGCCTTTTCATTTCCCGGAATCGGATGCGAGGAAAAGACGATCGTATCGTTTGGCTTGATCTTTATTTTCTTGTGCGTCCCATTTGCCATGCGGGACAGCGCCGCCATGGATTCACCCTGGCTGCCTGTCGTGATCAGCACGGTTTTTTCATCAGGATAATTCGACAGTTCATCGGTCGAAATCATCGTGCGCTCGGGGATATTCAGATATCCGAGATCCGAAGCCGTATTGATGATATTCACCATGCTCCGCCCCTCGACGACGACCTTGCGCCCGTATTTGTGCGCTGAATTGATGATCTGCTGCACGCGGTCGACATTTGACGCAAAGGTCGCAATGACAATGCGCGTGTCCGTATGCTCGGAAAAAATCTGGTCGATCTTGCGTCCGACTGTCCGCTCTGATTCCGTAAATCCGGGGCGTTCCGCATTGGTTGAATCGCACATCAACGCAAGGACGCCTTTTTTGCCGATCTCCGCGAAATGCTGCAGATCGATCGCGTCCCCGTAAACCGGCGTATAATCCACCTTGAAATCGCCCGTATGCACGACCGTGCCCGCAGGCGTATGGATCGCGAACGCCGCCGCATCCTGGATCGAATGGTTGGTGCGGATGAATTCTACCCGAAACGGTCCTAAATTGATCGACTGCCCGTACTGTACGACCTTGCGCCGTACCTTGGATGTCAGATTGTGCTCGGCGAGCTTGTGCTCAATGATACCGATCGTCAGCTTGGTCGCATAGACCGGCACAAGAATTTCACGCAACACATAAGGAAGCGCACCTATATGATCCTCGTGACCATGCGTGATAAAGATGCCCTTCACCTTGTCCTCGTTCTCCAAAAGATACGAAATATCGGGGATGACCAGGTCGATGCCGAGCATATCATCCTCAGGAAATGCCAGACCGCAGTCCACCACGATGATCGTATCCTGATACTCGAAAGCCGTAATATTCATCCCGATCTGTTCGAGTCCTCCCAGCGGAATGATCTTCAGCTTCCCTTTATTCTGTTTTCCCACCTTAAATATCTACCTCCTTAGTTCCTTATATTCTTCAACACTTTCCTGATTTCCGTTCCGGAAAGTGATATTCTTACTGTATAGAAAGCCTAATTTACCCGAAAAACATCACCGTTATTGGGTTATTTTAACACAATTGTATTTTTTCCGCCACAAGAATCCTCATTCTTGCCCGCTTCTTCCTCTAATGCGCTTAAGTACCCTGCGGAAATTACGCCTGCCGGAAGCGCAACGACTGCCACGCCGAAAAAAGACGATACCATCGCGAGCGCCGTGACAGCAAGGAGCGCATCTTTTGAACTTTGGGCAGCTGCCCGCATCCTGCGGATCGTTTTCGAATACCGCATAACTGCCTTCCAGCCGCGGATCAGCCGGGAAAATTATACAAAAATCACCATACATAGGAACCTATTAGCCTAGATATGGTGATTTTTACCAGCTGTCGTTCTTAATTACTGTAAAGAGGTGTCTTCCAAAAGTTCCTCGAAAATCCCCGATAAAATTCCCAGAGTTTCCTCGTCGTCTACCTCTTCATATGTCATATCTGCTCCGTCATCGCCCACAGCCCGGAAAATGTAAGCCATGGCATCCTCATCATCAGGATGCAGATCTGTCACCAATAAATATTGCTCGCCGCCCAATTTTGTCTGCTCCAGCACATAGAAACGGACTTTTTCGCCGGACTGCGTATCAAAAAATTCTATCTGTTCCATCCAAATACTTTCTGCGTCCTGCGCAAATCAAACAGTTTCGCTCACGCGCCGTTTGCGCTTAAAAAATCCTGCAAAATGATCATCGCTGCGATCTCATCCACGAAATCCCGTTTTTTTTCACGCCGCACGCCTGCCTCGCGCATCAGATCATAGGCTTCCTGTGTCGTCAGCCGCTCGTCCCAATATACAAGGGGCAGCTTCAGCCGTTTCTCCAACAGGCTTCCAAACTGCCTCGTCTTCTCACAACGGCTGCCCTCACTGCCGTCAATCTTAAGCGGCAGTCCCAAAACAACTCCCTCAATCCCGTATTCTGCGGCGAGTTCTTCGACCCGCGCCAGCGTCCTGCGCAGCTTTGATGCCTTTTCCCGCCGGATGATCTCTACGCCCTGCGCTGTCATCCCCAACGGATCACTGACCGCGACGCCAACTGTCTTGTCGCCATAGTCCAATCCGAGCAGACGTCTTTTTCCTGCCAATGGCTTGTCATCTGTCATAACGCCTGATCGCAAATCACTTTCGCCATTGCCAGTTGTCAGATCATTTCTTCCAGCCATTCGCCTCAACATAGGATGTCAGTAATTCCTCAACAATCTCATCCCTGTCCACGCGCACCATCAGGCTGCGGGCATTGTTGTGGCTCGTGATGTATGTCGGATCCCCGGACATAATATAGCCGACAATCTGGTTGACCGGATTGTACCCTTTTTCGCTCAAGGCAGCATAGACATTGTCCAGAATTTCATGGACGCCAATCTCATTTTCTTTCTCTACCTTGAAATACTGTGTATTTGTCAAGTCCTGCATAGGTCTCCCCTTCCTGCCAGCTTCAGGTTGCCATTTTTGTTGAATGCGTTTTTCCTTTTTACGGCCAGCCTGCTCTCCAACCTTATATTCCAATCAATTCTACTACATTTGAGAAAGAATGTAAAGTTTTTGTAACATTTTACATCTGCTGCAGACCTGCCGTCAGCGACGGCACCATCTGCTTTTTGCGGGAAACCACTCCGGGGAGCGTCGCCGTCCCCGCTCCGGTCACGGCATTCTCTCCGAAGCCATTGGCGATCACGGTATCCGCGTGCTTTCCGGCGCACAGGACATCCGACTTCTGCTCGATCACATTGGTCAGCATGACAAAGATCATATGGATCCCTTTTTCTGTCATCGCGTCCTCCAGACACTCCGCAATCCCCGGAGAGAGATTGTCGATCTGATTCTGCGAAACCACGCTCACCTGCGACACGCCGAACTTCGTCTCGCCCTGAGAGAAGATCTTGAAATCGGTGAACAGAATTTCCTTGGAAGTCTTGTCCCCGAAATCACTGCCCGCCTCAAACATCGCCATCGCGTGCTCTTCGTAATTCACGCCCACAATCTTGGCAAGCTCCTTGCCCGCTGCCACATCGACCGGCGTGCAGGTGGGCGACTTGAACATCAGCGTATCCGAAAGAATCGCGGACAGCATCAGTCCGGCTATCTTCGGCTCGATTTCCACGCCCTGCTCCTTGTACATATGATAGATGATCGTATTCGAGCAGCCTAACGGCTGGTTGCGGAAGAATACGGGCAGATTCGTCTGATGGCCGCCGATCCTGTGATGGTCAATGATCTCCAAAAGCTCAGCGTCTTCCACGCCGTCCACAGCCTGCGAGAACTCATTGTGGTCGACCAAGATGATCTGCTTTTTATGCATCTCCATCAAATGCCGGCGAGAAAACATGCCGACATACTGGTGCTTGTCATTCAAGACCGGGAACGAACGGTGGCGCACTTTCGCAAGTGTATCCGTGATGTCTTCAATGTAATCATCCTGGAAAAATGTGATCAGATTGCCCTTGGTCATAAAATACTCAACGGGTATGCTCTGATTGATCAGTCTCGCTACGGTAAACGAATCAAACGGCGTCATGATCAGAACGCAGTCGATCGCCATCGCCTCCTCGATCACCTCCGGCGGCAGGAAAGTCTCCGCCGTCACGATCATGCAAGACGGCTTGCAGGATAAGGCAACCATCTGCCGCTCCTCGACATTGCCGAGGATGACCAGATCGCCCTCTTCGATGTATTCCCGCATGGTCTTGTGATTCCCGGCGGCAACCACGACTTTGCCCTTGTTGAAGCATGCCGTCTTGTCACCCGTGATCAAGGTTCCCTCAATCGTATCAATGATATTTCTGTATGGCGTATTGGCACGCGACAGCTCGCAGTTGTCGATCATATCCATGTAGGTACGCGCCAGGTCACCATTTACGATCATTCCGTCCAGATGATTGTCTTCGCCCAGCACGGGAAGCGCCACGACCTTCATTTCTTTCATCATTTCCCATGCGCGCTTCAAGGACAGCCGCCCTTTGATCCCCACAGTCCGGCGAAAATCCACATCCTTGACCTGCGCCCCGACATTCCCCACAAATTCGGGCAGATCCACGCCAAACCGCTTCAGCACATAGGATGTCTCGCCATTTAAATTGCCGCAGCGTTTCGGGACATAGGTCACAGTCCCGTCGCTTGTCTTATTTTTTAAATTCGCGTAAGTGATCGCCGCGCAGATCGCATCCGTATCAGGATTCTTGTGCCCGATCACCCACACCTGTTTTGCCTGATTGCTGTCCCCCATATAGTATCCCCCTTTACATGATAACCAACAGGAACATAACCCCCAAAATAATGTCCACGACAGTCAGCACCATATTGATATACTCACGGTTGCGAAGCGACTTGTAACGCTTCAGCAGTTTCTTTTCTTCCTCCTCGCTGTGATCCTGCTCCTGGATGAAGTCCTGCAGATTGCGGTAGACCTTGACATCCTCGGAATGGATCTTTTCCGAAAGCTCGTCTTTCATGCCGTCAAGCTGGCGGCTCATGCCGTTCAGCGAATCCGACAGCTTCTTTTCCTGCGTCAGCATCGAATTGGACAAAAAGCTCTTTTGATCGGAGAACACCGCGTCGAAAGACTGTTCCGATGCCGACTTCTGCGTATCAATGATCGCTTCGAGCTTTTCAGAAATGGAAGAGAATAATTTCTCCATCTGCTGCGACTGACGCTCAATGCTCTGGGTCAGCGCATCCGTATCAAAGGTAATCTCCTGCATCTCACCGGGCATCTGCAACGGCAGCTCGGCGATCCGGTCGGAAATACGCTGCTCCATATCGCCCATATCCTTGCCTAAAAGCTCGGAGAGACGGTTGACCTGCTCGTCAATATCGACCGCGTAGTCGCCGGTCTCCTGGCGGCTCTTTTCCAAAGCGTCCTGCAATTTGTGGTTCTCATCACCAAGCTCCGCTACGGTGCGCTCAAGCTCATCAACCCGCGCCTGCCTGTCGTCAATGATCTCCTGCAACTGGCGCGCCTTGTCCTTGAACGAATCCATCTGAGCCTGGAACGACTCATCGAAAGCCTTGCCGCGGTCAGCCCTGTCATCGGGAAAAACGCCTCTGCGGTCATCCCCAAAGTCCGTACGGCGTTCGTCTTCATAACTTCTGCCGCGGGAATCATACCTGGCATCCCTGCGGTCATATCCCTGGTCATAGTCCGCTCCGCGGCGTCCCCGACCCGGCTCGTCATATTCGTAAAAATCGCGTCTCACATTGCGATAGGAATCCTCGTAGCGTCCGTTGCGGTAGCCCCGGTCATCCCGGCGGCTGTCGCGGTAGTCCCGGAAAGAGTCCTCTCGATAGCCGCGCCGGTCATCGCGGTAATCATCCCTGCTTTCACGGCGGCTGTCACGGTAATCCTCCCTGCGGTCATCGCGGTAATCGTCTTCGCGGTATGACGCTTCCCGCTCCCTGCGACCGTACCCGTCGTCCCGACGCTCCTCCTGATATTCCTCATCTCTGTCAAAACGCTTTGCCGTATCCGATTCATACATAACGCTTATCTCCTCTTGTGCCTGGAAATAACTGAAACCACAACATATAGAACTATATTATCATTTTCCATAGCTTTTGTAAACAGAGCGTGTCCATTATTTCTGATAATTTTTCTGCGCCGTTAAAGCAAAATGTGCCTGCCACAGCATCCCAAACGGAATCGCCGCAACAGGCACATTTCTTCAACGCATAAACTCTCTATGACTGTATGATCGTCTCCCTAAAGCTTGCCTTTCATAGGATGCGCGCTTTAAAGGATCACGCTCCCATTCATTAGTCAGCCGAATACAGCGTCACCAGCTTCTCCAAGTGCTTGCGATAAGCCTTGTGATCCGCTTCGTTCTTCTCAAAGAGCTTCGCAGCCTTGTCCTTGTCAACCTTCATCAGCGAAGCATAGCGGGCCTCACCCTTGATGAATTCCTGGAAGTCTCCGCTCGGCTCCTTGGAATCAAGCGAGAACGCATCCTTGCCCTGCTCTGCCAGTGCCGGGTTGTAACGGAAGTTGAACCAGTAACCTGCATCCACTGCCAGCTTCTCTTCGGTCTGTGCCTTGGACATACCCTTACGGATACCGTGGTTGATGCACGGAGCGTAAGCGATGATCAGCGACGGTCCCGGATAAGCCTCTGCCTCTGCGAGAGCCTTGACGCACTGATTCATGTCCGCGCCCATTGCGATATGAGCCACATAGACATAACCGTAAGTCATCGCGATGCCGGCGAGATCCTTCTTCTTAGTCTCCTTGCCGCCTGCCGCGAACTGTGCCACTGCCGCTGCCGGAGTCGCCTTGGAGGACTGACCGCCGGTGTTGGAGTAAACCTCGGTATCGTAAACCATGACATTGATATCCCTTCCGGACGCAAGGATATGATCCACGCCGCCGAAGCCGATATCGTATGCCCATCCGTCACCGCCGAATACCCACTGTGACTTCTTGGACAGGAAATCTTTTTCTTTCAAAATAGCCTTTGCCGCATCGCTGCCGTCTGCTTCAAGAGCCGCGATCAGCTTGTCAGTAGCCGGACCGTTGGCAACGCCGCTGCCATACGTATCCTTCCACTCCTTGACAGCGTTCTTGACATCGTCGCCTGCTGTCTCGCAAAGCGTATCGAGCTGCTCTGCCAGTCTCTCACGGACTGCCTTGGAACCAAGAAGCATACCATAGCCGAACTCTGCCGCATCCTCAAACAAGGAGTTGGACCATGCAGGACCATGTCCCTTCTTGTTGATCGTGTACGGCGTGGACGGTGAGGAGTTGCCCCAGATCGAGGAGCATCCTGTCGCGTTCGCGATGTACATACGGTCACCGAACAGCTGTGTCAGCAGCTTCGCATACGGAGTCTCGCCGCATCCGCCGCAAGCGCCCGAGAACTCAAGCAGCGGCTGCTTGAACTGCGAACCCTTGACTGTATCCATCTTGAACTTTTCGAGAACATCTTCCTTTTCCGGAAGCGTCACTGCATAATCGAAGTACTTCTGCTGCTCTTCGTTCTCCTCGAAGGAAGCCATCGACAGTGCCTGTACCTTGTCCGGGCAGACATTGACGCAGGAACCGCAGCCCGTGCAGTCGTAAGAAGATACAACAATCGCGAACTTCTTGCCCGGCATGCCGGTCATATCCTTCATCGGCATTCCTTCCGGTGCTGCCGCAGCTTCTTCCTCGGTCATGGCAACCGGACGGACTGCTGCATGCGGGCAGACATAAGAACACTGGTTACACTGGATACACTTTGTTACATCCCATACCGGAACATCGGTCGCGACGCCGCGCTTCTCGTGTGCGGATGTACCGCTCGGCGTGGAACCGTCTGCGTACTTCTTTACTACGGAAACCGGAATCGTGTTGCCCTGCTGTCCGTTGACCTTGCTCTGGATGTCCTTGACAAAGTCCATGACATCGGCACGGTCCTGGCGAAGCGCTACGGTCAGGTCTGTATCTTCCGCGTTCTTCCAGCTCTCCGGTACATCAACCTTGATCACCGCATTGGCGCCGGCATCGATCGCGTCGTGATTCATCTTGACGATGTCATCACCCTTCTTGGAATAGGAAGCCGTCGCAGCGTCCTTCATCAGCTGGATGACCTCATCCGCCGGGATCAGCTCTGTCAGCTTGAAGAATGCGGACTGCAGTACCGTGTTGATGCGGTTGCCGAGGCCGATCTCTTTACCGATCTTGACGCCGTCGATGATGTAAAAGTTGATGTCGTTCTCAGCGATGTAACGCTTCACCTGGCCCGGCAGCTTCTCCTCAAGCTCGTCAACGGTCCACTGCGTATTGAACAGGAAAGTACCGCCCGGCACCAGATCCTGAACCATGTTGTACTTGTAGATGTACGCTGTACAGTGGCAGGCCACGAAATTCGCCTGGGAAATCAGATAGGTCGACTTGATCGGCGTATGACCGAAGCGCAGGTGGGAAATCGTCACGCCGCCTGACTTCTTGGAGTCATAATCGAAATATGCCTGTGCGTACATATCGGTGTTGTCACCGATGATCTTGATCGAGTTTTTATTCGCGCCGACTGTACCGTCTGCGCCCAAGCCCCAGAACTTGCAGGCTGTCGTGCCTTCCGGAGCCGTCACCGGCGTCTCGGTGCGAGGCAGGGACAGATTCGTCACATCGTCGGTAATGGACAGCGTGAAGCGCGGCTTGTCCGTATTGTGGAATGTCGCGATGATATCAGCGCTCGTCGTATCCTTTGAACCCAGGCCATAGCGTCCGCCGAATACTTCCACGCTCTCGAACTTCGTGCCCTTGAGTGCAGCCACGACATCGAGATACAGCGGTTCGCCGAGGGAACCCGGCTCCTTGGTACGGTCAAGTACGGAAATGTGCTTTACCGTATCCGGAATCGCGTCAACCAGCGCGCTCGCTACGAACGGACGGTACAGGCGTACCTTGACAACGCCGACCTTCTCGCCCTTGCCCATCAGGTAGTCGATCGTCTCGTCGATCGTCTCGCAGACAGAGCCCATAGCGATGATGATGCGCTCAGCATCCGGTGCGCCATAGTAATTGAACAGCTTGTAATCCGTGCCGATCTTGGCATTGACCTTGTCCATGTACTCGGTCACGATCGCAGGCAGCTTGTCATAGAACTCGTTGCATGCCTCACGGGTCTGGAAGAAGATGTCCGGATTCTGCGCGGAACCCATCTCACGAGGATGGTTCGGATTCAGCGCGTTGGCACGGAACTCATCGATCGCGTCCATGTCGACCATTTCCTTGAGATCTTCATAATCCCAGGTCTCGATCTTCTGAATCTCGTGGGATGTACGGAAGCCATCAAAGAAGTTGATGAACGGTACCTTGCCCTTGATCGCTGCCATATGCGCTACCGGAGTCAGATCCATAACTTCCTGTACGGAAGACTCGCAGAGCATCGCCACGCCGGTCTGACGGCAGGCATATACGTCGGAGTGGTCGCCGAAAATATTCAGCGCATGGGATGAAATGCATCGCGCGGATACATTGAATACGCCCGGCAGGTTCTCACCCGCTACCTTGTACAGATTCGGGATCATCAGAAGCAATCCCTGTGAAGCGGTATAAGTCGTCGTCAGCGCGCCTGCTGCCAGCGAACCGTGTACGGTACCTGCAGCACCAGCCTCTGACTGCATCTCGGTCACCTGTACGGTGCGCCCGAAGATATTCTTGCGACCGGCGGTCGCCCATTCGTCAGTCGCCTCTGCCATCACGGAAGACGGCGTGATCGGATAGATCGCAGCCACATCGGTAAATGCATAAGAAGCATGTGCCGCAGCATGGTTGCCATCCATGGTTTTCATAGCTCTTTTCATACTTTCTCCTCCTAGCCGGGTTGATAAATGTCCAAAATGCCCGCTGACCACCGTCAGCAGACCCTTAGCAATAATAATAAAAGTATTTCTATAAAAAATCAATAGGAAATCTTCGGGATTGCAGATAAATTTTGGAAATTTTTACCAATGGCAGACCAAGGCTTCAGAATCACTTTTTCTAAAAAAACACAGTTTGACGAATTATCCTTGAAAAATCTACACAATCCGTTCCCTTTCTGTTACACTTTTATGCGGATCACGAAAAAGGAAATGAAACGAGGACAAATATGCTTTATGACACACATATGCACACAAAATGGTCCGGAGACAGCGAGGCCATTCCAACAGAAATGATCGCTTCCGCTAAAGCGAAAGGGCTGTCCGGCCTGACCTTTACTGATCATCTGGACTGGGATTTCCCGACACTGCCGCATAAATTTGATCTCGATGTTCCAAACTATCTTACAGAAATGCAGACTTTAGCTGCGGAATATACAGATGATCATTTTTCTGTTCACATTGGATTAGAACTCGGCCTGCAGACGCATTTGACCGACAAACACCATGCCCTTCTTACCGAAAACGATTTTGATTTTGTGATCGGTTCCGTCCATCAGCTCGACCGAGCCGATCCTTATTATGACGAATTCTGGGAAAACCGTGACTTCCGCGAGACCTATCAGTACTATTTTGAATGTACATTGGAAAACATAGAAGCATTTCCAGACTTTGACGCCCTCGGCCACATCGACTACATTTCACGGTATGGACAGCGAGTCGCCAAATCCCGCCGCAGCCGGCAGACAAACGCCGCAATCAGCTCCGATGCCCCTCAGCCATCCGGACTTGCCCCGGCATCTGACGGCATCTTGCATTACCATGATCATGCTTCCGTTGTCGACGCCATATTTGAATTTTTAATCCGGCACGACAAAGCGCTTGAAGTCAATACCGCTCCCTACCGATACGGCTTTTCCGAACCAAATCCGTCGCGGCAGATGCTTAAACGCTACCACGAGCTCGGCGGCCGGATGGTCACAATCGGAGCAGATGCCCACAAACCCGCGGATGTTGCCATTGGTTTTGCCAAACTGCCGGAACTGCTGCGGGATTGCGGTTTTACTTCTTATTATATATTCAGCAAAAGAACGCCGCAGGAAATACCGCTTTGAAATTTATGAACAGTTCCTTAGATCCTCTGCATGAAAAAGCCGCTGTCCTTAAAGGCAGCGGCTTCTTTCACACAGGGGTAGCAGGACTCGAACCCACGACATTCGGTTTTGGAGACCGACGTTCTACCAACTGAACTATACCCCTAAACGCACCAAATATTTATAACACTTTTGAACCGGATTGTCAAATTCTGATTACAGCATAATGAACCCCGGTATTTTCCGGCAGCCAGAAAGACCGCAGGCTGTATTTCTAAAATCAAACATTTTTGTTTCCTTGCATTAGTTTTTTTGGTATGATAATGGCTGCTGAACACAAACCACAAAGAAAGGTAATGATTATGACGATCGAAGAAACTGCCCTGCAGAAGCATTTGGAATGGAACGGCAAGCTGGATACCACGGCAAAATCCCATGTCAATACCCGCGAGGATCTCGCCATCGCCTATACGCCCGGCGTTGCCGCGCCCTGCCGTAAGATCGCGGAAACCCCGGATGATGTATACCGCTATACGATGAAGGCCAACACCGTTGCTGTTGTCACGGACGGAAGCGCCGTCCTGGGCTTGGGCAACATCGGACCGGAGGCCGCGCTTCCCGTTATGGAAGGGAAATGCGTGCTGTTTAAGGAATTCGGCGGCGTCAACGCATTCCCGATCTGTCTGGACACCCAGAATACGGACGAGTTGGTTGATACAATCGTCAACCTCGCGCCCGGCTTCGGAGGCATCAACCTTGAGGACATTGCCGCGCCGCGCTGTTTTGAGATCGAACGCCGGGTGCAGGATCGTCTTTCCATTCCGGTCTTCCACGACGACCAGCACGGAACCGCTATTGTCGTATTATCCGGCATCATCAACGCCCTGCGGCTGATCGGCAAGAAAAAAGAAGACTGCGCCGTTGCCATCAATGGCGCGGGCTCAGCAGGCATCGCGATCGCCAAGCTGCTGCTGCGCTACGGCTTTACCACGATTACCATGTGCGACAGCCAGGGGATCGTCTGCTCTAAGTCACCCAGGCTTAACGACGCGAAGCGGGAAATGTTAAAATACACCAACCTCTCCGACCGGGAAGGCACGCTTGCCGACGCGATCAAGGATACGGACATCTTTATCGGCGTTTCTGTCGCCAATGTGGTCACGCCCGAAATGGTCGCATCGATGAAAAAAGACGCCATCCTGTTTGCCATGGCCAATCCGGTTCCGGAGATCATGCCGGATCTCGCCAAAGAGGCAGGCGCGCGCATCATCGGCACCGGCCGCAGCGATTTCCCGAATCAGGTCAACAATGTGATCGCGTTCCCGGGGATCTTCAAAGGCGCATTGGAAGGACGCGCGCCGCGCATCACTGAGGATATGAAACTCGCGGCGTCCATCGCCATCGCGTCGCTGGTCTCCGACGAAGAATTAAGCGAAGAATTTATCATGCCGGAGCCCTTTGATCCCCGCATTGCCGAAACCGTGGCAGAAGCTGTGAAGAAGCATATCAGGCGATGACGATTTGAATTGTCAAATTGGTTTGTCAAAAATGCAATTCAGGTTGTATGGATATTTATTGTTGAAAGGTAATTTAATATGTCGGATATCAGTCTAACTTATAAAATTATCATTTTAGAATTATTGAGCCGTGCTGAGGATCCCTTGTCAAACGGGCAGATCACGGATTTCATCACGGAAAGCGGCATCACCGATTATTTTACGGCGCAGGAAGCGATCGGCAGTCTGACCGATGCGGATATGCTTGAGGTGATCCATTCCAACAACAATACCCTCTACCGGACCACCGATGTGGCAAAGGAGACCTTGCGGCTGTACCAGGAGAAGGTTTCACCGAATATCAAGGATGAGATCCTTTCTTTTTTGAGCAAAAATTCATTGACCATTAAACAAAACAGTTCCTTATTCGCCGATTATGAGCATCTCTCTTCCGGAGGGTGCCTCTGCGATCTGCGGATGGTCGATGATGATGTGCTGATAACAGAATTAAAACTTCATGTGACTTCAGAAGAAGCAGCAAAGACAGTCTGCACCAATTGGAAAGTGCGGTGCGAAGAAGTATATGAGGCGGTCATGGACCGCCTCATAGGATAAAATTGGTATTATTTTTTCTTTTTCTTGTCGTCCTTTTCTTCGGGCTCCTTTAACGCATCCTCCGGCTTCTCCACCGCCTGGATCGCCGATTTCTGCATCGGTATCCGGCAGTTGCGGTTGCTCCCGAACTCAACAATCACCGTATCCTCCTCGATATCGATGACGACACCGTAAAACCCGCTCGTTGTCAGCACCGTATCACCAAGTGCCAGCTCCGAAAGCATTGCGTTTTTCTGGTTGGCTTCCTTCTGCTGCGGGCGGATCATCATAAAGTAAAAGATACCGAAGATGATGACCATCCAGGTCACCATGCTCATAATACTGCCCCCTGCCGCCGTTAAAATCAGTATATCCATTGTAATTTTCATCCTCCTCGTAAGTTCGTTTCACAGAATAACCGGTCGCAGTCCGGCCGTCTGCGCCGTTACGCAACTTCTACATTTTACACAACCTTGCCGGATAGTGCAAGTATTTTACATGGATTATCATTTTCTGAAAATTGCCTTAATTCACCAAATACTTTTCTGTCGCAATCTCTCCGTTTAACCACTTCACCGTTATCTGTCCGGCTTCAATCGTACAGATGTGCTCCAGACCCAATTCATCCATCCGCGCAACCGCCTCCTTTCCGGGATGGCCGTAGCGGTTGTCCTTCCCGGCAGAAATAATCGTCAGCTGCGGCTGCAATGCCTCCAGCCACTCCTTGCAGTTCGAGCCGTTGCTTCCATGATGCGCGGATTTCAGAAGCTCAATCCTTCCCTGCTTTCCGGCTTCGGACAGTCCCCTGCCAAATTCGCCGGATAAAATCGCCCTTTCCTGATCTTCACCGATATCCCCGGTAAAAATGCCGTCAAAGACCGCAGTCTGCGACTGAAAACCGGTATTATTTCCGCTCTTCCTCTTTTCACTCTTCCCATCCGCAAATCCGCCCCCATGATCCATGCGGTATTGCAGATGCAAAACCAGAGAGTTCTCATTGGGACCGGAAAACTGTGACGGCACATCCGGTGCCACGCACTGCCACACCAGAACTCTCTTCCAAAAAAATCCGGCACTTTCAACCAGTCTGTTTTTCGGTTGTAAATATTTTATGTTTACATTATATTTCTTACATAAATCTTCAATTTCAAAGTATTTTTCTGTCTTTTCAATACTTTCCGCCAACATCAGGCATCTTACCTTAAAACCACTTTCCAGCAATTCTGTAAATCCGGAAACATGGTCTAAATCCATGTGTGTCAAAAACCACACATCGATCCGACCAATGCCCCGGCTTTTTAAAAATGGCAAAAGCGTGTATTTCCCGAGTTCCTGCTGACTGGTCGAACCGCCATCAATGAAATAGTATTCTCGCATGCCGCTGTCAATAAATATCCCATCCCCCTGCCCGACCGACAGCATCACGACTTCGAACCGTCTTGGGTGCCACCTTAAAAATATGAGCAGTACCGCGCAGACCAGCAATGCCTGCATTACCTGTTTCCTTCCGCCAAAACGCGCTCTCTGGCGCATCCCTCCGGCTGCATTCCGCTCCATCTCTTGCCAATGTTTCTCCTGCGTCTTTTTTATCCATTCCTTAAAGCGGTATACTATAAAATAAATCACTATATAATAAACTATTATTTGCCATAGCGAAGGTTTCCCGGCAATCCACCGCGAAAGCGGCAAACGCAAGGACATTTTGGCCATCCATTCATAATAATACAATAAGAAATGGCAGGGGTACAACAGCCATCCGCCTGCTTGGGGCAACACACAGCCGACCAGTCCTCCGGTCAGACCCATTCCCAGAAGCAGACCCATGACCGGCAGTAAAACAAGATTCAAAAACAATACATAGACGGGTACGCTGTAAAAGTAATACGCCACCAGCGGAAGTGTTGCCATCTGCATTGCCGCTCCCCAAATCAACGCCGAGAAAAAACGTTGGTGCATACGAATCTGCCATTGCTTTCCTTTTTCTTTTTTATACATCTGTTCCCAACGCATTTTACAGCATACTTCATATATCTTTGCCATCGGCGACGCAATCAGCACCAGTCCTGCCACCGCTCCAAACGAGAACACAAAAGACGCCTGGCCGACAGCCAGAGGATTGATCCATAAAACAACCACCGCCATCACTGCCAGAGCGCTCAGCGAATCGTATGCCTGCCCGGAAGTATTTGCCAAAAGCAGGATCACAAACATCCCGACCGCGCGCACCGTTGAGACAGACGCCCCGACCATCTGCGCATACAAAACAACAACGAAACCGCCGATAAGCGCGGACAGCAGAATCGGACATCTTCTTTTTCTAAGCAGCATAAAAAGCCCCATTCCGACGATTGAAATGTGCAATCCCGAAATCGCGAATATATGCGACAGTCCTGCCTCCGAAAACAACTCCTTCGCCTCTGCATCCACATCTGTCCGGCTGCCGATCGCCATCATCGCCAACAGTCCTGCCTCTTCGCCATACAGATATCGGTCGTAGACCTGCCTGACCTGCCTTTGCAGCCGGTACAGTTTTTCGCCGACCGAAAAAAACGGCTCGTCGATGCAGTATTCCTTATTCTCGGACAGCTTTGCAACAATCCCCATCGAGCGGTAATACGATTTTTCATCAAAGCCGCCCTCGTTCTCAGCCCGATGCATTTTAAGCACCGTTCCTTTGGCATAAATCCAGGAACCGACCACCGCATGATCCTCCTTCGGATAATACAGAATCCGGTCGATTTTTCTGTCCGTCGTCCAGGCTCTTTTCAGATAATAAATCGTCTGTTCATTTTTCTCCTCTTTCTTATACAGCCTTCCTTCAAAGACTAATTCATCCTGACCATCCACATAATACGCCGCTTTATCAAATGACGCGTTCGCATAGCCCGAGCGAACCGCGCCGCAAGCAAATGCCAAAGCGATTGCGAGCGCAAAAAGATAAATCTTAATTTTATTCCATTTTAAACTGTGGAGTACAACAGCGTCTGCGCCCAAAAGAAAAAGAGCGACAATCAACAGACAGCTGTGATGAACACAAAGAATTCCGAGGAGAAATGCCAGTGCCAAATGCACCATCGGCCTCTTTCGCAAGCCACTTCTCCTTATTTAATCCGTTTTTATTTTCCACTTTTCACCAGACTCTCGTCCGGCTCATATATTCCGCTGACAGTATCCGACTCCGGCACGATGCCTTCTGTCGTGTTCTCCACTGACAGCTCCACCTTATTGATCTCATTGAGCGCGGCAAGGGAATCCACGATTCCATAAACCGCTGTTTCTGTCGCAACGCCGGACTGCTGATTCAAGAACGACGCATCCAGCTTCACATAGCAGATTCCGTCTTTGGTCGTCACGGACAACACCTTTGTATTTGGTGACAGCACCGCCTTAGCACCATCCTCAGTTCCCGGATCCCGCGCCAAATAGGACAATACCACCGACTCGCGCGACATCGTGTTGTTAAAATGCAAAAGCCTCGTCTTCTTGATCAGTCCCTGACCCTTTTCCGTGCTGTAGTACAGCGTAAATGTGTCACTTTCCAACGCTTCTTCCTTCTCACCGAATGTGTCAAGAAATGACTCGGCCGTCATCGCTCCGACCACATTACCTGTTGTATCTTTTAACGGTTCATCTGCTACATAAAAGCTCACTGAACTGACCTCATCCAACTGCAAAAAGGTCTTGACTACCGCTCCGCGCATCAGAACTTCCCGCGTTCCGGAAAATTGATAGTAATTCAGATCAAAATGCAAAAGCAGCAAGCCGTCCGCCAGCTCAAAATCTATTTCCGACAGGTCCTGCGGAATCGGACAAGAATAGTCCTCATCCATAGTATCCGTTGACAGAACGCGCAGCAATTCTTGCACTTTCTCACTTGTCACATCCGACTGAATCGTATAATTCTCTTTTACAAGAGCAGTTTGTTTACTGTTGATATAATATACACCGAATCTCTCATTGCTTACGCTAACGGCACTTCCGCATCCCGGCAGCAGAAAAACGAAGATTGCGGCAAGGGCATATATTAAATATAATTTTCCTTTCATTTCCTTTTGCCCTCCTCCGCAATATATTTCAGCGGAATCCGCACATCAAATACCGTCCCTTCATCTGGAATGCTCGATACGCGGATCTCACCATGATGCAGCACAATTGCGTCTTTTGTAATAGACAGACCTAATCCCGTGCCGCTGATCTCCCGCGAATGGGACTTGTCTTCCCGGTAAAACCTCTCAAAGATATGCTCCAACGCTTCTTCCGAAATGCCTCTGCCGTTATCCTCAACGCGGATATAACAGTACTGATGATCTGAATTTAAGGACACATGCACCCATCCGCCCGCATTATTGTATTTGATCGCATTTTCAATCAGATTCATGATTGCCAGCGAAAACTTCACCTCGTCCACCTCAGCAGTCACCGGGCGGAATGACTCCATGACAAGCTCCACTTCCTGCTTTGCCGCCAGCGGTTCCAAACGCTTTAACAGCATTTCCAGCAGCTCGTTGATATTGACAACCGTGATATTTAAGTCTGCTTTTGATTTATCCATTCTTACAAGCGACAACAAATTGTTGATAATGGCCGTCTCCCGGTCGATCTCACTCGTAATATCCCCCATGAATTCACGGTACATCTCAATCGGCGCGTTTTCACCCATGCCATTGATCGAATCCGCCAGCACTTTAATTGATGCCAGTGGCGTCTTCAATTCATGCGAGACATTTGATACAAACTCCTGCCGTGAATTGTCCAAGAACCGCATTCTTTCATGATAATGATTAAAACTATTTGAGATTTCCTCTGTTTCCAGACAGTCATCGATACATATCTCCGTCTCATTATTCTTCTCCAGCCCATCAATGGCCAATGCCACCAGATGCATTGGCTCCACGAGCTTTCCAGAAAGGAATACTGCTCCGACAAATACCGCCAAAACCACAATCAGCAGCCCAACCAACGCTACTGCCAAAATATAGTCCATGCTTGCTTCGAGCCCATCCGTTGATTCTGTCATCAGAAGCACGCCATGCACCGGCATTTCTTCCTCGCTCTTTGAAACGATCGGTGCCGTCAGCACCAGGCAGCTGTTGTCCCGGTCATAGTAGGTCATATTCGCACCGTTCATGGCACTCACGGCGTTCTCCCATAAGAAAATCCTGCCCTCATACATGCCGTAGGTATCTTTAACAATCTTGAGCGAACTGTCCGTCACCATGATCCGGCCCGAATAGGCATCCGCCACAGAAGTCAGCTCGGCATTGATCCCCTCTGCCTCACCATTTTCCAGATAACCGCTCGTAATGATCTCACCCGACAGCAGCCCCACCTGTGCCGTCATACGGTTGACCTCTGCGGATGTCATGCGGGATTCATAGTTGTGCAAAAGCACGATCGTAAGAATGAGCGCGGGCAGCAGGCCTGCGCCCATCAGGATAAGCATCAATCGAAATTGTAGACTTCTAGGAAATGAAATGTTCATATAACTATAATCTTATTGCTGATAATAATAGCCGACGCCCCACTTGGTCATGACATACTTCGGCTCGCTCGGCTTGACCTCGATCTTTTCACGCAGGCGGCGGATATGGACATCCACAGTCCGCGCGTCACCCGGATACTCCTTGCCCCAGACCGCAGTCAGCAGATTCTCCCGGCTGTAAACCTTGCCCGGGTTCGTCACGAGAAGCAGCATCATATCGTATTCTTTTGTCGTAAGATTGATCTCTTTTCCGAGAATCGTGATCCGCCGTCCGTCCGTATCAATGATCACATCTCCGCTCTCAATGATCGGCGATTTCTCAACTGCCGACTGCGGCGGCATCGTCCGCCGCAGGATCGCCTTGATGCGCGCCTTGACCTCTAAGATATTGAAAGGCTTGGTGATATAATCATCCGCTCCGTACTCCAAGCCGAGAATCTTGTCCATATCCTCGCCCTTGGCCGTCAGCATCACGATCGGCACATTGGAGAAATCCCGGATCTGCTGGCACACTGAAAAGCCGTCCAGCTTGGGCAGCATCACATCCAACAGAATAATGTCATATGCATTGGATTTTGCCAGCTCCAGCGCTTCTTCCCCATCGTAGGCACAGGTCACATCCATGTCATCCTGCTCTAATGAAAAACGGATCCCCTTTACGATCAGCTTCTCATCATCTACTACCAAAACCTTTCTTGCCATACCATCCCTCGTTTTCTTATACAATAATTACTTAACTTTTATAAATCCCTCATATATAAAGTAAAACTTTTATATTATTATATGGTAATATAATCTTTCAATTTCAAAAGCGTCGCATCTCCGATGCCGTCCACCTGCGTCAGCTCGTCCACGCTCTGGAAGCCGCCGTGCGCCTCCCGGTAGGAAAGGATCGCCTGCGCTTTGGCATCTCCGATGCCGGACAAAGTCTTTAACTCATCCGCGCCCGCAGTGTTGATATTGATCTTTCCATCAACCGATGCGCCGCCATTTGACCCATTTCCGCTGCCAAAACCGCCGACCCCATCCGAAACACCGGCCTCCCGAACATCGCTCCCATCCGCCGCACTCTCTTCCTGCTCACCTGCGCGGCAGACATAAATCTTTTCCCCGTCCGAGAGCAGCTGGGCCTGGTTTAAACTGACATCATCGGCATTTTTCTTCAGTCCTCCGGCCAGCTCGATCGCCTCGAAAACCCGCGCTCCCTGTGGCAGCTCATAGACCCCGGGCGACTTTACTGCCCCTGCGACCTGCACGAACAGCGTCCCCTCCTCTTTTGACGGTGTCGCCTCTTTCTCTGACGACGCGCCATCTTCCGGATCCATATCATCTTCCACTGCCGCTTCTACTTCGTCTTCGGGTGTGTCTGACTCCAGATAAGAAGTGTGGGAGCAACCGCCAAGGATAAAGAGCATGGACAGTACCACCCATGCGCATATAGAACTTTTCTTCATGAACAAACTCCTCATAAATGATAATGCAGAATCCAATGATCCCGCTTAAAGTAAGAGTCTGTCCGTCTAAAGCATTTTCATTGTAACGAAAAAAAGCCCCTTTTACAAGAGGCTTTACAAAAAAATGACGAAATTATTAAAATTTGTCAGCAAACAGATACAAAACAGCATTTACATCCATTTGCAATCCTTAGCAATCATTCAGGCAAACGAATCCAGCACATCCTCCAGGATCTCATGCATTGCGTCAATGTCCCGCTTCTGCGCGATCAATGGCGGCAAAAACCGCAGCACATTTCCGCCGGCCGAGAGCAGGATCAGCCCATATTCGAGCGCTTTCGAGACGACCTGGCCGACCGGTACATCTTCCGAAAGGATCAACCCCTGCATAAATCCTTTGCCCCGCCGTCCTTCCACGAAATCGAATTTTGCCGCGAAGCCATTCAGCACCTGCTCCAAATACGGAGCCAGTTCCTTCACATGCTCCGGGATCTGCCGCTCTTTCATCAGCCGGATCGATGTGCTGACTGCCGCTAATACCAACGGATTGCCGCCGTAAGTCGTCCCATGGTCGCCCGGCACCAGCGAACCTGCCGCGACGCGGTCGGTCACGGCGAACGCCCCGACCGGCACGCCTCCGCCAAGCGCCTTTGCCGTCGTCAGAATGTCCGGACGGATGCCAAACTCCTGCCACGCAAACATCTCTCCCGTCCGCCCCATGCCGCACTGAATCTCATCAAAGATCAGCAGCAGACCATATTCCTCGCTTAAAATCTGAAGCCCGCTCAAAAATTCCTCTGTCGCCGGCGTAATACCGCCTTCGCCCTGCACCGGCTCAACAAGAATCGCAATCGTCTTGCCGGAAATCTGGCGTTTTACCGATTCGATGTCATTGAAAGCCGCGTATTTCACTCCGTCCATCAGCGGATAAAACGGCTCGCGGTAATGCTCCGTTCCGGTCACCGACAGCGCGCCGACCGTCCGCCCGTGGAAAGAATGCTCCATCGCGATGATCTCATGTCCGCTGTGTCCGTCCCGCAGATAGCCGAATTTCTTTGCGGTCTTCAACGCTCCCTCGATCGCCTCGGCGCCGCTGTTCGTAAAAAAGACCTTGTCCATTTCGGTCACTTCACAAACTGCCTTTGCCGCGTCCGCAAGCCCCGTATGATAATAGAGGTTGGACACATGAAGAAGCTTGTCCATCTGTGCCTTCAGTGCCTCTTCGTATTCCGCGTCACCGTAACCGAATGCCGACACGCCGATGCCCGCTGCAAAATCCAGATACGCTTTGCCGCTTACATCATAAAGATACATCCCCTCGCCGTGATCAAACACGACCGGAAGCCGGTTGTACACATGAAATAAATACTGATCCGCCTCATCCATCAACTCTTGTTGATTCATTTCTCCGCTCCTATTCCGTCATTTACCAAATCTATATTCCAAATCCTTCCGCTTTTTTACACAAAATATTTTTCCTGTCCGTCATCCAAAATCGCCGTGCCGATACCGCGGTTCGTGAAAATCTCCAGCAGCAGGCAGTGCGCGATCCGTCCGTCCAAAATATGCACCCGGGAAACGCCCTGCTCGATCGCGTCAATGCAGTTGCCAAGCTTCGGCAGCATTCCGCCGCCAATGAACCCGGATGAGATCAGCTCCCGCGCCTCACTTACCGTCAGCTCTGAAATCAGCGAATCAGGATCCTCCGGATCCTTGTAGACGCCCTCAATATCCGTCAGAAATGCCAGCTTTTCGGCATCCATTGCTTTAGCGATCGCGCACGCCGCATCATCCGCGTTGATATTGTAGGTCTCAAAATTGTCATCCATCCCGATCGGACAGACGATCGGCAGAAAATCCTTTTCCAGCAGGTCATATAAAATCTTCGGATTGACCTCGGTAATATTGCCGACAAAGCCGATGTCCTCGCCGTCCGCGAGCTTCTTTTCCACATGCAAAAGCCCGCCGTCCTTGCCGCTGATCCCCGCCGCCGCAACGCCAAGTTTTTCGACCATCGCCACAAGCGATTTGTTCAGACGGTTCAAGACCATCTCAGCAATCTCCATCGTCGGCGCGTCGGTCTTGCGGAGTCCATTGACAAATTCCGGCTCCATCCCCGCTTTTTCAATCCAACGGCTGATATCTTTGCCGCCTCCATGAACGATGACCGGCTTGAACCCGACCAGCTTCAGCAGCGTCACATCCTCGATCACCTGCTGCTTTAATGTTTCATCGAGCATCGCCGATCCGCCGTATTTCACGACGATGATCTTGCGGTTGAACCGCTGTATATACGGCAGCGCCTCGATCAGCACCTCCGCCTTTGCCAAAATCTGTTTCATCGAATCCGAATGCATGTTTTTCTCCTATGTTCGTTATTATATTTATTCTATCACCTACGACCTATAATCCGCATTGATCTTGACATAATCATAGGTCAGGTCGCAGCCCCACGCCGTTGCGGACGCACTGCCCTGGTGCATGTCGCAAATGACCGTCACCTCTTCCTCGGACAGGATCTTTGTCGCTTCCTCTTCGGAGTAATCCGCGTACTGCCCGTTTTGCATCAGCATCGTCTGCCCGGTAGCGCTTCTTACGGTCAGATCCACGGCCTCCGGGTCAAAATCCACGCCTGCATAACCAAGCGCGCACAGCACCCGTCCGCTGTTGGCATCGTGTCCGTAGATCATAGCCTTGACCAGCGATGAACTGACCACCGATTTAGCCAGACATTTTGCCTCTTCCACTGTGTTCGCGTGCTCGACCGTCACCTCCAAAAGCGCGGTCGCGCCCTCCCCGTCGCCAGCCATCATCCGCGCCAGCTTCCGGTTGACCTCAAACAGCGCTTCGACAAAGAGCCCGAACGACTCATCCTCTTTGGTGATCGCCTCGTTTCCCGCTTCTCCATTTGCAAGCAGCAGGCAGGTGTCATTCGTCGAAGTGTCACCGTCCACCGAGATCATATTGTAGGTGTCCCTGACCGCCTCAGACAACGCCTCCTGCAAAAGCTCTTGTGAGATCACCGCGTCTGTCGTCAGAAAAGCAAGCATCGTACACATATTGGGATGGATCATGCCGCTGCCCTTTGTCATACCGCCAAGCGTCACGGTCGTCCCGTGAATGGAAACGGAAACCGCGGCTTCCTTCGGTCTGGTATCCGTCGTCATGATCGCCTGCGCCGCCAGATGCGCCGCTTCCCGCGTATCCTTAAGCTTTCCCGCCATCTGTCCGATCCCTGCCACGATCCGGTCGATCGGAAGCTGTATCCCGATCACGCCGGTGGATGCGACACAGACTGCCGACGCGTCCACCGAAACAGCATCCGCCACCGCTTCCACGGTCTGCTGACAGTAACGAAGTCCCTCGTCTCCGGTACACGCATTGGCAATACCGGCATTGACAACGACTGCCTGCGCTTTTCTCTTTTCCTCGACCATCTTGCGGTCCCACAGCACCGGTGCCGCTTTTACCACATTACTCGTAAATGTCCCCGCCAGCACGCACGGCTTTTTGCTGTAGATCATCGCCATATCGTCACGGTCCCGGTATTTTATCCCTGCCGCGGTCTGCGCCGCCAAAAAACCTTTTGCCGCGGTCACGCCACCGTCAATCCATTCCATCTGCTTTACTCCTATCTAAAAAATTTCCAACCATCAAAACCCATGGATTCCATCATCGATCAGTGTCTATCTGCCATTGAAATCCACGGTTATCATCATCGGCCAAAGTCCATCCGCCATTGAATTCCAGCTCTCTCATTGATTAAAATTCGTCACATTCGCTTCATTCAGCTGCCACTCGTAATTATACATATCCTCACGCCGCACGAACCCGAGGCATTTCCAGAAATCATTGCCAAGCGCATTGTCCGTATACGCAAACAGCGAAATCTTGGAAATCTGCTCCTTTGTCAACGCGTCCACCGCGAACCGCACCATCCGGCTGCCGATGCCCTGCCGCCGCAGGTCCTCCCTGACGCACACATGGTAGAAACAACCGGTCCTGCCGTCGTGTCCGCACAGGATCGATCCGACGATCTCCCCGCTTCTTTCCGCAACGACCGAAGTCTCCGGATTGCGTTCCAAAAAGCGCACGACACCCTCTTTGGCATCGTCCACGCTGCGGATGCCAAGCCGATGGATCGACAGCCACAGCTGCCGCACCTTGCCGTAGTCCGCCGGGTGCATCGCGCGGATTTTTATTTCTTTCTCTGCCTGCGTATGTCCTACATCCCTTATCTGCTTTCCCATAAACCTCTGCGTTCCAGCACGCGTTTTATCCATTCGTCATCCCAGTCTTAAACATCCATCAAATAATCTTACGGAAACACCGGCACCAGCTCGAGTCCCGTCTTTTCATCCAATCCAAACAGCAGGTTCATATTCTGCACTGCCTGCCCCGCCGCGCCTTTCACGAGATTGTCAAGCGCTCCCATAATAATCACCCGGCCCGTGCGCATATCCAGCACAAATCCGATATCGACAAAATTTGATCCCTCGACCCACTTCGTCTCGGGGCAGACTCCCGCCGGCAAAAGACGGATAAAATACTCATCCTTGTAATATTTTTCATAGGCAATGCGGATATCCTCTTCCGTCAGCTCATCCATGACCGACGCATAAGCCGTCACCAGAATCCCGCGGTTCATCGGCACAAGATGCGGCGTAAAGCTGACCGTCACCGGCTCATTCGCCGCCAATGACAGCTGCTCCTCGATCTCCGGCGTGTGCCGGTGCGTCGCGACACCGTAAGCCTTGATATTTTCATTGACCTCGCAGAACAGATTCGCTGTCTTTGCTCCCCGGCCCGCCCCCGAAGTACCGGACTTCGCATCGATCACGATCGTTGCGGGATTGATCAGCCCTTCCGCGACCAGCGGATAAACCGACAGGATCGAACAAGTCGTGTAACAGCCCGGATTCGCGACCAGCCTGGTCTTTTTGACCGCCTCGCGGTGAAGCTCACACAGGCCGTATACTGCCTTTTTGATCAGCTGCGGCGAACCGTGCTGCAATTTGTACCACTGCTCATACACGGACACATCCGACAGACGGTAATCCGCCGACAGATCGATCATCCGTGTCTTTTCCAGGATCTCTTCGGTCAAAAGCTGCGACAGATAACCCTGCGGCGTCGCCGTGAAAATGACATCCGCCTCTTCGGCAAGCTGCGGCAGATCTTCACCGAGGCAATCCTCATCAATGATCCGGAACATATTCCCATAGATCGACGAGAACCGCTCACCGACATACGATTTCGACACCAGCCATTTTACCTCTGCCTCAGGGTGCCGCATCAGAATCCGCACCAGCTCCGCTCCCGCATAACCGGTCGCCCCGATAATTCCCGCTTTTATCATACGCTCCCCCTTTTTTATATGAAAATCTATTGCGGACAAGCCCCGCAACCCATATCCTCACAACTGCATTTTACAAATGTTCCGTCATAACACACGAATTACATTATACTCTCGTTCAAAAGAAAATAGTAGATAAAATTCAGGCAATGTAGTATATTAGTGAATGGTAATTTTTCACTAAGGGACGGTGAAAAAAGAGATTTTTGCGTGATTTTGCATGGAAACTGCATCCGACGCAGGCCGTTCCATTTAAACTAAGGAGACAAGACGATTATGAAAGAAAAAGTGGTACTCGCCTATTCCGGCGGACTCGACACCACGGCGATCATCCCGTGGCTCAAGGAAAATTATGATTATGAAGTGATCTGCTGCTGCATCGACTGCGGGCAGGAAGAAGAACTCGACGGTTTGGAAGAACGCGCCCTCTCCTGCGGCGCATCCAAGCTTTACATCGAAGATGTCAATGACGCTTTCGCGGAAGAATACATTATGCCCTGCGTGCAGGCCGGCGCGGTCTATGAGAATAAATACCTGCTCGGCACCTCCATGGCGCGTCCGCTGATCGCCAAGACTCTGGTGGATGTTGCACGCAAAGAAGGCGCGACTGCCATCTGCCACGGCGCTACCGGAAAAGGCAACGACCAGATCCGTTTTGAGCTGGGCATCAAAGCGCTCGCCCCGGATATCAAGATCATCGCCGCGTGGCGCGACGACAAATGGACGCTCGACTCCCGTGAATCGGAGATCGCGTACTGCCAGGAGCATGGGATCAACCTGCCGTTTTCCGCAGCACAGAGCTACAGCCGCGACCGCAATCTCTGGCACATCAGCCACGAAGGCCTCGAGCTTGAAGATCCTGCCAACGAACCGGACTTCGACCACCTTCTGGTGCTCGGCGTGACGCCGGAAAAGGCTCCCGACGAGGGCGAATATGTGACCATGCAGTTTAAAAAGGGCGTACCGACCTCGATCAACGGCAAGCAGATGAAAACAGCCGACATCATCCGTGAGCTGAACCGCCTCGGCGGCAAGCACGGCATCGGCATCGTCGATATCGTTGAAAACCGCGTTGTCGGCATGAAAAGCCGCGGCGTTTATGAGACACCGGGCGGCACGATCCTGATGGAAGCGCACGACCAGCTTGAAGAGCTTGTCCTCGACCGTGCGACGATGGAAGTGAAAAAAGATATGGCGAATAAACTCGCACAGATTGTTTACGAAGGAAAGTGGTTCACCCCGCTCTGCGACGCTGTCCGCGCCTTTGTCACCTCCACCCAGGAATATGTGACCGGCGAAGTCAGATTCAAGCTTTACAAGGGCAACATCATCAAAGCAGGCACGACCTCACCCTACTCGCTCTACAGCGAATCCCTCGCGTCCTTCACGACCGGCGATCTTTACGACCACCACGACGCGGAAGGCTTCATTACATTATTCGGCCTGCCTTTAAAGGTCCGGGCGATGAAGATGCAGGAGCTGGAAAAATAAAGCTATCCATTATCTATTCTATTATAAAGGAGCAGAGGTACTATATTTCCTCTGCTCCTTTATTATGACAGCAACGGTGCGCCATACCTCTGACGGTTCAGTGTCATTTCATTATCAAACAGTACTGCGATCCTCGGATCAATGTTTTTTCTTTGCTGCTCCTTTTCTATTTCATCCGCCAGCCGTTCGTTGCTCTTTCCGATCCGTTCCAGCTCCTCCTCCTGGCTTTGGACGCGCGAACGCAGCTCTTCGACTTCCCGGATATCTCGCCTCGTCTGATCCCGCTCAATCTCCAATTCTTCCTCTAAACGGACAATCGTCTCCCGCAGCTGGCGGATACTTTCCTGCTCATGATCGGCCGTCGTCCTCCGCAACTGGTGGATATGCTCCTGCTCATGGCCGGCCGTCATCCTCCGCAACTGGTGGATATGCTCCTGCTCATGATCGGCCGTTGTCCTCTGCAATTGATGGATATGCTCCTGCCCATGGCCGGCCGTCGTCCTCCGCAACTGGTGGATATGCTCCTGCTCATGATCGGTCTGATTCACAGATCTGCCAGCCTGATTTACAAGTTCACCGGTCTGATTTACATATCTGCCGGCCTGATTTACAGGTGTACTGGTCTGTCCCTGCTGCGATCCGGCTCCCGCTTTTCGGATGATCAGCTCAGTCTGCGAATCTCCATAAAAAGTCTGATTGGAAATGTTCTGCCCATTCCTGCCTGCAGTTTGATTGAATACAAACTGATCACCGGTTCTTAAAATCCGTTCGGTCATGCTTGGTCTGTCGAACCTTGTAATCTGACCGCTTGTAGTTGCCCCGGCACTGTCCATGCTTTGATCGGACATGGATTGCCCGCCGATTCTTAAAATCCGGTTGAGTGTATCACCTATTATTCTGCTGTTAACAAACCTTTTATTATGATCTGACGGCTGACTGCTGACCGCGCTTCCGACATTTCCTAATAGCCGGCGGAAAGTAAATTGTCCGTTGTTTATATATTGATTGGTAACTGTTACTGGTCCGTTACTTATGTATCGATCGGCAACCGTCACCGGTCCGTTGCTTATGTATCGATCGGCAACCGTCACCGGTTCGTTGCTTATGTATTGATCGGCAACCGTCACCGCTTCGTTGCTTATGTATCGATTGGAAACCATCACCGGTTCGTTGCTCATATATTGGTTGACAACTGCCTTCTGTCCATTATTTATGTATTGGCTGATAACCGCCGCCAGTTTGTTGTTTATGTATTGGTTGGCAGCTGCCGCCGGTTCGTTGTTTATGTATTGATTGGCAACTGCCGCCAGTTTATTTCCGGGAATATGAAATATCATTCTCCGTACCGTATGCGCAATCGGAAGGATACTGCGCCACGCAGCCTCCCTCGTGATACGGTTGGCACCACTCCCGAATCCCATAAATATGCGCCGGAAAATATTGGTCACGCTGTTGCCCGTGGCAGAATAATTCGGGTATTGCGTTTCGTTTATTGTCCCTGAATTGCCAGCCACGAATTGGTTGCTGTTTATATTTATACTGTCATCATAAGACGGATTGACATTAATTATTGAATGATTTGTAACTGTACGATTACGGTCTACTGCTGTATGACCTATATCTGTCCAATTATCATTTACTGTTGTTTGGCCATTTTTTGTTCGATTGTTGTTTACTGTTGTCTGGCCTATGCTTGTCCGGTTATCATTTACGGTTGTTTGGCCTATGCTTGTTCGGTTACTGTTTACTGTTGTTTGGCCTATGCTTGTCCGGTTATTATTTTCAGTTGTATGGCCCACACTTGTTCGATTATTGTTTACCGCTGTATTGTAACCGGATTCTGTACTCCTATTGACAAGTGAATGGGTAACGGATTGCCCGGCGATATTGATATTCTGATCGATCGCAGTCTGATCTCCGCCGTAATGCACCCGGTTGAGAAGGGAGAGATGAACACCATTGAAAACAGACTGTCCTCCGCCATTTATCAATTGCCGGAAAACATTCTGTGTCCCTCCGCCGAACATCCGGTTAAATATTGACTGCCCGTCACGGCCGAACATCTGATAAAATGCTGCCAGTTCATCATTATGGTAAATCTGATTGAACACGGTCTGTCTGTCATTATTATTTATCTGTTGGAGTGCAATCTGTTCATCGCCATTGTTTATCTGGCGGAGTTCCATCTGCCCACCGCCATTGTTTATCTGGTAGAGTACGGTCTGTTCACCACCATTGTTTATCCGGCGGAGTACCGTCTGTTCATCACCATTGTTTATCTGATTGAATGTGCTGTGTTCGTCATTATAATTTATCTGAAGAAAAGTATTTTGTTCTCCGCCATCATAATTCTGATTGGATATAGTCTGCCCATTGTCACCGGAAATTCGGTTGAATGTGGATTGCCTGTCGTTTCCGATATTTTGATTGAATATGAATTGCCTGTTAGCATCGGATATCTGATTGTATGCAATCTCCGCGGCATCATTAAAATACCGGTTGTAAACAGTCTCTCCAGCCTCATTAGAATACCGGTTGTAAACAGTTTCCCCGGCACCATTTTTAAACTGATTGAAAACGGTCTCTCCGAAATCATTGTGATACCGCTCATAAACAGCCTCCCCGGCATCATAAGAATACCGGTTGTAAACAGTCTCCCCGGCATCATTATAATTACGGTTGGTGATCATCTGATCACCATACAGCACAAGGCGGGTATCATATTCTGCAGTCATTAAATTTGACGACTGCCTGGTATTCTGAAGCCGGCTGAAATTTCGCAAAAAATTCCGGTTCACACGCTGCACCTGCCGCATGATGGTATTCCAGATTTGTGAGCCTATCGTATGGAGAGCCGGTGATTCTGCATTTACTGACACACTTTGACTTTGTCCTGCTTCCCCATCAAACCGGGTACTCTCCGGCTCCACTCTTCTATCTTGCAGCTCCGCAGCATCCTTCGCCCCGTCTTGCAGCTCCACAGCATCCTTCGCCTCGTCCCGCAGTGCCAACGAAATCCTATGCACAAACCGCGCCACGGAATACGGAAGCACAGAAACATCCCGGCTGCTAAACCATTCCGTGTGGTCAATCCGGTTTTGCAGATAATTTTCTGCTGTCCGCTCAATATTGTTTTCCAAATGAGACCGGGATATTTGTTCAAAATTATTTTGCAGATAATTCTCCGTCTGCCCAGCCACATTTTGCAAATACAGACGCTGCGAACGCGATCCATAGATCATCTGGACAGTACGGATGTAACGATAATAAATATGATTGTGGTGAATGTGCTTTTCACGCTTTTCGATTTCACCGCTGCCGTCCTTAGGGAGCAGAAGCACCATCCGCGCAAAGAAATCCGAATAATTTTCCGTACCGAGATATTTACCGGCAATCCGCAACGCAAAAGAATCTCCTGAAAAAAGCCGCGGCACAGCCAGCGGGCGGACAGAACTTTTGCCCATCTCCCACCGTCCGTTTCCGAGGCTCTTTTTACTCAGCGAAATATCCCGCAATACCCTTTTCATAAATCCCATTCCCCGTCAGGCTTCCACAAACAGATCATCCAAAACCACTTCACTTCCGACAAGTCCCGAATAGGTATTCCTTTTGACGCCGAATGTCGTGATCATTGTCAGCTGTATCGTCTTCTTGCAATCCGTCCGCATCCGGAATGTGTCGATTTTATTGCGCAGCGTCTGATCATATTTTTTATCGATCGTAAATTCATTGATCGAAAATTTGATCTCGCAGAGATTGATCACGCGGTCCCTGCGGTCGATCAGCATATCGATCTGCGTCCCGCCCTGCCGGCCATCGGAATCTGACTCCCGATAATACCAGGTCGACTCCTCCGACAGTACACCGGCAATCCCCAGCTTTCTCTTTATCTGCGCAATATGGTCTTTGCACAGCTGTTCAAAAGTCAGCCCTGCCCATGCCCGGCGCGCCGGATTGTCGGTCGTATGGCTCCAAAAGTGCTCATCCTTTCCAAAATTGTCTTTTATAAACCGGAAGAAAAAGGCTGTATAATAATCCGCCAGCTGGTAAACCGTTTCCTTTTTCTTGTGGCCAAAGAAAGCGTATTCACGCACAAAACCGGAGTCTGTCAGAGACTTTAGCATCTTCGTCAGCTTTCCGTTTGAAGAAATTCCGGTCTCCCGGGAAAGCTCCGGACGGGTCATGCCGCTCCTTTTTTTTCCGAGTATTTCCACAACCTTGATGTACTGCTCACTATTTTCAAACAAGGTCTGGTACAGATGGTCAAATTCGTCCCAAAGCTCTGCCCTTTTCCGAAAGAACAGATTGTCAATGTTTTCCTGGTAATTCCGCTGCGGATCCAGCAGGCTCAGATAATACGGGATGCCGCCCATGATCATATAACATTCGGCAATATCATACCTCGCCCAGCTGATCCGGCGTGATTGCAGATACTGCTCCGTCTCGTCCAGCGTAAACGGCATCAGATACAGCCTGCAGGTCTGCCGGTTGAAAAGTCCGCCTTTATTTTCATCAAAATTCTGTATCATCCAGGAAGTCGACGAACCGCAGGCAATAAAGATCAAGTTCTCCTGCGCTGCGCCCCAGTCATTCCAAAACCACTCAAATGCCTCCATAAAACCGGAACGCTGTGTATCCATCCACGGCATTTCATCAAAAAAAACGACGCGCTTCTCATTCTGCGAAAAAGCCGAAAGATAGTCACGAAGCATCACAAATGCTTCATCCCAATCCTTCGGCACAGATTGCTGCAGACCCGTCTGCCTGCTCATTTCTCTCGTAAAATTCGTTAGCTGGTCTTCCCTTGACCTGCGGTACGCTCCTGTGAATTTGAAATCAAACCGTCCGTCAAAATACTGCTGAACCAGATAGGTCTTCCCTACCCTCCGCCTCCCATAGACGACGATCAGCTGCGCCTGATGCTCGCCCATGCACCGGTCCAGCCGGTCGCATTCATATTTCCTGCCAATGATCCTGTCCGCCATCTGTGTATCCTTTCACGATACAAATTCGCCTTTGTATGTGTAGGATATCACAGATTTAGACCGTTTTCAACCCGAAATGGGTCTAAATGTCGATATTTTTCGTAGATTTAGACCCATTTCGGTATGAGATCGGTCTAAATCTCATTTTTTTTTACATTGACAACGGATACTCCTTGATCCCCGTATGACGCAGCTCCATTGACTTGATCATCACATCCCCGCGTATAGCGTCCAGATCGGAATAAAATATCCGGCTTAGGATTCCCTGCTCGATGTATAAGATTTTCTTCATCGAGCTGTTTTGCTTGACGATGATCAGAATGCCGTCGATGATCAGCCCGGGCGTCAGCCACGACATCACAGCCGAATCCAGCCCGGTCGACCACCCCTTGTGAAATACCATCACATCCGGCGTACGGTGCGGCTTTGCGGCAAAGTACATCCGGTCGTTGTTGCCGCCGTCCGCCCGCACATCAAACTCGCCCTGCGAGGAAATGTCTGATATCCGTGAAAAATTGACTGTAAGCAACAGTCCCAGCTGTACTTGGAATTCAAAATTAGTGAGCATGTCTTTGGCGTCTGACATATTGTATCTTCCCCCATGATATAGCCCTTAAGGCTGCTGTCTGATCCGCAGAAAACCGATGCATCCGCGCTCCTTTAGATCGCGAATACATTCTCAGGCTCCTGGTTGAGCTTGCTGTTGATCTTGGAAATTTCATCGCACCAGCGGATGCGCTCCCGGTGGCTCATCGCGGCAATATCGTCCGGATTCCAATGCAGATAATAACCGATGAAAGTCATCTCCTCGTATATCTTGTCCTCCGGATACACCTTGATCGCCCGCCCGCGGCGCGGCTCCTGCCCCCGTTTGTCTCCTGCGGTATGGCGTGTCATCCCGGCCGGCCCATTCACCCGGCCGACATAAAATTTACCGGGATTTCAACCGGCTTGTTGCAGTGCGGGCAGGTTCCGCGGAATACCGGCATGTCCGATGCGTTGATCTGCTCATACAGCTCCTGAAGGTACGCTAAGTCCATCGTGTAAAGATTCTCGATCGTGCGCGTATCCACCGCTGGCAGGTCGCCAAGCTTGGTGATCACGCGTGACAGCAGGATAATGGAAAGATACGCCGGATTCTGCTGCACCCGCTGATCCTTCAGCGGCAGTATCTCGTCAGCCGCGTTCGCCAGACGCATCTTGCCCTCGCGGTGCAGGTTGCCGTCCATATCGCGGTACCCGCGCGGCAGCGTGAAATCATATTCTGTCTGAAATGCCATAATGCTTTCTCCTTTCGTCTCGTCCAAACCGCTTTTTATTTTACCATGCAATAAGTTTTTTCGTCAACGGAAATCCGCCTTCATCAGAGATTTCATGACGCTTCCAAAAAATATGGAGAAATGCCGGCTCCCGGCAAATCTCCATATCCAAAATCATTTTAGCTGTTGCGGATCTTATTGCGTCCTCGTCATGCCTTCATGCGCAACCTCCACGGTCTCAACCGCCACCTCGGAAGCCGTCGCATTGAAGTCCGGTGCCGTATAACGCATCGGCCATGCGTTGATGACCTGCCAAGCCGCTACTGCGCTGCCTTCCTCATCCAGCAGCGTAATGGAAATCGTCTTGCGGTCCACCGCGCCATTGACGCCCTCCATGATCCAGTCGTACATAACGGTCGAATCGACCAGACCCTGGCGCAAGGTAATGTTGCCATATTTCTTCAAGCCGGGAATCTTCCGTGGCGTTGTCGTGTCATCGCCTTCGCGGTATTCCATTACATCAATCGACGCGTCAAAGCCTGTCACTTCCGAAAAGCCGCCGGCATCAAGTCCATCGATTTCAACCTGATATCTAAATCTTCCATGTGGATAGCCCGTCTGTGCCATTTATTTTGTCTCCTTCCTATTATTCTTTCATTCCTTGGCATTTTCCGAAAGCATAATCATTCGCTTCGCTCATATTTTCGAAAAATACCTGCGTCATTCAAGAACGACTGTCTCACTAAGCACATAAAACTCATGTGCTAAGTTCGACTGGTCACTCTGCTGATTCGCTGGTCTTCTGTGTCAGCCGGAAGATGACAAATTCAGCCGGTTTCACCGGTGCAATGCCGATCACGCAGATCAGCCTGCCGTTGTCGATGTCATCCTGGCTCATCGTTTCCCTGCCGATATTGACAAAGAACGCTTCCTCCGGAGAAGATCCCATCAGCGAGCCTTCGCGCCACATCGTTGTCAAAAATACACTGATCGTCCGCTGTACACGAACCCACAATGCCTCGTCATTCGGCTCAAAGACAACCCAGCTCGTGTTTGCTTTGATCGACTCCTCAAGGTAAATGAACAGACGGCGGACATTGACATATTTCCACAGACCGTTGCTCGATACCGTGCGCGCGCCCCAGACACGGATGCCCTGCCCCGGGAACGAACGGATCAGGTTGACGCCCTTCGGATTTAGGATGTCCTGCTCGCCCTTGTTGAACTGGCAGTCCAGACCGACACAGTTTCGGACAACTTCGTTTGCCGGAGCCTTGTGTACGCCGCGGGTATTGTCGCTTCTCGCGTAAATACCCATCACCGCGCCTGAAGGCGGGATCGCGATATTCTTTTTATCAAGCGAATCGTAAACGATCAGCCAAGGATGATACAATGCCGCGTACTCGGAATCGAAAATGTCGCGGTGCGCTTCCACATCCTCTACCTTCTTTGCATCCTGCGGAATATCCAGCACCGCGAAACGGCTTGCCAGATTCTCGCAATGGGATACCAGCGTCAGCTGTACATTCGGGTCGGTCACGCCCGGTGCCGCGATGATCGATACGACATCGTTGTCCACGAACGCCTGGATACCGGTACGCTTACCTGCGCCCTTGTCCTCACCGATAAAGTCGCCTGCGGAGACACTGGCTACAGAACCGTTGCTGCCGCCCTTTAAATTGAGGCTGGTCACGCCGATGATATCCATCGGAGCTGTGATGCCTCCCGCTGCCGGAGCTGCTGCCGGTGCGCTCTTCTTGTCTTTCTTGTCATCGCCCTTGGCATCTGCTGCCGGAGCTGCCGCAGGAGCCGCTGCCGGAGCCTCTCCCGAAGCGTTGTACGCGGCAATGATCAGGTCGGACTTTGCCGTTGCCTTTTCAATGTAATTCGGTGCCTCGATATTGAACGACACATTCTCATAGGTCTCTACGAGATCGTCGTATTTGACCGTCACCGTAAACTCGCAGGTCGTGATCACCTTGCTCGGAAGCAGATTGGTATCAACGATCGAATCCGGATAATCCTTCTCAAAGGTAATGACATTGTCCTGGCTCTTTACGACCTTGTTGTAGGTCACTTTGTCGCCCTCGGCATACGCCACGACATCGCCCACATTGAAGCCCACGCTGCTCTTTACGCGGTACTTCTTGCCGTCGGGATCGTTGATGATCTCAAGCACCTGTGTCTTTGCCTTGCTCGCAGGCGCGAACGAGATGCTGATGTCATCGCCCCACAGACCGGGGTTCCTTGCCGTAAAGCTCAATGCTGCCGCGCTGCCCGTCGATGCCTTTGCATCCGGCGGAGCCACACGCATCACATAGCAGCGTGAACCGCCATTGACGAAAAAGCTCTCCACTGCATAGGACAGGAAACGGTAATCCCCAAACTCATTGGCGGACAGATGTCCTCCATAAATCCTGCCGAAATCCGCATAATTGGTCACAAGCTGCGGCAGTCCGCTCGTCGGACCTCTCTGCGCCAATCCCACAAATCCTGCCGTACTGGTGCCCACACCCTCCATCGGGGTAGCTCCGGAATCGAATTCCTCGACATATACGCCCGGTGACAAATACTCAGCCATATACTTCTCCGCTCCTTTCTTCCAGAAAATCTACTCTGTCATCCTTTCTCGCGCGGATGACAAACAACTGACAGAAATTATAAACAATCATTCTCTACATTTTTCTATACAATTTGTTTATTTTTCATCTTTTTTGAAAAATCAAGCTTCAGAATCCGCATCTTCGCCGCGATCCTCCTCATCCTCCTCCGGCGTTTTGACCAGTTCAGATACAAAGGACTGCACGATCCCGTCGTCGCTGTGCCTGCGGACAATCTGCTTTTCCCCGAGGCGCAGCGCCAGCTCCAGCTGGTGGGAAAGCTTCATCTCCCGCGCGGACTTTTCCTTGGTGTCGCCAACCCTATCGCTTTTTTCGGGCAGCATCGACAGCGCGTTGTGCTGGGCTGTCGCCTGCGCAAAGAGCTGTGACTGCAAAAGCAGCGTTTCACCTCTATGGCGGTTCTCCCCGTCGTGCTGCTTCGTGCTGTTTAAGGCATAGGCGCTTTTGGCAGGCTCCTTGACATTCGTCTTCCGGTTGCCCGCCTTGCCTCGCCATGAGTAGCTGTTTTGCTCATCGAGCTCTTTTTCATTCCGCTGCACGGTCGGCCCGTTCCGGTAATGGCTGCGCCCCGCGACAAGCATCGTCTCGCCCTTTGGATTCATGCCAAGGGAAATCTCACCGTAAGCGTTTTTCGTATGGAAAATTTCCTGCATCTGCCTGGACTTGGACTGCTTTTTCTCTTCTGCCTTCTGGCGCAGCGGCTTCCTGCCCGATCGCTCTTTTCCGATATAATTCTCATGCCAGAAGCCGCCGGAGCTTTTCTCCTCGTTCTGCCGCTGCCGCTCGTCAAAGAACGCCTGCTGCCTTGCCTCATTTTCCAATGGCTGTAATACCACTTATACCTCCATCTCCTCTCTGCCGATGACCTTGCCCTGCTTTTTGAATTCCTCGCGGATTCCCTCCAGCAGCAGCTCCATGGATAATGCATCCGCACCGTCCGACGCCGCCAAGAACGCCGCGTAAAGCACACTGTTTTTGATCGCGCTGCCGCTCAGCTCAAACCGCTTGGCAAGCGCGTCCGTATCCAGGCCGTCGGAATACAGCTCCCGCGGAATGGAACGCCTCCAGATTTCTTTCCTGCTCGCCGCGTCGGGGAACGGAAAATCGATCACGCTTGTCAGCCTGCGGTTGAACGCCTCATCAAAATTCCGGCGGTAATTTGTCGCCATGATCGTGACGCCCTCGTACTCCTCGATGCGCTGCAGCAGGTACGCCGCCTCCATATTGCTGTACTTGTCATTGGCATCCTTGATCTCGGTGCGTTTGCCGAACAACACATCCGCCTCATCGAAAAACAGTACAACACTGCGCCCTTTGGCACTTTCAAAAATTTCACTTAAATTCTGTTCGGTCTCCCCGATGTATTTGCTGACCACGGCAGGCAGATTGATCCGGTACAGCTCCATCGAAAGCTCCTTTGCCACGGCCTGCGCCGCCATTGTCTTGCCTGTACCCGGCGGTCCCGAAAACAGCAATGAGACACCCCTGCCGTAGGTGACGAGGCGTCCCATCCCCCACTCCTCATAGACCTTTCGCGCGTTCTGCACCCGCCGGCAGGCGAACCGGAGCGCATCCATCGAATCCCCGGGCAGCACCACATCCGCCAATGAAAAATGACAGTCGATCCGCTGCGCCTTTGGGATCGGGCTGCCGATCATCGCCAGCCCGCGCACCGCCTCATCCACCCGGCTTTCTGCCGTTCCGGTCAGGATCATCCGCAATATCCGCGGTGCCAGAGCCAGCGGTCGGTCCGGTCCCCGTCCCGTCTGTGTGTCCAAAAAGACGGAACCGAACACCGAATCGCCCCGCAGCGACAGATACATATCGTCATCCGTACAGTCCCCCTCATAAGTCAGCTTCAGCAGCCGTGGCGTCACCGCTTGTGTACCGCACAGACTGTCATTGGCATCCGCGCATTCGGGGCGCAATTCCCAGAACAGCAGCATCGCCACCGCATGCCGTTCAAAAGCATTGCATTCACAGACTGCAAACAGATACGCAAGCGGAGCGAATTCCTCCTGCTCCAGCAGGGCGTCTTCTGCTGCAAGAACCGTCTGCTCCTGCTTTCGAACCGCCTCCAGCTGTAATGCCGTATCCTCCCCGTCCATTGCCAGCGCGGCGTACTCGTAGCGTCGTATGGTAAGCTGGTACATCTCGCCTAAATAGCTTGCGTAGTCCATCCGTTCCCTTTCTGAATATTGTGGAGAAACCGGCTGTCACTCCTCATTTCCCATCAGTGCCTCTGCGCCTCTTTCCACGCATTCACGCGCTCCACGACACCGCCAATGCCATCGCCAATAGTTTTTTCCATGTTTTTTGTTTCACCTGCCCCTCTCTTTCCTACTCATCTTACAACCCCACCCTTGTATTCCCTCCGAGGAAGGTCGGCAGGCTTTTTCCCTCTTTTTTCCACTGGACATATTCCGCCGTCGCCGTAAAAAGCGCGTCCCCGGATGAGTTGATCGCGGTCTCCATCGAATCCTGCACCACGCCGATGATGAAGCCGACGCCGACCACCTGCATCGAAATGTCATCCGATATGCCAAAGAGTGAGCACGCCATCGGGATCAGCAGAAGCGATCCGCCCGTCACGCCCGAGGTCCCGCACGCGGCCAGCGCGGAGATAAATGACAGCAGCGCCGCTGAAGGCAGGCTGACATCAATCCCCAAAGTGTGGACCGTGGCAAGCGTCATGATCGTGATCGTCACCGAAGCCCCGTCCATGTTGACCGTCGAGCCGAGCGGGATCGACACCGAGTACATATCCTTGTCGAGACCGAGCTTTCTGCAAAGCTCCATATTGACCGGGATATTCGCGGCGGAGCTTCTTGTGAAAAATGCCGTAAATCCGCTCTCACGGATGCAGCGCAGCACCAGCGGGTACGGATTCGTCCGAAGCGCGATCCCGACGATCAGCGGATTGATGATCAGCGCCACGGTAAGCATCGTGCCCACCAGAAGGATGATCAGCCTGCCGTAGTTGACAAAGATATCCATGCCGTTTTCCGCCACCGAGGAAAATACCAACCCGCAGATACCGAACGGCGCCAGATTGATGATCCAGCGGACGATCTGAGTCACCGCGTCCGAAAAGTTCACCAATACGATCTGCGTTTCGGATCTGGCAAACCGCTTTAACGCGATGCCCGCAACCACCGCCCAGAACAGGATTCCAAGGTAATTCGCTTCCGACACCGCTTCCACCGGATTGGCGATAATGCTCATCAGAAGACCGTGGACGATCTCGCCCAGCCCGCCCGGCGCCGCTGCCGCCTCATCCGTCACCAGTTTTTCCGACAGCGTGATCGTCTGCGGAAAGGCAAAGCTGGCAAGCACCGCGGTAAACGACGCCAGATATGTCGAGAACAGATAAAAGAAAATCACCAGCGCGAAGCGGCTGTCCAGCTTGGCGGAGTCCTGGCACAGAGAGCTTGCCACCAGTACCGCGACCAGCACCGGAGCAATCGCCTTCAGCGCTCCGACGAACAGGTCGCCCAGCACCTCAATCCACGCTGCCTGCGGCACGGCAAACGCCAGGATCACGCCGACGATAATGCCGATGATGATCCGCAGGATCAGACTTGTGTTGTTGTAAGTGTCTAAAACCTTTTTCATAAATCCGTTTCCTTTCTGCCATAGCAGGCACTTCCAATTATAAGAAAAAAACTCCCAACCCGCAACCAGTTTGCGGGCCGGGAGATGGAACTCTTTTATTTGGATAAATAGCTGTCGATCCGCTTTGCGACATTCTCTTTGATGTTCTCAAAATAGAAGCCGTAATCCCCATTGTGGAAGCTCGCCGGACCGAACACATCCTCCATGCCGATGCCCGGATAGTCTGTCGTACAGATCACCACGCCGCGCTCAAGATCAAGCTGCGCGTCCGCACCGATATCCTGCATTTCATATTCCTCGTCATCATTTTTGACCCATGAACCTTTGTTTTCATCTGCTGACGCGTAAGTATCATCGCGTTTCCAGTTCAGCGGATTGATCGCAACGGAGTCCTTGAGCACCACAAGGTTAAAAGCGTCCTTGTTTTCTGCTCCTTCCGTGTTCCATGACACGATGACCCCGGTGTCGTCCTCGCCCTCCGCAAAATGCAGGTGCGGATTTTCCTCAAGATCCTTTTTGGAAATGGAAAAGCCCACCACATATGCCGCCACCATTCTCTCGTAGTAATCGGAATGCTCTTTGAAATATTCCTTCAGCGCCATCCTGGTGACCGCTGCCCCCTGGGAATGCCCCGCGATGATAAATGGGCGTCCGTCATTCTGGTTCTCAAAATAATAATCCAGCGCGGCGTAAATATCCGTCCTCGGCTTGGTCTCAAGAGCCAGCTGCATATCGCCCTCTTTGCCTGCCTCGACCTCGATTGAAAGATTTGCCTGACGGTAATACGGCACGAACACATTGGTCGAATCCTCAAAAACAAGCGCCTGCGACTGGTACACATCGGGCACCTTGCCGCGCATTGTCGGATCGTCGATCGGCGCGAAATCCTGCGCGTTTTCCACGGAGTCATCGTAAAGCGTCGGATAAATGTAGAAGGTATCTACATCCTTTGTGATCTCCGGTATCTGATACCAGTTGTCCTCGTCAGAATAATCGACCGCCGCGTCATCCTCGGCCGCATCCGTATCCTCTTCTGCCGACTCTGCGTCCCCGGCATCCACGGTCTCCTCCTGCGCCGTCTGATCAGACGCATCCTCCCCCATTGCCGCGCCGCCGCAGGCAGTAAGCATCAGCGAAAGCCCGATTGCCGCAGCCGTCATTTTCAGCCATTTCTTTTTCATAAGTCCCTCCCGTTTGGATTTATTTTACATCCAAGGCATCGTAACATGACCACTTGTGGACAGGTCAAGCCGCTCACTCCTCGACGGGGATCGCCCAGCGGAACACATAATCGTCCGGATCGATCTGGGTACCGTAAAACGGTCCCAAAATGCATATCCCGTAGCAAGGCCCTTTCGCCTCAAGCCTCCGCTGCTTCATCTCTTCAAAAAGCATTTCCGCCCCGTTTTGCATGATCTCGTCATCGTTCCCTTTATAGATCAGGGAAAACGCGTTCCGTTCGTGAAACGATGTGACCTTTGACTCATCAGGAATGTGCGCGGGATCAATCGCAACGGCTATGGTAACGCCCTTTCCGGGCAGCTCTTCTTTCCCATAGATCCCGTCCACCCCCGGGCTTACGGAAAACATCGGCACTGCCGCCGCGGGTTTAAAGCCCATATCATACATCTGATGGATCTTACGGTAGTTGTATTCGATCTGCTCCTTCGGATGCGTCATCGGTGCCTCAAAGGTATAGCATACGACAGGCGGCAGGCAGACATACTCGTATTTTAAGCTGCCTCTGTCAATCAGCCTGGCTTCAAATTCCTCCACACAGCGTTCCGCCATTGCAAGACGGCCTTTTAACACGGCGAGAAAATCACGGGGCTCCAGCTTGTTGTCAAAATAGGAGTATATTTCTTTGTTGGACAGCCCCATACACTGCAGCATCTGGTACAGCTTGATGCGGTGGATGTTTACCACATCGTAATAGCGGTAGCCGTTGTTTTCGTCCACAAACCGCGGGGCATCAAAGCCCGCCTCCTCCATCCGCAGCAGTGTCGCCCTGCTGACGCCGCAGAGCTTAGCCGCCTCTCTTATCGTGTACAGCTTCTCATTTTCTATCTCAAAGTCTTTTTTCATATCGTTCTTCACCCCCGGCTGTACTTCCGGTACGCCCGCTGTACCTCCTCACCGGGTTCAAAGCCCAGATCCTCTTTTAAAAGCTCCGAAAAGTTTTGGTAGCAGTCCTTTAACTGCTTCCATTTGCGCTGTCTGCCATAAAGCCCGAGCAGCGCGGCCGCGGCACTCTCCTCATAAGGGGAGACGGTCAGGATATTGCCGTAATAGACCACCGCGTCCTCAAGCCTGCCTTCGTTTACCGCATCCTCGGCAAGCAACCTGCAGCCATCCGCAAACGCCTCATCCGCCGCGTCGCCGCAGGCATCCGCCCAAGGGCTGTCTATGTCACGCAGATAGCGTCCGTTGTACTGCGAAAAATAATCCGCCTCCGCCTTGAGCGCTGTAATGTCACCTTTTCGCACCAGCTCCATCATCCGGTGCACCTGCACGGAATCGCTCGCCAGGTTGTCCATGTTCAGCCTGTAATGCCGCTTTTCATAGACAACAGTCTTGTCCAGGCAGTAGGCGGACAGTTCCTTTCGCATGTTGTAGATCATGTTGTGCAGCATCGCGACGGCATTGTCCGGTATCTCCTCCTGCCAGAGCACCTCGATCAGACGGCTGCGCTCCACCGGCTCGCCCTCCAGCTCCAGCAGATAGGCAAACAGTTCTCTGCCTTTTCTCGTCCGCCACGGAAGCTGCCGCCCGTCGCCCGCCGCAATGACGGAAAACCCGCCCTGCGTCCGCACGATCAGCGCCTGCCGGCTGCCCTCGCCCCTCTGCCTGACCTGCTCCATGAATTTCCGGTCATCCTGCTTCAGATACGGCAGCGGCTCCCCATGCTCTTTCAGATAAAATACGGCATTGTGAAGCTGCTGCTCATAATGCTGCGGCGATTCGCTGTAATGCAAAAGCCCGCGGTATATGCTCCGGTACGCGCCGAAGCGGTTCTCCCGTCCGAAACCGCTGTCCGCCGCGTTCAGGCAAAATTCCATCCGCTCCTCATCGCCCAATCCGTAGAAAAATTCTCCCGCCACGCCGATCGCCTCGGGCGTGAACGACACATCCGATTCGTTGAGATAGGTGATCATTTCACCGACCATGTGACGGTCGCCGGGATCCTCCGACGCAAGCAGGGTCTCACCGGAATTTGCCAGTATGGATAATATGAGCCGCTGTGATTCTTTCATGCGATTCCCTCTTGTCTGCTGCGCATCCTTAAGTCCCGCCAGCTCCTTATTTTCCCTTTACAGCCTTGGAGAAATCGATGCCCTCAAGAAGCGCTTCGTCAGCATCATCCTTTCCCTTTCCGTCAACCAGCTCCTGCAATTCCCTGGGCATTCCGCCCTGGGTCATTTCGTTGATCTGTTCCATCAATCTGGCTTTTTCCGCTGCATCACCGCCGGAAAGCCCATCTGCGCTTCCTTCTCCGTTGCCGTTGTTGACACGTCGCTGCGGGTTTCCTCCCTCTTCTATGTCGGCCGCCGCATTGATCGCGTTCTGCACCGCATCATCTCCGCCATGTCCACCGGGTCTGCCTCCCAATATGTCCATTTGTTCCGGGATGTCAAGATCGTCCCCGTCGTCCTGATCGTCATCATTATTTCCAAGAAGCTGGTTTTTCCTGCGCTCCTGTTCCGTGCGGATCTGCGCCATCAGCTGTGCCAAACGGTCATTGTCCATATTCGCAAGATTTATGCCGCCGTTGTTTGCGCCATTACCGGCACCGTCATTTCTCCCATGGTCATCAACCTGACCCACGTTAGCCGCGTCAGGACCCGCATTGGCAGCCGCAGGACCCGCGTTGTCGCCTGCATTTCCGCCGCCTGCATTGGCATTGTCTCCCGCCGGCATATTCCCATAACGGGTGCGCAGTTTGGGCTTCGACTTCAGCTTGCTGCGTCCTTCGGCAGCGCCAGCCATGCCGATCGCGCCGCCCGCAACACCGCCTGCCGCTCCGACCAGACCGCCCCACTTGGCAAAGTCCGCGCCTGCTCCTTCCATGACGCCGTTGTATCCATTGATGCCATTGGTCATCGTCGTTGCGGCGGACAGCAGGCCGAAAACATTCGTGCCAAAACCTGTGCTAAAGGCTTTTCTCCGGGAATGCCCTTCCTGCTTGTACGCCACCTGCCGCGCCTTAAGCGCCGCGTCCTGGCTGGCATCCTGATTCATCGTTTCTTTCCGCAGCTCCTTGCGCGCGCGGCGCAAGTCGCGTTTCCTCAGCTGCTCCCCTTGATGCCGTTCCAGAATCTCAGCGTCCGTTTTTCCTTTGTCGTCGCCCTTGCCACGGTATTTGTTGAGAATGGCTCTGTTGCGGATTTGCTCGTCCGCATGCTCGCCAATCAGCTTTTTCTCCGACTCCTTTTTGTCATGGTGTCTCGTGACAAACGATTTGGTCAGACCGGAAAGTGCCTTGATGCCATTGAGCGCGCCGCCAATCGCCGTAAAGACACCGCCCGTCTTTTTGTGTCCGGACATCGTCAGGGCAGAGCCTATCAGACCTGCCGCGCCGCCTCCCAAGCCTCCGATGCTCTCCGCAAGTCCCCAGTGGCGCATTCCTTTTTCATAGGAATTGTCCGCGCCCTGTGCCTGGAGCATATTTTTTTTCATTTTGTTCATACGGATGGTATTTAACAGTCCAGCCGTGCCCGCGCCAAATCCAGCAATGCCGGCCCCAAGCCCCAGCCCCGCGCTCATACTCGGATCGGAACCGAACGCGCCGTTGAACGAAGCCAAAAGCCCCAGACTGCCCGCGCCTAAACCTAAGCCTGCGGCGGTCATTCCCATTTTTCCCCGTGGGTCATTCCATGCTTCTGTTATTGCTCCCATTGCACTCTCCCGCATTTTCCTGCTTCATTTTCCAACTTAACTTCTGTCACTCAATCATCGTCGTCCTCATCCACCAGTTCAGCTACCGAACGGTTCGTCCCGCCTTCCTGTTGATTGGCTGTTTCCGTATTCCTCTGATTCTCACGCCGCCTCTTATACGCGTCCAGCTTGCTTTCTCCGGTGGACGCGTTCGCCGGAGTGCGGAATTTCCCTGCCATAATGGAGCCAAGCGCGCCTGTTACAGTGCCCCCGATCGCTCCGGCAAAACCGCCATATCCTGCCAGCTTCACCAAATCGTGGTCCTCATAAATCACATTGCCCTCCGGATCCGTCAGGACATTTCCATTCTCATCCGTCTTTGGCGTATCCCCTTTCAGGATCCCGGCACGACCCGCCCCGGCGCCGATCATCGAAGCCGCCGACAGCAGGCCGGTCGCCGTTCCGAAAATATTCAGTCCCGTGCCCATGCGGCGTGTTGTCGCTTCTTTTTTCCACGCCGCCTTCTGCGCTCCCGTACCGTTGGCATTTTTTTTCAGATTCTCCTTGATCAGCGCCCTGCGCGCCTTGCGCAGCTTCCACTTGCTGGTGCCGCCGTAATCCGCCTGCGCCTTCTGACGGATCAAATCTTCTCCGCGTCCAGTCAAGGCTTCCCAATCCGCCGGATTGTCCAGACTGGCCGCTCTGCCATTTGTCGCCCGGGCGTGTCCGTCAGCACCCAAAATCCGCTTCGCCGCCGCCTTTTTATTCCGGTGGCGGTCCGCCAGGCCTTTGCCGAACCTCGACAGCCCCAGCACGCCATTGATCAGACCGCCCAGCATCGTCAGCTTGCCCGCGGTCTCCTGGTCGCCATTGATGCCCGCAAGACCGCCAAGGATGCCGACGCCGCCGCCCGCGATGCCGCCAAGATTGTTCATAAAATCCCATGCCCGCCACCGGTGTTTTTCCTGATGATTGCGCACCGTACCGATAGCTCCGGTCAGTCCCGCCAGCGCGCCAAGACCGCCTGCCGCCATACCGATATAGTCGCTCCGTCCTTTGTTTTCATCATCCGCGAACAATCCGTTTCCGGCGGCAATCGCTCCCATAAGCCCGGCACCCGTTCCTGAAAGTGCCGAAGTAAGACCCATATTTCCCGTCCGGAAAAAATCGCTTGTTCCATAGCCCGTATATTTTAATATGTCTAAAAAACTCATCATTTTCCCCCAAGCCTTCGCGGGATCCTACTCCCCCTGTGTCGCTAAAATCCCCTTTTCCACTTCCGCATCGTAGGTCGATGCTCCTGTCGCGATCCGCTCTAAAGAATCATGGACATTGCCCACGACCATCGCGATCAATTCAAACAGATGGTAGACGGCCGCCGCCATTTCGTCCGCGTCTTCTGCCGCGTCCAGAAAGCCCGTATAACGGAAATACATCTGGTCCATCGGATAATAGATGCCAAAATACCCGATCGGCGTGAAGAGGTTGATATTCATGATCGCCTCTTCAAAATCCTCCATACTGTCAGGATCGATTTCAAACTGCGCAGTCACGACGATCTCCACCTGCGGTTCGTTTTCCCACGCTTCATACACCTCCGTCTCAAACAGGCAGGCTCCTCCTCCGCCTTTGACCGTCGTAAAGCCCGTACGCAGGGTGTATTCCCCGTCGCCGTCCACTTCAAGCACCACATCCTCGGTGATCTCCGCCGATTTCTTGCGCAATGCCTCAAAAAAATCCTTGGTCTTCTGCTCGTTCATTTTGTGTGCTCCTTTCATTCCCTGAAAAAACCGACCAGTCTGCTCTTATCTTCTCATACGCATCTGGTCACCCAGATACCCAAAATCCTCATGGTTCAATACCCTGCCCAGCTTGGCAAAATGCAGACAGAGCGCCTCAATGACATCTTTGTTCATAAGCCCCCGCTCCTCCGATGCCGCAAGATACGCCGCGTTGTGCAGCACCTCCTTGATCCCGCTGCCCGCCAGTTCAAATCTGTCCGCGAAGAAATCAAAATCCACATCCTCGTCCAATGGCACGCCGCCGGGCAATATCGTCCGCCACAGTTTTTTGCGCACCTCAGCATCGGGAAAGACGAAATGCACCATGAATTTGATGCGCCGTTTGAACGCGTCGTCGATGTTGTTGGCAAAGTTCGTCGCCAAAACGGTAATGCCCTCGTAATCCTCGAGCCGCTGCAGCAGATGCGCCGTCTCCGCGTTGGCATTTTTGTCATGGACATCCTTGACCTCGGTACGCTTGGAAAACAGAGCGTCCGCTTCGTCAAAGAACAACAGGGCGTTGGTGTTTTTCGCCTTGTCAAACAATTCGGAAATATTTTTCTCCGTCTCGCCGATGTACTTGGACACCATCTGCGACAGATCCACACGGTAGAGAGACAGTCCCAGTTCGTTCGCCACGACATGCGCCGCCATTGTCTTTCCGGTGCCCGGCGAACCGTGGAACAGCGCGCACAGCCCGTGTCCGTAGGATGATTTCTTGTAAAATCCCCACTCCTCGCCGACCGTACTGCGGTAGCGCACCTGGTTGCAGATCATTTCGAGCTGCCGGCGCTCCTCGTCCGCGATCACAAGATCGTCCCAGGTGTAGATCGTACGGATGTAAGTCGCCAGACCTCCAAGCTGGTTCTTCACTTGGGAATTGACCGCTTCGCGGATGTCCTCTTTGGTCACCATGCCCGCATCCGCCAACGCCTGCTTCGCGCCTTTGCTTTCACGCCCGCTCTTACCGGCGGCTTTCTTGCGCCCATTCTTTTGGGGCTGTTCCGAGAGGATCGCGAACATCCTCGCGCTTGCCTTAAGCTCCGCGTCCCGGATGACATCCTTGACGCTTTCGGGCGTGACAATGTACTGGTTGGCGCACTGGCGGATATCCACATCCTCTGCCAGCAGCGTATCCTTTGCCGCCTGTCTCCATAGAACCTCCCGCTCGCTGATCGAAAGCATCGGATATTCCAGAAAGCTGACATGCAGACGGTAATCGTACAGATAATCCGGCTTTTCCTCTGCCAGCCAGACAATGCTGTGTACTGCCTGCGCTGCCCACTCCAATACGAAATGCAGCAAGGACTCCTGCGTAGTCGGCGGCAGCCTGTCCGCAGCCAGCGGCGAATGCTCGTAGCGGTCAAAACAGCAGAGCACCCCTTCTTTTTCGGAAAGCCTTTTTAACTCATCCAAAATTTCGGTCAGCTCGGCCAGCGTGGCGGACAGCATCTTTTTCGTATCAATAAAAAGCAGTTTCTGATCTGCCACCCGTGACGCCGCAAGCAGCATTGCCCGTTTGCCGATTCCCTTCGGACCGTACAGGCACAGCACATTGCCCCGCTCCGGAAAATGGCTTTTTTCCACGGGATCCACCAGCATTTTCAGATAGTATGCCAGCTGCTTCTGCCGGTCGATGCGGATCGGAAGCGATTCGTTTTGCTCATCCTCCGGAATCCCAATCTCAACCAGCGCCAAAAGGCGTTTTGATTTATTTTCATCCACGGCGGCTTCTTCGCCGTTTTTTTGGCTGTTTAAAAACATCTGTGTCTTGCCGGAAACCATTTTTATCCCCTATATCATCCCATGTACCGGAACATCACGATAATGCCGTCGTCTTCCTGCCTGACATCCCCGATGAAATCCAGCGCGTCCTGCCTGATGTCTTCGCCCATCTCAGCCAGGTCGAATTTCTGCCGCAGCTCGCTGTTGATGTAATCCGCGATCCTCTGTACCGTGTACCGCTCTCCTTTCGCATTGTGCGCCTGTGAAATGCCTTTCGTGTAAAAGATCAGCATGTCTCCCTGCGCAAGGCGGATTTTCTTGTTGTGGTACGGTACATTTTCCATATTGCCAAGCGGGATCGTGACCTCGCCGAAATCAATGGGCTCGGCATCTCCGCCTGCATGCTTCCAAAGAAAAGCCTCGCCTCCCGCGCTGCTGTAGGTCAGCTCTCCCATCGACAGATCGATCACGGCAGTCATCGCCGCGACATTCATCCCGAATTCATTTTTCTCGGAAAGCTGGTTGTTGGTCTCGGCAAGGATCCTGCTCGGCGTATAGCCCATTTTCCCGAAGCTGCGCATAAAGGTCTGTGCCAGCACCGCGTACAGCGTCGCCATAATGCCGGTGTCCGTCACATCGCCGACCGTGATCGTCAGATGATCCCTGTCCGCCCAGAAGAAATCATAATAGTCCCCGCCGCCTTCGCTCAATGGCCAGACTGCCGCGTAAAGCTGCATATCCCCTCTCGCCGGGTAACGGCTCGGCAGCATATCCTTTTGGATCTGGCGCATCACCGAAAGCTCTGCCGACATGCGTTCCTTGTCCGAAGTCGTCCTCTGAAGGTCGTCCATATACCGCCGCAGCGCCGCGAGCATCGCGTTGAATTCGTCCGCCAGCTCGGCAATCTCATTGTCCGCGTCGACCGTGACCTCTTTGGTCAGATTGCCCTGTCCGACCGCTTTCATTTCTTCCCGCAGGTGATGCATGGGCTCCAATAGCTTTTTCGTCCGCCAGCTCGCGATCACGACCGCGAGCGCAAAGGCGATGACAGCTCCGAGGACAATGCTTTCTATGATCTTTTTCCCACTGATCTTGATCATCTCAACGGTCTGTTCAAACCGTTCCATCGCGGTCTCGTCGGGCGTCTCCGGCAGGTCGTTGTACAGATCGACATATTCATCATAACGTTCCTGCGTATTGTCCTCCAGCGACTGCATCTCAACTGCCGTAAACACCACCGTCGTCACAAAGAACAACAGCAGAACGATCAGAATCGTTCCCAGCATTTGGAACCGCAGTGATTTCCGTTTCATACTCCTACCCTTTCGTCAAATCTGACTAACTTTAAAATCTCTCCAGACAAAGCGCAGCCCTGCCCTCTTTGGGCGGGTCACCTCGGAAATTGTCGCACAGCGATAAATATTCCCTTGCCGCCCGGTCCTTGCGGTCGGCTTTAAGCACCTCGATAAAGAACCCGCGCGCCCTGACAAAATCCCGCGCAAAAAACAGCTCCAGGCCTTTTTCAAACAGCAGCTTGGTTTTTTTCTTTGCCTGCCTTGTCGCAATGTCGTCCCCGTCAAACAGATCGTAAATGGGCTCCACGCTTTCGGTGCTTTCGATGTAATAGCTCCCCAGCAGACGGTTCGCGAAGCGCGTCGCGCAGTCGGGTACCGCATCGACCAGGTTGCCCGTCGCTAAAATATGGGCGTGGTAACCGTATGCCTTTTCCTGTAAAAAACGCCCGATGCCCGTATGCGTGGATATCGTAAACGGCGACATTCTCTCCTCATAGCCGATCATCCCGACCGAAACATTCCCATAGGTCAGCCCGATCGTCACGCGGTCCTCGCGTTCGTAAGATTCACGCAGCAGATTCTCACGGATCTGGATCGCCGCGGAAAGACCCGCGTCCCGCTCATCGGTAAACAGCGCCTGGAAGCCATCGTCCAAAAAGCGGTCAATGACTCCGCCGAACTGCCGTACCGCAGGCACTGCGAGCGCAAACAGCTTGTTGACTGCCGCAAAGACTTCCGCCGGTTCGATCTGACGGATCAGATCTTCGCCGCCATCGATCCCGACCCGCAGCACGACAGCCTTCATCTCTCTCTGCTTTTGCAGCAGCTTTGAAATGCTGCCCGGATCCGAGGCGCTGCTTAAGGACTGTTTGAATTCATCCGCGTTGATCCCCAAAAGCTGCAGCATCTGATGCGGTATGAAACGATGTTCGGTTGTGACTGTTTTATTTTGAAGCGGCATAGTTTTCCTTCCCCCTGATCGTTTACGGCGTCTTGACGCCCTGGGACATCGGGGAGACGATCTCGATCTGTCCGCCCCAGGTGCATGTCAGCTTGGATGATTTGTTGAGCATCGGGGAGCTCCCGATCAGCACGGTCGGACAGCCCGGTGTCCACGGCGCTACTGTCATCGGAACGCATGGCATCGGTGTCAGCGCGCCCATTGCCGCCGCTGTGGCTGCCGCCACTGTGGGATTGGCCATAGACTGGCACATGCCGAAGGTCATGACATTGACCATGGGTTTGTAGTCCATGATGGTCGCGCAGGGCGCGAGATTGTTGACTCTGCCGGTGGGCAGGACGTTTAATACGGATGGTGCCATGCCGAAGGAGCATTTGAGCTGGGCACCGCTGCATACGCATTGTGACATTTGGGGTCTCCTTTTTACTGTACAAACTGCGTGCGTCTGATATGGTAAACATGATTTTTCCGCGGTTAAACCATTCCGATGAACTCATCCCTAACTCCAACATCAATTCCTTGGAATGTTCGCTAAAGGAAACGCTCACATTAAGGGAATTGTGTTTCCGTAAGGGATGGATTTCATCTCCATTGCCCTTAAGGAAAATTCATGTTTACCATATCAGCCACACTTACTTTTCCTTAAACTTAAACGGCTACATTTTTTACATTGTCTTATTCACTGTAAGGATACGCTGATCCGGGTTTTAGTGTTATTTCTAAGACTTCATTTTCGTCGCGGGCAGCGAGGTTGACTTCGATGTCCTGCTGTTCGTAGATGCCGCTGTCGCAGTGAACGGTCACGATGTCGTCGCCGTCGGTGTTCAGGAAGATGCGGTAGCCGTCTTCTTTGATGACCGGCGGGCGGATGCCGTCGATGTGCACGCGGACATTGCTGCCTGTCACGGGGCGTCCGGTCTTTTCGTCGATGCAGAGGACGATCAGCGTGCGGGAGTAGGCGACGACATCTTCGTCCCACTCGTCTGCACGCCGGATGTTGCCTGCGTTGTCGATCCGCTCCTGACCGATGAATACGCTCATGTCGGATACGCGTGTTACCGGCTTGGTCCGTGCCGATGTGATCTCGACTGGCTGTACGCGGTAGAACAGCGACAGGCGGTACGGTTCGTTCGGGAAGGTCCAAAGACGGATTTTTTCGTATGGTTCGATCCGCTCCAGCTCGATGCGGGTCTGCATGGGCGGCGCGCCGTTGATGCTTGAGGTCTGCCCCAGCACCGAATGGTCGGACAATGCCTGCACGATGCGCCCTAATATCCTGTGGTCTTCGCCCGCACGGAATTTAAGATCGCCGGAGGAATATGCCGTGATCATGTAGTGCAGGGTCAGAAAGGAGGACGGATAGGTCTGCTCACGCACGCCGGTGTTGCGCATCCCGGATTCGATGATGTCTTCGTTGACATTGATGTCGTAGAGATAAATTCCGACGACGAAATCACCGTGCTCGCTGGGGGAGCACAGACCGATCGAGCCGTTGTGCAGAATGACATCAGGGATCAGCTCCCTGTTTAGGGTAGATACGATCTGATTGCCCACTTCGTTGATTGAACTGAAGCTCATTTTATTGTCCTTTCTTTTTCATAATGTTTAACGCTCCAATAGGAACTATGGTTGGTTTTCCTGCGGTCAGACCGTTCCGATGAACTCATCCCTAACTCCAACATCAATTCCTTACTCATCTGATTTAGTAGATGATGCGTTGGAACTGTCGGCTTTGCTGTCCTCGGCATCAGCAGAATCGGAACTGTCATCATTCGAGCTTGTATCGGTCACGAATTCACCGCCTGCAAAGGTGCCTTCCCGGGAGACAAGACCCGTATTCGTATCGTAGAGCTTGCCGCTGCCGCTGTAGAGTCCTTTGACGAAGCCGCCCTCGTAGAGCAGAATGCCGTCGGGGTTGTAGAGCTTGCCGTCTCCTTCGTACAGTCCGTTGTGGTAGGCGCCGTCGTAAAGCGTCACTTCGCTGTTGGGATCGTACTCTTTGCCGTCTCCCTCATAGAGTCCCTGATAAAAATCGCCGCTGTAGATCAGGTTGCCTGTCGTCGCGTCGAACAGCTTGCCGCTGCCATCGTAAAGCCCGCCGACATAGTCGCCATCGTAGATCAGCGTTTCGCCCTCGTATGCCTTGCCCGATCCTTCATAAAGTCCCGCGACGAATTCGCCGTCATAGATCACATTGCCGTCCGCGTCGTAGAGCTTGCCTTTGCCCTCGTACTGCCCCGCAACGAATGCTCCCTCGTAGAGCACGCTGCCGTCACTGTTGTAGAGCGTACCGTCGCCCTCGTATTCACCCTCCTTGAACTCGCCGTCGTAGACGACCTTGCCGTCTTCATACGCCGTTCCTTCACCGTCAGGCTTGCCGTCCTTGGTGCCGCCCTCATAGGTGACATTGCCGTTTTTATCGGTCTTTACTTCATCACCGTCAACCTTTTTGTCGTCCTCAAAGGTTCCGGAAAAGACCTTCTGCCCGTTCTTGTAGAGCGTGCCGTTGCCATTCTTTTTGCCGTTCTCAAAGCTGCCTTCGTACTTAAGCGTTCCGTCTTTATTGAACAGCTGACCCTGCCCGCTGTAAACGCCTCCCACAAAGCTGCCCTTATAGCGGAGTAAACCGTCCTCATCATAGAGCATGCCGTTGCCCTCATAAAGCCCCGTCACGAATGAGCCGGTGTATTTTTCCTGTCCGTTTTTCTTGTAGAGCGTGCCATTTCCCTCATATTTGCCGCCAACGAACGCGCCCTTGTATTTGACAGTGCCATTGTCGTAATAGAGCGTGCCGTTGCCCTCGTACTGGTTCGCGACAAAATCGCCCTTGTAATGCCGCCGTCCGTTGGCATGATAGGTCTCGCCCTTGCCTTCGTAGGCTTCCATCACAAAATCGCCCTGATAGACTTTTCTTCCCTTGTAATTGTACAGCGTTCCCTCGCCGTTGATCCGCCCGTCCTCAAGCCGTCCGATAAAGAGCACCTGGCCGTTTTCCTCACTGTCGATCAGACGCACTTTTCCATTGTAGCCTTCCATTTTTTCCGAATTGATCACAAAGGTCCGCGTGAAGAATTTGGAGACGACCCACGGCAGTCCGATCCACGCAAACAGCGCCAACAGCACGATGATCAGCAGAACTGCCACATAGACGAGCTTTTTGGCGACATATTTGCGCCCGAACATGAAATACTCATCGATCGAGGTCGGCTTTTCTTTGATCTGCCTGGTCTCATCCTTGATATCCGTGGATACCTTGTTGAGCAGTGCGTCGGGACTGACCCTGCGCCACAGGGCACGCGCCCGAAGCTGTACCGGCGTAATAAAGGTACGGCTGACGCGCTTAGCAAATCTGGTAAATGGGTTCGCCATGATTTATATCTCCTAAATGTCACTCATCCTTGATGTCTACGGTTCCAATCTGCTCGAACTGCACCTTCTGGCCGCCCTGGTTCATGCTCTCGCGGAAAGACCAGATCAAAAACAATACTGCCGCCAAAAGCAGCACTGCCATCGCTGCCTTTTTGACAGTCGGGATGTATCCCTTGATCCGATCCCAAAGGCGGAACGGCCAGGTCTTTGGCATCATCCGCTCCTCCTCCGGCTCAGCAAGCACCTCCTTTTCCATCCGGTCATACGCCGTAAAAAGCTCCGGCAGATCCGCAAAGACTGCCTGCCTGGTATCCCGCAGGAAGTCCGCAAGCAGCGGTATCGACTGCCTGACCAGCTCCTCGGAAAAGATCAGCTCAAAAAGCGCGGCGAAATGGCTCTGCACCATCTTGAAATCGAACCGCCCGTACTCCTGTATCTTCCAGAAACCGAACTGGAAGAAAACCTCCAGGTCTTCGGTAAAAAATACATGCGTCCGATCCAGCGCGTCCCACATAAAGTAGTCCGGCATCGCAAGAAGCATCAGCTTTTCCAGCACGGACCGCGTCATTTTAAGCCTCTGCTCCAGCGAACACTCGCTGTCCATCAGCACATCCGAAACAGCCCGCCCCTCTTTGAACGCGAACGCCGAATACAGTGAGCCTTCAAAAAAGAAACACTCCTTTAAATCGGCAAACTTGTGGTTCTTCTGCTGCTGCATCAGAAAATCGACGGTCTGGCGAATCACATCCTTGTCGCGGATGCAGACCAGCGTCGCGAGTTCTTCCGTCTCATCCTCACGGCAGACATAGCGGTCGATCGAAAACTGTCCCAAAAGCTCGCGGATGACCGTATAGGTTTTGTCCAGCGTTTTGATAACCATAGCTTACTCTCTTACAACCACGAATATGGATGCCTTGACCTCCGGATACGCGACGCTCTGGGCGATCACCTCATAGACGCCCGCCGTGTTCGGCGCCGTGTACAGTCCCTTTTCGTCGATGAAGCCGCCTTCATCCCTTACCTGCCACTGCACCGCTTTTTCGACCATATTCTCGCAGACTGCCTCCAGCTGATGCGAGCTTCTGACCGTCATTTCCAAAAGATTCGGCTTGATGAAAATGCGTTTCTCGTTCTTTTCGTAGACATTGTGCTGGTCGCGCACCGCCGTCCAGTGTACCCGGATCCTGCCGCCCGTCGTTGATGAAGCGAGCTTCGCGCCGATCACAAAGCTGCCGTTGTCCTCATTGACCTTTGCCGCCAGACGGACATGGATTTTCTTGCCGGAAATTTCTTCCTCATCGGAAAAGACATCCTCATCGCCATAGATGATGCCTGTCTTGTCTTCCTGCAGGCCGAGGATGATTGCCACCCTGCCAAGTCCGATGCCGTGGGTGATCTCCGGCGAAAAGGTCACATCGCCCTTCTTTCCGCCCTGAATCGCCATATCCGCGACGCCCTGGGCGACCAAAAACTGCCCCAAAGCCTGGCTTCCATCCCCGGTGCCGTCGGTACCCCTGCCTTTGAGTGCCGCCGAAATGACATTCTCCTTGACATTGAGCCTGTCATTTAGATTGCCAAGCAGCACATTGTTTGCCACATACTGGTCAAACGGCACATTTTCGACGCGCTCGATCATATAAGTATCCACCGCGCTCATCACAAACAGCTTTGCCAGATAGATCGGAGCCTGGTAGCCTGCCGCGGCGACCTGCTCCATCGGCATCTGGTAAAAATAATCCTTGATCGCGTCTGATTCCTCTTTGTCGGTCAGCGTCACGGTCTGCTCGCTCTGGACCCGGATGTCTTCGGTCTGGTCGTCCGACAGCTGCAAAAGCACGGTGTCCGGATCGACATAAACGCTGCCCTGTCCGCTGCTGCCCTCCGGCGCGAACAGGAAGAAACGCATCTCATAATCGCCCGTCTTTTCATACAGGGATTCGTCAAAATTCACCTTCATCACAGACTTGCCGTCCTGGGCAATGAAGCCCGAGAGGACCAGGTCATAGGAAAAGGCGACCGTATTGCGGCCGTGGTTTTCGACGCGCACCGAAAGCTCTGCGCCTCTGCCTTTTTTTACGAACCGCGGCAGCGTCTGCGTGATGCGGACCTCTTCATTTTCCCATACGACCTTCGGACACTCGATCAGGCTCTTTACCGAAAGGATCTGCCGCAGCTCCTCCTCGGGCTCCTGCGTCGTCAGATACAGCCGGAAGCCTTCCTTTGTCCGCCCGAAATCCCGGTGCCGGTGCTCCGCGGGATTCTCGTCCGCGATCGAATGGACGGCGTCGGTCTCCTCCTCGTGGTACTCAAGGCACAGATAGATGACATCCGCGTCTTCCCGCAGGCACGCGTCAAAGCCGGAAATATTTTCGAGCTTGGACAAAATCGGCTCCTCCAACACGATCTCCCGTCCCCAGCTGTCCAGCGCGAAACCGGATTCCACGGATACGGTCTGCTCATCCACATCCACGACATTAAGACCCGTCGCCACGCCTGTCCCGAACAGGAAGCGGTTGAGTAACCGGCGTTTGTTGTTCATATACCTCTGTTCCAGCTCGAAATCCTCTACCGAAAGCAGCTTTCCGTAGAAATAGTGATTCCGCTCAAATGGGAATAAATTGGAATTGTTCACTTCGTACCTCCCTTAAATGATGATGTACCGCTCCTGCCCCTATTTTAATCCTGTAAACGAAACAGCCGACTGCCCATTGAGCGTCAGGCTTGAATATTCGCCTAAAACGGTGTTGACCCCCAGGTATGTGTGTACGCCCGCAAACACATACGGCTTCAACAATACCAGTCTGTAGGCAATATGCGCCGGACGCATCTCATTGATCAGCTGCCGGACGATTTTTTCCTCAACCTGCGTATCCACCACCTCCTGCGGCAGCAGCACCGTGAATTGGTTCTCGTCGTCCCCGTACAGACGGATCAGCGAATCATGGTATGCCCCGTTTTTCTTGAACTGCCGCAATTCCTGCGGCTCTATGATAAACGGCTTCACGCCCGTATACAGCTCGATAAGGCGGACAAGTCCCTGCCTCGTGCCCCGCAGGCGGAACAGTCCGACGCCTTCTTTGAGCAGGCGGCGCAATGCCTCTTTATGCCATACCCGCGGTCTTTTGACGCCGAGCCAGCTCGCAAGCTCATACAAGGATGCCCCGTCGGCGCTGTCATAATCGTAGGTCATCGCCTGCCTGGCGATCTTGCGCGACCGATCCTCATAGATCGTCTGGAATATTGCCAGATACCGTTCTAAAAACTGTTCCTCATCCTCCTGCTGGTAGACATCCGGCAGATACTCCATGATGCTCCTGCCCGGAAAGCTGATCTCGATATCGTGGATGCGCATGCCCGCATGCTGCCGGTACATCTCCACCGCGATCCACAGATACCGCCCGGAAACATCATGCAACAGGATGTCCGTCGTGTCGTTCACCTGCTTCTTTAAATAACCGGAGAGCACCTTAAGCTTTTCCTCCCACGGCACATCCGTCCGCCGGATGAAATCCTCAAGATCGGTGTTCTCATCCCCATAGACAAATTCCCTGACATCCGATGTGTAAATGCCAAGCCGAAACACGCCTTCCGCCTCGCCGTCCGCCGTAAGCGTCATGCGGTGCCAGTTCATCCGCTCCTCTTTGCTGTCAAACAGCCTTGAAACGAATACGCCCATCGCGCCGACCTTATTGGCCGGGCGGATGCCGCTGCCGACGATCTCCATGTTGTCGCAGAAGCCGCGCGTGAAATCCGATTCCTTATTCAGTAAGAAATAATTCTGCTGTCCTGCCATAACCTATGACCCAATTTCTAAGATGATCTCAACCTTTCCGAGCTTTGCCTTGGCGTGGGGCGGTATCGTCAGGTCTCCCTGCCGGTTGCGGACCGTATGCGCCCCGCCTGCCTGTATCGAAAGCGAACGCACGCCCAGCACGTCATTCAGCTGCTCTAAGTACCCGTACAGCTTGCTGTAGACGATCTGCGCGCCGAAGCCCGCCTGCTCTTTTCCAAAAAAGCTGCGCACCTCAGCCTCGATCCGTTCCTTGATATCCCAGAAGTTTACCGCTGTCACCAGCTCCACAAATAGATTGACCTCGACATATTCCGCGAAATAAACCGCCAGCTCATTGCCGATCATCCGGTACGGCTCCAATGCGTTTAAGATGTTGATGCGGTAATTTTCCTCAATGCCGCTGCCCTCGCGGTAATCGTACGGCTCAACGACCAGGTGGACGGCATTTTTATCCGCGTGACGGTAGAATGCCGACACTTCCTCAAATCCCAGCACCTTGCAGTCCGCGATCACAAGCCCGGGCGCGGCAAGCACCTTTTTCTCATAATCCTTTGCGGTCACCGCCACGAGGGGCTCTGAAATCCTGCCCCGCGCCTCCAGAAATCCGTCGTAGAGCGTCTCCTCGTCCGAGCCGCCCGTACCCTCGGTAATATTCGTCACCGGCACCGACGCGAAATCCGGAACGAAAAACCGGTTGATCCTGCCTTTACGGATATTTCCGCCGCTGCCCATCGTGCGGACATAATGCGCGGCAATGATCCTGCCCTCCGGCACCCGTCCGTTTTTGCCATCGCCGAACTGCAGCTCGCCGACATCCGACCGCAGCACAAAATGCCGGTCCTCCGGCGATGACGACGCGAAATCCCATTTCCGCTCCCACAGACAGTAGCCGCCCTTGTGCGTCTCATCCTCGATCAGCAGGGCAAACGGCGACTCAAGCACCGTCAGATCCTCCAGATCGATCCGCTGGTTCGGGAACCCGTTGCCGACGCCAAGCAGACGGTTGTGCTTTTCGGAAAGCATCCGGTGGATCAGCAGGACTTTTTTCGCGTCACGCCCGCCGCGGATACGGATTCGGACTGTGCCCGTCTCTTCGTCGATTTCTTTTCTGATTTCCTCTGCAGGATAAAATGTCTCTGCGTCCCGCAGCAGATACGCCTCTGTCTCCCCGTAAACCGACAGCTCTGTCCGCCCGCAGACGCAAACCTCTTCCCCGTCTTTTTGCAATTCGTCCGCCTCATAGACGCGGCATTCAGCGGCCGTCTCCTGCTGCAGGCACCGCAGGATATTCATGTTGATCCTGGTAATGACCGGCGGCACATCGTAGCAGCCATCCTTTAGGACTGCCCTTAAGAAATAGCCGTCCCGTCCTGCCCTGTCGCTTTTTGCCATCTCGTGCGGCACAACAAAGGATACAAACCCGTCAAACAAAAATCCCGTCGTCCCGTCATCCACATCCGAAAGCTCTTCCCACCCATCCGCGGAAAGATACTGCCAGACAACGGTCACCGGCGGCACAAAAGGAGTCTTACCGAGCGGATTGCGCTCCATTTCCCCGGCGGTATCGACCGCAATGTAAATATCCAGCTTCTGCCCCGCCGGCAGCGGGTTGTCAAAGCGAAACAGCGTCTGCGTGCCCGCTTTGGGACGGATCCCAAACGGCAGAAACCGTACTGCCTTCATCGTATCCATCTGTCCGACCTGCACCGAATCGATGCCCTGTCCGTCTTCAATCGTAAGTATGCTCGCGATGTCCTGCCCCAACAGATATTTCTCCCCGGCCGTCTCAAAACACAGATCGCCTGCCAACAGCTTGTGCCCGAGCAAAAGGGACATATCCTGCCCGCTTTCGATATGGACAAAGACCTCCGCCGGACGCTTGCTGGCACGGACGACGCCCATCAGCTTTAAATATTTGCCCTTGTTCCAATCCCCGATCTGGTCCAGATAATACTGCTGGCTTTCGATGAGCATCGCAAACAATTCCAACAGCGTGATACCGGGATCATGCTCATTGAAATTGGTCCACTGGGGATAGTAGCTCGTCACTACATTTTTTGCTTCGTTTAAAAGCTCATCATAGGTCTGATCGTCCAGATTCGGTATGGGCAGCATCGTCTCTCCTTTTCATCCCACAACGACTGAATGGTTCCATTTGATTTATATCCTATAAAGCAGTCACAATGATCTCGTGACTGCCGCTGACCGGCATCACAAACGCCCTGCGGGCAAGCGTCGCGATATCAACCTCGGCGCTTTCCCCGTAACGGTAAGTCTTGACCGCGAGATTGCGGACCCGGAATGTGCCCTCCGTCCCCAGGATCAAATTCTGCAGCTGAGGCAGGCTCGGAAAGCTCCCGATCACCCAGCCCGTCTCCTCACCGCTGACCTTTGGCAGCAGAAATTGCTCCAGCCGCTCCTCGACCTGGCGGCGGATCTCAAAGACCTTCGCGTAATCTTTGGTATCGACCTCCGCGTACACCGACAGCGTGATCAGTTCCGGCCGGATCACGGCAAAATTCCCATTGCCCATCGTCACCGGATTGATCCTCTCCCAAAAATAATCCAAAAGCTTGTCGCGCAGCCTGGAAAAATTGTATGTGCCGTCTAAATAGGCGCGGTCTAAGACCACGAGCGTCACCGCTCCCTTTTTTTGCGCGCCGTCCTCGCCGATCCCGCTGAACGCCCGCGCCTGAAGGATCTCCCGCGACGCCTCAAATGCCAGCATTTCGTAATCCGCTACGGATACCGCCCGGTTCTGGTGGCGTATCCGCCCGGTCATCCTCCGCACCGCTTCAAAAAGCGTCTCCTCATCACTGCCGCCTGTCGTCGCCGTCTTGTTGGCTACGGAGTTGATGAATCCGATCGACCGTTCCAGCTGCTCTAGCTCGCCGATGGCACGGTTGCCTGCGATCCCGCCGCCGGTCGTATAGCGGATGAAAATATTCTGTCTCGGGCTTGCCTCCGGGATCCGTCCGTGAACCCCGTCGCCAAACTGCAGGCTGCCGGTGCGCCGGTGCACTGCATAGTGACGGTCTGCCGCGGAAGACGCGAAAAAATCTTCGACCGGAAGCCATTTGACCCACAGCCTCTCCTCACGGTCGCCGTCCGGCTCCTTTACGATCCGGTGGGCATTCTCCAATGCGGTCCGGTCCTCCTCCGAAAGCTGTCCCGTCTCATCTACATAGACCTCCTCGGTCTGCACATTGCCATACAAAAGGTCAAACACCGCTCCCTTCTGGTAAGCCGTCATCCGGAAATACTCCTGCTCCCGGCGGTCGATCTGCCGTACCTTGACCGCGTTTAAATAGGCCCGCTTCCAGACCGGCGGATTGGCATCCTGCCGTCTGTAAGCATCCTTTAAGTCTAAAATCCGTATCCAGTAGCGGTCCCGCCCGAACAGCCTGCTGCGGCTGATCGCTTTGCGGACCATCAGCGTCATGAATCCGCTTTTTGACAGCTGCCCCGTCTCATCTACCGGACGCATCCGCTCCCATGCCCTGCCATTCCAGAATTCCCATATAAGGATGTTTGCCCGCCGCTCGGCTTCGTTGGCGACCTCAATAAACCACTTGACCGGATAGCCGGCTGGCGACGCGTCAAAGCCCATATACATCGCCTGATGCTCTTGCGCCATCTGCACGAAGGGCCGGAAGGTCCGGTCCCTGCCCTGCCGGATGGTCTGCCAGTCGCAGTTGTTGAAAAGCTGTATCTGCTCCGCGAAAAGCGGCGCCTCATACGCATAGCGGACGCCCACCGTCTCCATCACGGGGATGATGTACTGTCCGCGCAGCTTGAACAAGTTGTTTACTTTCCGGATCCGCGCCCGGATATAATAGGTATCGATCGCCCCGACCATCACACTTTCCATGTCGTCCGGACAGGTAAAGGTGATCGTGACATATTCACCCTTTCTGCCGTCCTCATAGGAAAATACCCGCGACGCGTCCATATCCGTCACAAGCGTCGTCCAGCCCGCGCCGTTGAAGTATTCCCACATCACGGACGAGATCGACACATCGTACTCCATCACCGGCCGGAACTCGCTGCGCTCCATGACCCATTCCCAGTTGACGGTATCCATATCGTTGGTATCGAGCGGCACCTGCACAAAGTCGACACGGAACGAAAATGTCACCTTGGATCCCCGCTTGGAAAACACCTCACCGGAACCGAAATACACCTCGCCGTATTCGTCGAGCCTCTCGCCGAACGGCAGGAACCGGTGGACCGAAAGCTCCGCGTTCGTGCCATAGACCACATCCGGCTCCATCGCGGGCGCTCCGCCCGAAAGCGACGGATACGACACGGTCATCTCATCCTCCGGCTTCATACCGGAAAGCGAAAACCGCAGCCAGTGCGCGCTCTTGCCGTTGACTTCCCTTTCCACGAGCGGCGGCTGGCGGATGCCCTTTTTCAGATTCATCAGATTGCCGTCCCTGGTCACGCTTGCAAACGGCTCCCATCCGTCTGCGGTCGAATACGATACCTTTACCCTTGCCGCGTCAAACGGCAGCCCGACCGCCAGATCCGCTTCTTTGGCCAGCGAGAGCATCACTTCATGGGACAGATACATCTCATGCGCCTGGAGATTTTCTCCTTTTTTCTGGAACAGCACGGTCGGCGAAGCCTGCTCTTCTTCGTCAAACATATTGTAGATGACATCCTGCCCGTCGTCCGCATAGAAAAAATCATTGACTACTGCCGGAACCGCATAGACCGGATCTAAAGTCTCAAACGCCACCTGCCCGTCATCGCGGCTTTCGTCGTAGGCGATCACCCTTGTGCCCGCCTCAACCTGCGCACCCGAAACATCCTGGTTGACCAGTCCGAAGGTCACGAACCCTTCGGCGCGCACGGCCGGCAGCAGATCCGCCCCCAGGGAATTTAAAAACGCGATCCGGTTCTTTTTCGGCAGATGGGAAAGTTTTTTTTCTGAGCGTTCCATCATCCGCGCGAAGACCTTTGCCGCCGCAGCGCCGATGTCAGGCTGCGCGGCGTCGAACCGCCATTCCGGCGTATAGCTTTTGGCCCGTTTTTTGATTTCTTCCTCGATCATCCCCCGTAGCCCTCATTGATGTAAAACGGAAATACCATATTGAACGGGTTGTTCGTTCCCCGCACCACATAGCTGATGTGGATCAGCACCTGCCCCTCTGCCTCGACCGGCTCGACCTCCACGGCGATATCCTCGATCCGGGGCTCCCATCGCACCAACGCCATCTCGACCTCCCGCTTCATGGCGGAAAGCGAAGTATAATCCATCGTCGAAAAGGCGTAATCCCAGATCCCGCAGCCAAACCGCGGATTGCGGATCCGCTCGCCGCGCCTCGTATTTAAGATAACGCGGATGGCTTCCTTGATGCTCTCCTCCTGACCGGAGGTTACGATCCGGCCGGTGTTCTTGTCCACGCGGATCGGAAAGGAAAAGCCCCGTCCCAAAAATTCTTTTGCGTTATTTTCGTCCATAAAACTGCGTCCCGTTCTGCCTGCTGTATATCATTATCAAATATACTCTTAATTTAATTTCACGGAGGTGCCCTTTACCTGCGTCACGCCGGATGATTTCAGATCCAGCTTGCTGTCGCCGGATACGGTCACCTGCGCCCCCGACACCTTGGTGCTGCTCGTCCCCTTGACCGTCACGGAATTGGAACCCTCGATATCGATCTTTTCCGATTTGATCTTTACGCTGTTTTCATCCATCGAAAGCTTGGTCGATTCGCCGGTCTTGAGCGTCAGCTTCTTTCCCGCCGTGATCTGGATGCTGTCCTCCTCCGACTTCAATGTAAAGCCGTTCTTTTTATCCTTGTCCTGGATCGTGATCGACTTTTTTTCATCATCGATCCGTATGGACAATTTATTCGGCGTGCGGATCTCGATCGACTCCTTTTCTTTTTCGTCGCTGAACTCGACCTCGCAGCCGCCCTTTGTCAGAAACCGCTTGATCTTGTTTTCCGCAACCGAGGTCTCCTTGGGCACATCGTTCTTTTTGTTCCACAGACAGCCGATCACGATCGGGCAGTTGCGGTCGCCCATATTGAACGCGATCACGACCTCCGCGCCGACTTCGGGCATCGCGTAGGCTCCGCAGTTCTTGAATGCGTAGGGCGACATCACCGGCACCCAGCCCGTCACATTTTTTCCGTCCTGGCCAAGGTAGTAGTCCACCTTGATCATGCCCGGATGCTCCGCATCGTAATTGTCCTTGACCAGTCCCGTCACAACCCCCGGCACCCGCTCGTCACTGACGCCGATATTGCCTTCGTAGAACATTCCCATATTGCTTCACTCTCCGCACGCTGCGTGCCGCCGCCCCGCAGGCTTATGGCTCATCAGCTTTCCCATCCCTCGATGTCAAACATCGTCTTGTAATCATCCCCGTTGATCTCGTGGATGACATTTTTTAAGTAAAATTTGTGGTCGCAAAGATCCTTGTCCAAGGACTTGACCGTAATATAACGCCCCGGAACGATCTCCGGTATCCCGATCGTCATCCCCTGGCCGGTCTTTGCCTTGTACTCCAGCTTGTCGGCAATGGTCTGCGCCTTGTCCTTTGCCTTGGATACCGTGTCCATCGCCGGATCCGTCAGGTAATACTCCGGCGTGTCGCCGATCAGCTTGCTCATCAAAAGGGGCGTCTTTACCGATGCTTTGCCGGTCACCGTCATCTGCTGGTCCGCATCGTATCCGACGACCTCGATGTTCAGATCGCGGTACGCCTCGTCCGTCTTTAATGCCAGAAGCTCACGCCCGTATTCCAAGGTCATGATCGATGTCTTTTCTTTATACGGCTTGCGGAAATACGCCTTTTTGCCAAGCACGAAAAACTCCCTGTCCGCCCTGCCGTTGCCGATCAGCTCCCGCGTCACAAAAGAATAATCGTCCTGCGTCTGCGAAAGCGGATTCACCAGATTGTCCGTCGTCGCGTCGACATCGGTACTGCAGAGCTTGCTGTAGCGCGACATGACCGTGTGGAAGACATCCGAATAATTCTTGACATCGTGAAGCTGGACGCGGTTCCCCGCGAGCATCATCAGCCTGCGCACATCCATCAGCGTCACCACGATCATCGGCAGATTGGAAAATTCGGCTCCAAGCGCCGCGACAAAGCCCTTAAACAGATTCAGCGTCGTGGACTTGTAACCGACCTCCACCTCCACCACGGTTCCGATCGAAAATTCATTTTTCACCTTTGAGTCAAAGGCGTGGTTCTTCATATCGTACTTGTCGCCGATTTTTAAAATGACCATGCTCGCCGCTTCGATCGACAGCGTCATCTTCATCTCGACGATTGCCAGATCCAGCGTCGATACGGCATCCATCCCATTTACCTTGACCTTGACGATCGGAATCTCAAAGCCGTCGTATTTTTTCTCCAGCTCATCATAGGTATAAGAGCCGCTCATCAAATCTGCCATAGCTGTTTTTGTCTGTCACCGCCCGCCAAACTGCATTACCCGGCCGTCATTTTCCTTCCGCAGCGCCGCACCGCTATACCAGCGCAGGTACCCTGAGATTGGTCCCGACCGGAATCGCCAGCGGATCCATGATATTGTTGGCCCGCGCGATCTCCCGCCAATAGCCTGCGTCGCCGTACTCCTGCCCGGCAATGTCCCAGAGATTCATCCCCTCTTTTAACACAATGCACTTCGTCCGGTCCGGTGATTCCAGCGGCGAAAGGATCGATCCGTCGTCATCCTCCTCTTCGGCGATCAGCCGCATATCCACCTCGCAGCGCACCGGCATCCCGCCCGTCTCAAACATCGTATAAGTCACATCCACGGTCTGGGCGAACCCTTTGAACGAAAAGGATCCCCAATAAAAGGTCACGACCGGCGGACGGTGCTCTTTGCCGTCGATCCTGACCACACTCAACAGTACATTTGCATAATCGGAAACATCGGAAGCCTTTGCTTTGCTCGGCTTCGTGATCAGACCTGTCGTGATCTCATAAGATGTGCTGGTATCAAAATAGAGCTTCAGATCCAGAACGGACACAGAACCGCCCATGAACTGGACGATCGGCTTGTCCTTGCCCTGCCGTTCCACTGTCGAAAACTTGCCCTGTGTATGAATATGAAAATTGTCCGGATTGAACTGGCAGACAAATGTCGCCGACGAACCGGTCTTCCCCTCAATTTTCAGGCAGGCGTTTCCACTCGCCTTGCGCGTATCTGTCCCCGGAACCGAAAGAATCGAAGCCATCCCTATGCTCCCCCTGAGCCATTGCAACAAAATGCCACTTCAGCACACTACAGTATAACATGACACCTGGGGATAATGTCAATCCCCCCGGCGTGACTATCGTTTCTCCTCTAATGCAAACCGACCGCCTGGCATCCCATCCTATATGGGTGGTTTACATAAAAATAAGTTTCCGGGTTGTATTATAACATGTTCAGGCGTGAACACCTCAAGTGAAATGATTTTCTGATTTATGGGCTAGTTAGCTTCTAAATAATGTTTACGGCAATCAAAAACCCCGGTCTATTACGACCGAGGTAATCCGACAATTTATTTAATTAACGGTCATCGCCCTCTTTCTTTCAATCTTTTCGTCTATTGCCTCTGCCACAAACTGGTTTAATGTAATTCCATCAATCGCTGCATTCATTGCCGCTTCCCTGTGCGAATCAGGCGATATCCTTATGTTGAATACTCCTTTGAATTCCTTTTCCGGCGGCTTCCCGATTTCTCTGCACAAGTCCAGATAATCTTCAATACAATTCTGGAAGGATTCTTTCAACTCATTTACCGATTTCCCATGAAACGCCAATGTGTCATTTAACCCCATCACCGTTCCTACAAATATGTTATCTTGATCGTCAAATTCAACTTTAGCGTGATATCCATTGTATTCCATAACCGAACTCATTCTTCCACCTCCCCAATATCTGAGAGAAACTTCTTCACAGCATTCACATGATACCTGTACAGTTCATTTCCTAGATGTGGCGCATCAAACTCTACGATACGACCGGATTCCATATGAACATACTTCACCGCAGATCCTCGACCGCCTGCATACTTCCGGCATCCACATTTCTTCATCAGCGAATCAAGTTCTCTTACTGTATAATTCGTTGGTAATGGCTTTGCCATCAGCTTTTTCAATAAGGAATCCTTGCTTGGCACCCCACATCTCCTTGCAACTAATATTTAGTTACATTGTATCCTCGTCGCCGCATTCTGTCAATTCCTTATGTATGTTTTCAATGCCACTGTCGAGTATATTTTATCGTTGGTTTCCCGCAAAATATATAGTGACAGCATCCGCCTTTCTGTGTTAAACTTGAACCGGATCAACGACGCCACCTCGGAGTTAAAGTATTGCAAAAACGCATTGCCGAACTTGAAACGCAATTAGAAGTGCAATCAAAAAAAGACGTGCCGAAAGAAAAATCCGTTTAACGCATCCAAAAACAAAATCATTTGTTTTATCCTATACCTAAAAACAACAACCCTCAATCCGTACCGCTATAATCGTCCTATTTCATTTAATTTCAATATTATCCCCAGCCTATATGCAAATACAAACAGTATATACTCAATCATGATACCTGACTTTCGGGGTTGAGATGTAAAATATAGTGCTAAGCCACGGATTAAAACCTGTGACTTAGCATCTTTTTTATATGGCCATTTGTCAGAAAATAGGATGTCAAAGGAAGACCGGTTTTTTCGGTAAGGTCT